>DATAFX010000120.1:0-13243 GCA_036257195.1 Candidatus Methylomirabilota bacterium | reverse complement strand
TCGACCAGCTGCACGTGACCGAAGGTGAGCCGCGGGACCCCGGTGATCGGGTCGACGCCGATCATCGCGACCATGAGGCCCAGCAAGGCGGACATCAGCGCCTTGACCACCGACGCTCCGCCGAGGCTGGCGCTGGCGGTGATGCCGAGAGATGCGAGCAGGAAGTACTCGGGGGCGTTGAACCTGAGGGCAAACTCGCTGAGAAGCGGTGTGAGCAGCGCGAGGGCGGCGACCGCGGCCATTCCGGCGGCGAACGAGCCGATCGCGGCGATGCTGAGCGCGGCCCCGGCGCGGCCGCGGCGCGCGATCTGGTAGCCGTCGACCGCGGTCATGACGCTCGCGGCCTCGCCCGGCACGTTGACCAGCACCGAGGTGAGGGTGCCGCCGTACATGCCACCGTACATGAGACCGGCCAGCATCACGATCGCGGTGACCGGGGGCAGCCCGAAGGTGAGCGGAAGTAGCAGGGCCATTCCAGCCGACGGGCCGATTCCGGGCAGCGCGCCGATGATCTGGCCCAGCACCACGCCGATCACGACGAACGACAGGTTGAGCGGGGTCAGCGCCGTCGCGAAACCGCTCGCCAGTAGCCCGAGGGAGTCGATGAGACACCCTCCGCGGGAGTCGTGCCGTCAGAAGCCGGCGAAGCCGGTCGGCAAGCGCACGCCGAGCCACCGGACAAAGACGACGTAGATCAGGCCGGCGGTGATGGCCGTCGTCGCGAGGCTCGGCGCAAGCCCACGCCGCTGCACAACGACCAGCAGGAACGCCATGAACAGCGCCGCACTGGGCATCATGCCGAGGACGGAGGACAGCACGGCGAACGCGACGAGGGCCGCGAAGGCCAGCGCGATGCGCAGAAGCGCCTCCCGGCCCGGCCACTCGACCCCCGCGGCGTCGCCGAGCCGGCGGGCCTCAGTCAGGCGGAGCGCCGACAGCAGCACGCCCGCCGCCGAGGCCCAGAGGGGCAAGAAGGCCGGTCCCGGCGTGAAGTCGCTCCAGTAGCCGAGGTGCCAGGTCCCGAGCGCGGCCGTGGCCGACAGCGCGAGGAGCACGATCGCCGGAAGGACGTCGCTCATCCGCAACGCTGCCGGCCGCCGGCCGGTCCGGCTACTTCTTGGCGAGGCCTAGCTCCGCCATCAGTGTCCGGTAGATCTCCTGCTGCCTCGACAGGTATCCCTTCACCCGGTCGAGACCGTAAAACTCGCTGGTCTGGAACTTCGCCTTGACGCCATCCTGCCAGGTCTTGGTGGTGACGACCTTGCGGAACTTGTCCTCCCACCAGACGGCGAGCTCGGGACTCGAGCCCGGCGGCAGCGCGACGCTCCAGTTCTGACCGAACACGACGTCGTAGCCCTGCTCCTTCGCGGTCGGTACGTCCTTGTAGGAGTCCTCGGGCCGACGCTTCTCCGACAGGATCGCGAGCGGGCGCGCCTTGCCCGCCTTGATCTGCTCAAGGCCCTCTTCCAGCGTGCCGAAGACGCCCTCGACGTTACCGCCGAGGAACGCCGCGAACGCCGCGCCGCCCCCGTCGAAGGGCACGTAGGTGAACTTGACGTCGCCCGCCTTCTCGAGCAGGGCGGTCGACAGGTGATCGGTGCCGCCGGTCTGGGCGCCGGCGATCCGCAGCCGCCGCGGCTCCTTCTTGGCCGCCTCCATGAAGTCCTTGAGGGTCTTGTATGGCGAGCCCGGCGCGACCAGGAACACCAGCTCCGACTGGATGAAGCCGGCCACCGGCACGATCTGGTCGATCACCGACGGGGTGCCCTGCATGATCGGCGTGGTGTACACCGGCTGGGCGATGCACAGGAGCGTGCTCTCGTCTCCCTTCTTGCCCAGCACGTGGTTGTAGGCGTTGGCCCACGAGCCGCCGGTGCGGTTCTGCACCACGACCGGGTTGGGGACGATCTTTTCCTCCGCCATGATCTTGACGACGTTGCGCATGATCACATCGGGAGTCCCGCCGGGGCTCGAGCCGACCGTGATCTCGACGGGGCCCGTCGGCGCCTTGCCTTGCGCCCCCGCCGGGCCGGCGGCGAGCGCGGCCACCACCGCTAGGGCAACGATCACGGTCACCGAGCGGGCCTTGCTCGTTCGCATGGTGTGACCTCCCCTTCTGGACGGGTCCGTTGAGGCGAACCGCGGGGCTCGCCGGTCAGCGAGACGGCTAGCCACATCCCGCGAGCTGCGGACGACGCGGCCTACGCCTCGCGATCCTCGTACTGCTTCGCGAGGGTGGCCACCACGGTGGGATCGGCGAGCGTGGTCGTGTCGCCGAGGGCTCGCCCCTCGGCCACGTCGCGGAGCAACCGGCGCATGATCTTGCCGCTGCGCGTCTTCGGCAGCTCGGCCGCGTAGATCACGTCGTCGGGCCGCGCCAGGGCGCCGATCTTCTTGGACACGTGCTGCTTGATCTCGTCCTTGAGGGCGTCCGACGTCGGGATCCCGTGCTTGATCGTGACGAAGGCCGCGATCGCCTGACCCTTGATCTCGTGCGGCCGCCCGATGACCGCCGCCTCGGCGACCGCGGGATGGTCGACCAGCGCCGACTCCACCTCCATCGTCGAGACGCGGTGGCCGGAGATGTTCATGACGTCGTCGATCCGGCCGAGCAGCCAGAAGTAGCCGTCCTTGTCCCGCTTGCAGCCGTCCCCCGTGAAGTACACTCCGGGGATCTGGCTCCAGTACTGGCGCTGGTAGCGCTCGGGATCGCCGTAGATGCCGCGGAGCATGCCAGGCCAGGGGCGCTTGAGCACGAGGTACCCCGCGTGGGCCGACTCCCCCTTGTCGTTGACGACGTCGGCCTCGATCCCCGGGAACGCGTGGGTGGCCGAGCCCGGCTTGCAGACGGTGGTCCCGGGCAAGGGCGAGATGAGGATGTGGCCGGTCTCCGTCTGCCACCAGGTGTCGACGACCGGACAGTGCCCGCCGCCGATCACCTTCCAGTACCAGACCCAGGCCTCCGGGTTGATCGGCTCGCCGACGGTGCCGAGGAGGCGGAGCGACGACAGGTCGCAGCGCTTCGGATACTCGTCGCCCCAGCGGACGAAGGTGCGGATGGCTGTGGGCGCGGTGTAGAGGATGGTCACCCCGTACTTCTCGATGATCCGCCAGAAGCGGTCCTTGTCGGGCCAGTCGGGCGTGCCCTCGTACATGACGGTGGTCGCGCCGTTGCCGAGCGGCCCGTAAACGATGTAGGAGTGCCCCGTGACCCACCCGATGTCGGCCGTGCACCAGTACACGTCCTCCTCGCGGAGGTCGAAGATCAGGCGGTGGGTGGCCGTCACGCCCGTCAGGTACCCCCCGGTCGTGTGGATGATGCCCTTGGGCTTCCCGGTCGAGCCCGACGTGTAGAGGAGGTACAGCATGTCCTCGGAGTCCATCGGCTCGGGCTTCACATAGGCGTCCGCGCCCTTCACGAAGTCGTCCCACCAGACGTCGCGGGTCTGCTCCCAGGCGATCTCCTGGCCGGTCCGCTTGTAGACGATGACCGTGCGGACCTGCGGACACTCCTTGAGCGCCTCGTCGGTGTTCTTCTTGAGCGGGACCATCCCCCCGCGACGGTAGCCCCCGTCGGCCGTGATGACGACCGTGGCCTTGCAGTCGTTGATCCGGTCCCGGAGCGACTCGGGCGCGAACCCACCGAAGACCACGCTGTGTGGCGCGCCGATGCGCGCGCAGGCCAGCATTGCGATCGGGAGCTCCGGGATCATCGGCATGTAGATGGTGACGGTGTCGCCCTTCTTGACGCCGTGGCGCCGGAGGGCGGCCGCGAAGCGGTTGACCTCACGCCAGAGGTCCCGGTACGTCAGCACCCGGCTGTCGCCGGGCTCGCCCTCCCAGACGATCGCGGCCTTGTTCCGGCGGGGCCCCTCGACGTGGCGGTCGAGGCAGTTGTCGGAGACGTTCAGCTTGCCGCCGATGAACCACTTCGCGTAGGGGAGCTTCCACTCGAGGGTCTTCCGCCACGGCTTGATCCACCGAAGCTCCTTGGCCTGGCGATCCCAGAACCGGAGCGGATTGCGGCGCGCCTCGCGGTAGACCGCGGTGGATTTCACCCGCGCCGCCTTCACGAACGACGTCGGGGGTCGGAACTTCCGCCCCTCCTTCAGGAGGGCCTCGATGGGTTCGCTGCCTCGCGTGGCTTTCGGCATGTCGCTCCTCGCGTCGTCGAAAGGTTGGCTCGGCGGCCGCCGGTCCGCAAGGATTCTACCCGATCGCCGACAGCTCAGATAGCCCGGCCGGATGCGACGCGCCGGCTGCCGCGCCGGGCCATTCGCGAGCGGGGCGGCCCGGGCTCCGCACCCTCGGGACACTCCCGCGGTCCAGAAAGCGTCTGGCGCCGGGGGGCCGGCCGCGGTAGGGTCGGGCTGGTGCCTCCGGTGAGCTCCCAGCGCGCCCGGGAAGATCGCATCGTCGAGAAGCTCGGCTCCGGCGCCTTGGCCCCCGCGTCGTCGAGCGAGGCCGTGGTGATCGGGGCGCCGGGGACGACGCCGAGCACCGGGAATCGATGCCACGGGTGCGACGAGCCCGAAGCCGACGCGCGGGCCGGCGACCAAGCGTGGCATCATCTCTGCCACCTCTTCTGGCAGGGGCGCAGCGAAGCTGTTCGCGGGCGCCTGGCCCCGAGTGCCCGGCATGACTCCCACGTGGCGCCCGAGCGGTCGCGCTGGGTGATCGTCGTGCGCGCGGATCGACCGGCCGCGTACGCGACGCTCCGGCGGACCTTCGACGGGTCGGCTTGGGTCGACGTCGTGATGGACCGTCGCGGCGGGACGTCGTCCGGCGGCGGCCACACCCCGGGGGTCGAGCGCCGCGGGTCCCAGCGCCCGAGAGGAAGCCCGGCCTCGGCGCCCGCCCCGGCCTTTCGGCGCGCGTATGGAACGAACGACTTCGAGGTGTACGAGGCCACCGCGCCGCTCCCCGGTCGCTGCCCCCAGTGCGGCCTGTCGGTGACGGTGGACCTCCCCCGCTTCGCCGAGCCGCCGGTCCGTCTGGAGCTCACGGTCGTCCACGAGGTCATCCCGCCCGCCACGGTCCGGCACTTGGTCGAGGCGCAGTCGCTCTCGGCCACCGGACGGGTCCTCCTCGCGTCGCGGCTGCTCGCGCGCCCCAGGGTCGAGGCGACCTGACCCGAGTTCCGCGCCCCAGGGGGCGGACCGGGGTGGGGCTGGCGGGCGGTCGGCCCCGGGGTTGCGCCGTGCTAGACTCTCCTCCCGCAGGAGGAGTCCGCCTCGATGGATCTGGATCTGATTCGGAGCCTGGCCGTCGCCGGCACCACCAAGATGGTCCTGCTCTCGGCGGACGGCCTGGGCGGCTTCCCGGACCCCGCGACCGGCCTCTCTGAGCTCGAGACCGCCCGGATCCCTCACCTCGACGCGCTGGCTCGGCGGGGGTCCTGCGGCCTCCTGCGCCACGTCGCGCCCGGAATCACGCCCGGGAGCGGTCCCGGACACCTCGGCCTGTTCGGCTACGAGCCGCTCCGCTACCCGGTGGGGCGCGGAGTACTGGAAGCCCTCGGGATCGACTTCGACCTCCGGCCCGGTGACGTTGCCGCGCGGGGAAACTTCTGCACGCTCGACGCCGACGGCCGCATCGCCGACCGGCGGGCCGGCCGGATCTCGACCGAGCGGAGCGCCGCGCTGGTGGAGCGACTGCGCCGGATCCGGGTGCCGGGCGTGGAGCTCCTCGTGGAGCCGGTCAAGGAGCACCGGTTCGTGCTGGTCCTCCGCGGTCCCGGCCTGTCGGGCCGTCTGTCCGAGACGGATCCCCAGACGCTCGGCCAGCCCCCGCTGCCAGTGCGGGCGGAGGCCCCCGAGGCGCAGGGCGCGGCCGACATCGTCAACCGGTTCGTGCTGGAGGCCCGGACGCTCCTGGCCGACGCCGTTCCCGCGAACATGGTGCTCCTGCGCGGTTTCGACCAGCGACCCACCTTCCCGCGCTTCCCGGAGGTGTACGGGGTCCGGGCGGCGGCGATCGCCGCCTATCCCATGTACCGGGGGCTCGCCCGCCTGGTCGGGATGGACGTCCTCAAGACGGGCAGCACGTTCGCGGACGAGGTGAGCACCCTCCGCGACAACTGGGACGCCTACGACTTCGTGTTCCTCCACTACAAGGACACCGACAAGGCCGGGGAGGATGGGGACTTCCCGGGCAAGGTGGCCGCGCTCGAGCGGCTCGACGCCGCGCTCCCGGCGATCGAGGCCCTCGCGCCGGACGTCCTGATCGTGACCGGGGACCACGCGAGCCCCGCGGTCCTCCGGGGCCACTCGTGGCACCCAGTCCCCGTCGTCCTAGCAGGTCAGTACGCGCTGTCCGATACCGTGGAGCGTTTCTCCGAGCGGGCCTGCGGGGCGGGGAGCCTCGGGACCCTGCCGGCCCACGACCTCATGCCGCTCATCCTGGCCCACGCCCTGCGCCTGACCAAGTACGGCGCCTGACCGGTCGGCCTGGACGAGCAGTGTAGACTAGGGTCCGCCCATGCGGCGTGTCGTTGTGTGTCCCACCGACTTTCTGTTCCGGCTCTTCCAGGGCACCTCGGGGACCTCGGATTCGTGGGTCTTCCTGGTGAGCGACGTGAAGACGCGGACGGGTCTGGCCCGCCAGGACGCCAGCGCGCTGGCCGGCGCCCTGGACGACCCGGCGCTCTACCGGCGCGCTCACCTCTCGTCCGGGGATCTCGTCATGCTGATGGCGCCCGAGCGGTCCCGGCGTGGCCCGAGCCTGGTCCGGATCCTGGAGACGATCATCGACGTGGCGCCCGACGTCCCCGTCCTGGTCGTCCATCAGGGCGTCCGGCCGCCGTCCCTGCCGCACCACCCGAACGTGAGCACCGTCATGCTCGGGCGTACGATGCGCGACGTGCTACGTCCCGAGATGGACCGTGCCCTCCTCCGCGTTCGGATCGAGCAGATGCGCAGCCTCCTCGCCGACAAGGATCGCGTGGGCATCCTGCTCCAGGACGACCCCGATCCGGATGCGATGGCGTCGGGCCTCGCTCTCCGGGCCCTGCTCGGCCGCACGCGGGCGACGGCGCCGCTCCTGTCGTTCGGCCGGGTGACCCGGCCGGAGAACCTGGCAATGGTGGATGCCTTGGAGATCGAGGTCGACCACGTAACCCCCGAGGAGCTGCGCGCCTACGACGCGCTCGCGATGGTGGACATCCAGCCGGCGTTCTGCGAGGAAGCGCTGCCCCAAGTCGCGGTGGTGATCGACCATCATCCGGAGGCGAAGGGCTGGCGGGCGCCGTTTCGCGACGTGCGGCCGACCTACGGCGCCACGTCGACCATCATGACCGAGTACCTTCGCGCCGCGGACGTGAAGATCACGGAGCGGGTCGCCACGGCCCTCTTCTACGGCATCAAGACCGACACGCTCCACCTCGAGCGCGGCGGCACCCGGGCGGACATGCGGGCGTTCGCCTACCTCTACGAGATCGCCAACCACAACATCCTGCGCCGGATCGAGCGCCCCGAGCTGCCGCTCGACGCCCTCGATGCGCTCGGCGACGCGCTGGTGCACCGGACGATCATCCAGAACGCCCTCTTCGCCCACCTGGGTCGGGTCAGCCGACCCGATCTGATCCCGCAGTTCGCGGACCTGTGCCTCCAGGTCAAGGGGATCGAGTGGTCTGTCGTCTCCGGGCTGACCGGTGACGAGGTGCACATCTCGGTCCGCAACGTCGGCTACGTCCGGGCGGCCGGGGACGCCGTGCAGGCGGCCTTCGGCGAGCTCGGCTCGGCGGGCGGCCACCGCTCGGCCGCCAAGGCGGTGATCCCGGCGAGCACGTGGGCCGAACGGGTCGGCTCGCTGGAGGCGGCCGCCATGCGGCGCTCGATCGTCAGCCGCTTCGTCCATGCCCTCAACGGCACCGCGACGACGTCCTGAGGGGTCCCCAGGGCTACCTGCGATCGCGCCTGCGGTGATATGCTGGCGCCGGCGTGGCGGAGGCCCCGGTAGGCCTCGAGTGGTCGGGCCTGCCGGCAAGGGGTGACGGCCGCGCCCACGAGCGGAGGAACAACGAGCGTGACAACTCGGCGCAAGCTGGTGGCTCTTCTCGGGGGCGCGGTCCTGGCCCTGCTTCCTCTCGTGGCGCCGGCGCAGGCGTCCTCCCTGTGCGGCGGGAGCTCGCGTGGGCTCGCCCAGCTCCCGGGAGGCCGTCCCCTCGCCGACCCCATCCCGCACGTCCCGATCAACGGCACCGCTGGGTTCGTCGTCCCCGGCGCCAACACGCTCGCCGGCGGCAACCTTTCGATCGGGCTCGGCTACCTCGGCCAGCAGTCAGTGTGCCAGCAGGAGGACGGGGTGTTCGACCAGAACACGCTCTTCCTGGCGGTCGGGTACGGTCTCACCGAGCGCCTCCAGCTCTCGGTGCAGGTGCCGTACACCTGGTACGAGGCGGACAAGTCGAACTTCAACGGGGAGGGCGTCGACGACATCAGCTTCGGGCTCGGCTACCGCTTCCTCGACGAAGCCGGATGGCGGCCGGCCCTCTCCGCGATCGGGTACGCCGTCGCGCCGACGGCCGAGCGGTCGGAGGGGCTCGGGACGAACGAGTGGAGCGCGGGCGCGGCGCTCGCCGCCACCAAGACCATCACCGGGCCGCTCAGCGCCTTCGTCAGCGCGGGCTACCAGTACAACGGGCGCGGGGGAGCGCACGTCCTGGACCAGTTCGTCTCCGGGGTGGGGCTCGAGTACGTCATCACGCCCCACATCTCACTCCTCGCCGAGGGCACGGCCGCCACGAATTGGCGGTCGGACGAGGATCGGCACTCCGACTGGATCGCCGGGATGAACGCGGGCGTGCGCCTCAGGTACGGTGGCTTCCTCATCAGCCTGGCCGGACGCAAGGGGTTCACCAACGACGCGCCGGACTGGGGTGTGTTCGCCCTCGTCACTTATGAGATGAACGTCGGGACACCGTTCGGCGCGAAGGCGGCGGCCCCGGCCGCCGGGGCGCCGGGGACCGCCGCGCCCGGCGCCGCTGCGCCGGGGGCCGCTGCGCCGGGGGCCGCTGCACCAGGGGCCCCTGCGCCGGGGTCTGCTGCGCCAGGAGCCGCCGCACCAGGAGCCGCCGCACCAGGGGCCGCTGCACCAGGGGCTGCCGCACCGGGCGCTGCCGCACCGGGGGCCGCCGCACCGGGCGCCGCCGCACCGGGGGCCGCCGCACCGGGGGCTACCGCGCCGGGCGCCGCGCCCGGAGTCGGTACACCCGGACCGGTGACGGCGCTGCCACCCGCGGCGCTCCCGCCGTCCCTCCGGTCGGCTCTCCGCGACATCAACTTCGAGTTCGATCAGTACAACCTCACCGACGAGGGGAAGAAGACCCTGGACGAGCTGGGCCAGGCTCTCAAGGCAAACCCCCAGTTCGCGGTGACGATCGAGGGCCACGCCGACGAGCGCGGCACAGTGGAGTACAACCTGGCGCTCGGCGAGCAGCGGGCACAGGCTGTCAAGGCCTACCTCGTCGCGCTCGGCATCGACGCGAGCCGCGTGGACACGATTTCCTACGGTGAGCAGCGGCCGATCGACGCCGGGCACGACGAGCTCTCCTGGGCCATCAACCGGCGCGCCCACTTCCTCGTGAGGACACGCTGATGCAACGAGTGCTGGTCGTTCCGTGCGGCGTGACGCTCCTGGTGCTCCTGGTGCTCGGCGTGGCCGGCCCGACCTCCGCGCAGAGCCCGGCGGTCGGCGGCTGGGCGACGTACGAGTGGCGGTCGGCGGCCAAGGTGGACGTCCCGGTGCTCGTGCAGCAGCCCGGCACCGCCGGAACGGCGACCTGGTCCCTCGACCGCGAGGCGTCGGCGCCCCGGCCGATCTTCGTCACCTACTCGGTCGTCCGCGGTGACGCGAAGAGCTATGTCCTCCAGATCGTCACACGGCCGACAGCCGACGGAACGCCGCTCTCGGTCACTCAGGTCACGGTGGACCGCGCGTCGGGCAAGGCGATCAAGAGCGTCATCCGGGACAAGAAGGGCCTGAGCCCCACCCCGGAGAGCGGCCTCCGGCCGCTCCGCCGGGCGGGCGTCACGGGAACCTCGGAGGACGTCACGGTGCCGGCCGGCCGCTTCACCGCCGTCAAGGCGCCGCACCGGAACGGCACTGTGTGGGTCTCCGATCAGGTGCCGGTCCTCGGGATCGTCAAGGGGGCCTTCGCGGACGGGCAACTCGAGCTGGTCAAGAGCGCCGCCACCGGCGCGCAGGATCTGCTCCGCTCCTAGTCGATGCAGGCCCTCCTCGCCGTCGTCGCGCTCCTGCTCCTCGCGGTGGCCGTGTTCGCCTTCCAGAATCCCGATGCGGTCACCGTGCGCTTCTTCCACTTGCAGTTCTCCGCGTCCGTGGCGGTCGTCACGATCGCCTCGGCGGCGACCGGGGCCCTGGCCGCGGCGCTGGCGAGCCTGGCCGCCCGTTTCGTGAGGTGGACCCGGCGGCCCGGACCCTCCTCGCGGAACGACCCCACCATCCTCCCTCCCCCGAGCGCGCCGCCTCAGTTCCGGCCGTAGGTCCGGTGGATGGAAGTCCCGGACACCGGACATCTCCTCGAGGAGATAAGGTGGCGGCTCCGGGACGACGATCGGGACGCGCTCGGGGCCCTCCTGGTCGCGACGCATCCCTCCGACCTCGCCGGAGCCCTCCGTGAACTGGATCTCCCCCAGCAGGTGACCGTCCTCCGCCAGCTCCCGCGCGAACAGGCAGGCACGGTCCTCTACGAGATGGACGACGGTAGCCGCCTCGTCCTCATGGAGGCACTCGACCAGGGGGAGGTCTCCCGCATCCTCGACCAGATGCCGCCCGACGAGGCGGCGGACGTGGTCGAGACCCTGCCGGAGGACCAGGCCTCCCGGATCCTCCACGAGATGCCGCCGGCCGAGGCCGAGGAGATCCAGGAGCTCCTCCAGTACGGCGAGTCAACCGCGGGCGGCATCATGACGCCCGAGTTCATCGCCGTGCACGAGGACATGACGGTCGGCCAGGCGCTGGACCACCTGCGGAAGTCCGCGACGCGCGAAGGCGTCTTTTACGTGTACGTCGTCGACGATCACGACCACCTGGTGGGCCTTGTTCCCCTTCGCCGGCTCATCACCGCGGACCCCTCGACCCCGGTCCACGCCATCCGGCGGACGGACGTCGTCAGCGTCACCGCCGACACCGACCAGGAGGAGGTGGCCCGGCTGGTCACCAAGCACCACCTTCTCGCGGTGCCGGTGGTGGACAGGAATCACCGCCTCCTGGGCACGGTCACCATTGACGACGTGATCGACGTCATCCACGAGGAGGCGACGGAGGACATCCACCGCCTGGGCGGCGTCTCGGCCGACGAGACGATCTTCGATCCGGCCAGCAAGGTGGTCCGCCGGAGACTGTTCTGGCTCCTCGTGAACCTGCCGACGGCCGTGCTCGCGGCCACCGTCGTCGGCCTCTTCGAGCCGTCGATCCAGGCGTTGGCTGCCCTCGCCGTGTTCATGCCCATCGTGGCGGGCATGGGCGGGAATGCCGGCATCCAGACGTTCACCGTGATCGTCCGGGCCATGGCACTGGGCGATCTGACGCGAGCCAACACCCGAAAGGTGCTGCTCCGGGAGGCCCTGATCGGGCTCGCGAACGGGGCGGCTGCAGGAACGGTCGCCGGCCTGATCGCATACCTCTGGAAGGGCGATCCGCTGCTCGGGGTGATCCTGGGCGTGGCGATGATCACCAACATGCTGGTCGCCGCCCTGGCCGGCACCCTCGTGCCGGTCGCGCTGAGGATCCTCCGGGTCGACCCGGCGGTGGCGACCGGCGTGGTGGTGACGACCTTCACGGACTGCTCGGGCTTCCTCTCCTTCCTGGGCCTGGCCACCTTGCTGCTCCGATTTCTCCGCCCGTCCTAGCCCTGGCGACAGCAAGGCCTCACAAGAGGTGCCAAGACGTGGATGTATTTGCATCCACGGGATAACATTCGCCCTTGGCAGGTAGGGGTGAGCGTGATAGTAATGGCCTGTCTTGTGCCCGCACCGGGCGCGAAGGGGGAACGAGTGGACGTATCGCTGGAGGAAGGACAGGTTCGTCGAGCGTACGACTTCTACTCTCCCGTCTACGACTTCATCTTCAAGAAGATCTTCGAGCCGGGCCGGATTGCCGGGGTGCGCATGATCGGCGCCGGTCTCAAGGGGCGTGTCCTCGAGGTCGGCATCGGCACGGGTCTCAATCTCCCGCTGTACCCGCGAGACATCAACCTCGTCGGGATCGATCTGTCGGAGGGCATGCTCCGGAAAGCCCAGGACAAGGTCCAGGAGCTCCGGATGAGCAGTGTCACCCTGAAGGTGATGGATGCCTCGGCGCTCGACTTCGGGGACGGGGAGTTCGACGCCACCCTGGCCACCTACGTGATCAGTGCGGTCCCCGATCCCGTGGCGGTGCTCCGGGAGATGCGGCGCGTCACGAAGCCGGGCGGCACGATCGTGATCCTGAACCACTTCCGGAGTCAGAACCCCGTGATGCGCCACATCGAGGACGCGCTGGCGCCGGTCTGTGCGCACCTCGGCTGGAAGACGAACCTGGCCTTGCCCCCCCTCCTGAAGACCGTCGGCCTCACGCCCGAGGTGGTCCGCCGCGTCAACATGCTGCGCGGCTGGCACCTCGTGAAGTGCGTCAACCCGACGCCGTAGCCCCTTCGAGCGCCGGCCCCTCACGGCGACGGCGCCCCGCCTGACGCCCGGCGCGGGCTCGCCCACCGCCGGCTCTTCCGGGTGAGGCTCTCTCGGGGGCCGCTGAGCCGGCTCCTCGCGGCCTGGGGGCTGGCCACGCTGGTCATCCTCCTGACCGTGCCCGTGGGCGTCCGGGCCGGGGCGGGGCTGACCGGGTTCTGCTTCCTCGTCGAGTTCCTGACCGAGGGCCGCCTGCCATGGCTCTCGCGCACGACGCGGCCACCCGACGTCGAGCCGCTCGTGGCCGGAGGGGCGGCCGATCCGGCATCCCCGGACCTCTGGCATCCCGGCGGCCGACGGACTGGTCCGTGGCCGGGGCTCGTCCTCGTCCACGGCCTGACCCCCGAGGGCAAGCGCGACCCCCGGCTCGCGTGGGCGGCGGACCGCCTCGCCCGCGCGGGATTCGCGGTCGCCGTGCCCGACCTGCCGGCCCTCCGCGCGCAGCAGCTCCGGCCGGACGATGCCCCGATCATCCGCGACACGCTGGTGCGCCTCGCCGCGCACCCTGCCGTGCGACGCGGGCCGGTCGCGGTGATCGCGGTGAGCGTGGGCCT
>DATAFX010000062.1:0-8210 GCA_036257195.1 Candidatus Methylomirabilota bacterium | reverse complement strand
GTCGGTCCAGGACCTCACGCTCCCTGAAGCCGCGATGCTCGCCGCGCTCCCGCGCTCGCCCGGCAACTACTCGCCCTTCGAGCGGCCCGAGCTGGCCCAGCGGCGGCGGGCGATCGTTGTCGGCCGCCTGCTCGAGCACGGATACATCGGCGAGGCGGAGGCGAAGGCGGCGAATCGGGCGGCGCTCGGCCTCATCCCGCCCGAGCGCCGCCGGGGGAGCGGCCAGTACTTCCTCGAATATCTCCAGCAGAGTCTGGAGGCGAAGTACGGGGGCGACGTCCTCTACAAGAGTGGGATGGCCATCTACACGACGCTCGACCCGGCTCTCCAGCGCGCGGCGGAGCATGCGCTCCGAGACGGGCTCCAGGCTCTCGCCGGACGACAGGCCGCCGCCGCCAGCCGGCGGCAGGGCAGTCCGGCCCCCCCGGTGCCGGAGGGGGCAGTCGTGGTGATGGAGGCCGCCACCGGATACATCAAGGCACTGATCGGGGGCGCCGACTTCGCGCGGACCGAGTTCAACCGGGCCCTCCATGCCCATCGTCAGCCGGGCTCCGCCTTCAAGCCCTTCGTCTACTTGGCGGCGCTCGAGGCCGGCCGCCTCCCCACCGAGATTCTCGACGACAGTCCGATTCGCTACGTGTCCGCCGGCAAAGTCTGGGCGCCAGAGAACTACGACGGCAAGTTCCGCGGCCCCGTCACGCTCCAGCAGGCGCTGGAGGAATCGATCAATGTGCCCACCATCCGGCTTCTCGAGCAGCTCGGCGTGAACACGGTCATCGACACGGCCCGGCGCGCCGGCATCCAGAGTCCTTTGCCGCACGACCTCACGCTTGCGCTCGGCAGCGGCGACGTGACGCTCCTCGAGCTGACGGCCGCCTACGGCACCTTCGCCAACCAGGGCGTCCGCATGGAGCCGCTCATGGTCCGTTACGTGACGGACGCCCAGGGGCGCCTAGTCGAGGAGAACATCCCGCAGGGACGGGAAGCGGTCGAGCCGGCGGTCGCGGGCGGGCTGACCGAGATGCTCCGCGGCGTCGTCGAGCGGGGCACCGGGGTCGCCGCGCGGGTCCTCGAGCGACCCGTGGCAGGCAAGACCGGCACCACGAACGACTTCTCGAACGCCTGGTTCGTTGGGTACACGCCGTCGCTCGTGGCCGGCGTGTGGGTCGGCCACGATCGGCCCCGGAGCCTCGGCCACGAGGAGACGGGCGCCCGCGCCGCGCTGCCGATCTGGGTCGCGGTAATGCGCGCCGCGCTCAGGGGGACGCCGGTCGAGGACTTTCCCACCCCGCCCGCCCGGCCCTGACGGCCTCGCCCGGCGGCCCGGCTCGCTATCCCTCCGGGGTCCGTGTGCGGGCCAGGAAGCGCGGCGCGCGGAGGGGAGCGCCGATCAGCGCTCCCAGGTAGTCGTCGAGGACGGCCGCCGCCGCCTGCTCCACCGCCGGGGCGAGGCGGGCGCCGAGGCGCGCCTCCCACGACGCGGACTGAAGGCCTCGAAGGGCGGCCATCACCGGAGGGTCCAGGCCCGGCCCGCCCGCACGGCAACGCCCGCACACCACGCTGCCCTCGGCAGCGTCGAACGACACTCCCTGGGTGCCGACCGGGCGCCCGCAGCGGCCACACCGGTCGAGGCGGGGCCGGTGGCCGAGCAGATCGAGGAGGCGGAGGGCGAAGGCGAGCTCGACGCGGGCCGGCGACGCGCCCGCGTCGAGCGCGCGCAGCCCCCGGAGAAGCAGCGCGAAGCACAGGGGCTGGGCGTCCCGCTCGGCCGTGAGCCGCGCCACCGCCTCGATCATCCGGGCCCCCTGGCCCAGCCGCTCGAGATCCTCGCGGAGCCGCCGGAACGGCTGCCGGATGTCGAAGTGATCGAGCCGGACCAGCGCGCGCCCCTCGCGCTCGAAGCCGACGGCGTCGCCCCAGGTGAAGAGCTCCAGGGCGCCGGCGAACCGCGAGCGGAGCCGGCGTGCGCCCCGGGCGACCAGCGCGAGCCGCCCGTGCTCCCGGGTGTAGAGCGTGACCAGCCGGTCGTGCTCCCCCAGGTCCCAAGTCTGGAGCACGATTCCCTCGGTCCGGAGGAGCGGCACCTCGCCGGGGACCTCAGGAGGTGCGCTGGTAGCCGAGCTCGCGCAGCGCCCGGTCGTCCTGTCGCCAGTCGGACCGCACGCGGACACGGAGGTCGAGAAAGACCCGAACTCCGAAGAAGGCCTCGAGCTCGCGGCGCGCCGCCTGGCCCACGCGCTTGAGCATCGCCCCGCCCTCGCCGATGACGATCGCCTTCTGCGACGGTCGCTCAACGAAGATCTCTCCGCGAATGTAGAGAGGCTCGTCCGCCCCGCGCTCCACGGCCTCCTCGACCCGCACCGCGCAGGCGTACGGCACCTCCTGCCGCATGCTGAGGAAGAGCTTCTCCCGGATGGTCTCGGCGACGAAGAACGTCTCGGGCTGGTCGGTCACCGTGTCCGCTGGGTAGAGGGCCGGTCCGGCTGGCAGCAACTCGAGCGTCACGTCCGCGAGCCGGTCCACGCCCGTCCCGGTCATGGCCGAGATCGGCACGAGCGCCCGGAAGGGGTAGCGGTCGGCGTACGCCTGAAGGCGCGGCAGGAGCCGGGACTTCTCGGGCACGAGATCGACCTTGTTCAGCGCCAGCACGACCGGCGCCGTCACGGACTGGAGCGCCTGGAACACGCCCTCCGCGGGCGGGTCCACGCGGGCGGTGGCGTCGGCGACCAGGACGACGACATCCACCTCCTCCAGCGCCTGCGTCACGGTGGCCGCCAGGAACCGGCCGAGCTTGCCGCGGGGCGGGTGGAGGCCCGGCGTGTCCACGTAGATGACCTGGCTCTCCGGCCGCGTCCGGATCCCGCGGATCCGGTTCCGCGTGGTCTGCGGCTTCGGGGAGACGATGGCCAGCTTCTGGCCGAGCAGGCGGTTGAGCAGGGTCGACTTGCCGACGTTGGGCCGGCCGATCAGGCTCGCGAAGCCGGCGCGGTGGTCAGTCGCCAACGTGGAGCGTGCGCGCGGGGCGCTCGTAGAGCCGCCCCAGGAGGTCCATCTCGCGCGCGTGCATCAGGCGCGCCTCGAGCGGCTCCCGGTCGTCGTAGCCGGCCAGGTGAAGGCACGCGTGGCAGCAGAGGAGGTCGAGCTCCTCGCGCAAGGAGTGCCCCAGCGCCCGCGCCTGGCGGCGGGCGGTCTCGACCGAGATGATCGCCTCCCCGAACACGGCGGCCGGGCCGGCCAGAGGGAACGCCAGCACGTCCGTCCGCCGGCGCACGCCTCGGTAGCGGGCATTCAGGGCACGGATCGTCCGGTCGTCCACGAGCGTCAGGCTCAGTTCTTGATCCCACACACCGAGCGCCCGGAGCGCGGTGCGAGCGGTGCGGCGCACTCGCGTGACGTCGACGGGACTGGACTGCCGGTCGGTGACGACGATCACGTCTCGCGCCGCCGGCCCCACTCGTCGTAGGCCCGCACGATCTCGGACACTAACTCGTGCCGCACAACGTCCTTCTCGGTGAAGTAGACGAAGCGGATCCCCGCGATCGACTTGAGCACTGACTGGATCTCGATGAGGCCGGAGGCGCGCGTCGAGGGCAGATCGACCTGCGTGATGTCCCCCGTGATGACCATGCGCGAGTTGAATCCGAGCCGCGTCAGGAACATCTTCATCTGCTCGGACGTCGTGTTCTGAGCCTCGTCGAGCACGATGAACGCGTCGTTCAGCGTCCGGCCTCGCATGTAGGCCAGGGGCGCGATCTCGATGGCGCCGCGCTCGGTCATGGTGGCGGCCTTCTCCGGCTCCATCATGTCGTAGAGGGCATCGTAGAGGGGCCGCAGGTAGGGATGCACCTTCTCGTACATATCGCCGGGTAGGAAACCGAGTCGCTCACCCGCCTCGACGGCCGGACGCGTCAGGATGATCCGCGAGACCTCGCGCCGCGTCAGGGCGGAGACCGCCATCGCCATGGCGAGGTACGACTTGCCTGTCCCCGCGGGGCCGATCCCGACCACGATGTCGTGGCCGCGGATCGCCTCGACGTAGCGTTTCTGGTTGAGCGTCTTCGGGGTGATCTGCTTCTTGCGGGACGGCACCGGGATGGCGTCGAGGAAGATGCTCTTGAGGTCGGCATCCGCGTCGTCGGCCAGGACTCGGAGCGCGGCCCGGACGTCCGATGCCTGGACGGGAAGCCCCGCGCCGATCCGGGCCAGGAGCTCCTCCACGATGCGAGCCCCCCGCGCCACCTGCCGCTCGTCCCCGCGGAGCGTGATCTCGTTGCCGCGGGCGACGATCCGGAGAGCGAGCTCCGTCTCCAGCAGGCGCAGGTTCTCGTCGTTCCGGCCCAGCAGGGTTCCGAGGTCGACCTCGGGGGCGATCGTGAGGCGCTGGGTGGTGGGTTCAGCCACGCGGCAGGCTCTCGACCTCCCTCACAACATCTCGCGTATCACACGCGCCAGAAAGTGTCAATTTCCCGCTCCGCGGCGCGTCACGCGCCCCCGTCCCCGCCGCGGTCCCCGCGCGGCTCGGCCGCAGGCCGGGGGAGGGCGACCTCCACGGACAGCTCTTTGAGCTGCTGGGCGCTCACCGGAGTGGGGGCATCCGTCAGGGGACACGCCCCCTTCTGCGTCTTGGGGAACGCGATGACGTCCCGGATGGACTCGACTCCGGCCAGAAGCGCGACGAGCCGGTCGAGGCCGAAGGCGATCCCGCCCATCGGCGGGGCGCCGTAGTCGAGCGCCTCCAGCAGGAACCCGAACTTCGCTTCGGCCTGGGCCTCATCGATCCCCAGAAGGTCGAAGACGCGCTGCTGGAGCGCGCGCGAGTGGATGCGGATCGAGCCGCCGCCGATCTCCTGGCCGTTGATGACGAGGTCGTAGGCCTTCGCGCGCGCCGCCCCCGGGTCCGAGAGACCGGCCTCGGCGTCGGCATCCCGCGGCGCCGTGAAGGGATGGTGCATCGCATCCCAGCGTCGCTCGTCGGCGTTCCACTCCACGAGCGGGAAGTCGACCACCCAGAGGAGCTCGTACGTCCCGCGGGGGACGAGCCCGAGACGGTGCGCGAGGTCGACACGGAGCCGGCCCAGCACGGTGGCGGCGAGCGGCATCCGGTCGGCGACTAGCAGCACGAGGTCCCCGGACTGCGCGCCGGTGCGGGCAAGCAGCGCGTCCCGCAGCGGCTCGAGGTGCCGCGCCGCCGGGCTCTGGAGCGTGCCCTCGCCGACGCGCACCCAGACCAGGCCCTTCGCCCCCGCGCCCTTGGCGCGCTCGACGAGATCGTCGAGGTCCTTGCGCGAGAAGGTGGCCCCGGGAACCGTGAGGGCCTGGACCGCGCCGCCGTGCTCGACGGCCTGCGCGAACACCTGGAAGGCAGCGCCCCGGAAGAGCGCGGAGCAGTCGGTGAGCTCGAGGCCGAAGCGGAGATCGGGCTTGTCCGAACCGTAACGCCGGATGGCCTCGTCCCACGTGAGCCGCCGGAGCGGGTGAGCCAGCTCGATCCCCTTCGCGCGGCGGAAGATCTCGGCGACCATGCCCTCGATGATCGGCATCAGCTCGTCACGGTCCAGGAAAGCCGTCTCGATGTCGATCTGCGTGAACTCGGGCTGGCGGTCGGCCCGGAGGTCCTCGTCCCGGAAGCACCGCACGATCTGGAAGTAGCGCTCGAGCCCGGCGACCATCAGGATCTGCTTGAAGAGCTGGGGCGACTGGGGCAGCGCGTAGAAGGCGCCGGGCGTCAGGCGGCTCGGCACGAGGAAGTCCCGCGCCCCCTCCGGCGTCGACCGGGTGAGCATCGGCGTCTCCACCTCGACGAAGCCTTGGCCGTGGAGGTAATCACGCGTCGCGCGGCAGACCTGGTCCCGCAGCAGGAGGTGTCCCAGCATGGCCGGCCGCCGGAGGTCGAGGTACCGGTACTTGAGTCGGAGCGCCTCCACCGTCTCCTGGGACTCGTCCAGCGGGAAGGGCAGGGGCTTCGACTCGTTCAGAATGCGGAGTCGCCGGACCGACACCTCGATCTCGCCCGTCGCGAGGTGGGGGTTCACGGTGCCGGGCGGGCGCCGCTCGACCGTCCCCTCGACCGCCAGCACGAACTCGACGCGGATCCGCCCCGCCGCGTCGTGGGCCACGGCGTCGATCGCCGGATTGAAGACAAGCTGCGTCAGCCCCTCGCGATCCCGCAGGTCCACGAAGATGAGGCCCCCGTGGTCACGCCGCCGGGAGGCCCACCCCATGAGGGTGACCGCGTGCCCCGCGTCCCGGGGGCGGAGGGCCCCGCACGAGTGAGTCCGGCGCATCTCCCCGGCCGCAGCCGTCATGTCCGGCTCCCCGACCGACTCGGGGTGCGGTCGCCGAACCACTGCACCTGCGCGGCCTTTCCGGAGCCCATCGTGGCCACGCCGTCGTACCCCTGCTTCTCCAGGGCGGCGCGCTGCGCGCCGGGGTTTCGCGCCTGGCGCTCGAGCGCCACCAGGTAGCCCTGGGCGCGGAGGGCTTGGGCTGCCTCCAGCACGCCCCCCAGTTCCGGCGCCGACTCCTCGAACAGGAGGGCGATCCGCTTGTCGCCGGCCGCCGCGCGCCGCTCCATCTTGCCGATGATGTCCACGACGCGCTCGAAGCCGATCGAGAATCCGGTGGCCGGAACGTCCCGGCCGAGGAGCCCCCCGATCATGCCGTCGTACCGTCCCCCGCCCGCGATGGAGCCGGCGGCGAAGCTGGACGAGCGGATCTCGAAGATCGGTCCCGTGTAGTAGCCCATGCCTCGTACCAGCGTCGGGTCGAAGTCGACGCGGAACCGGTCCCCGGCCGCCGCGGCGACCGTGTCCAAGATGCGGCCGAGTCTCGCGACGGTGTCGTCGACGTCCGCGTCGTCCAGCCGGCGCCGAATCGCCTCGAGCTCGCGCTCGGCGTCGGGCTGCCCGTAGAGCTCGAGCATCCGGGCGACGGCGGGGGCGGGATGCCCGGCCTCCTCGAGCTCATGCCGGATCTCGGTCGGCGGGAGCTTGTCCCACTTGTCGAGGGTGATGAAGACCCCGGCGTGGCGCGCCGGCTCGAAGCCGCACCACGTGGCCACGGCGGCGAGCAGGCGGCGGTCGTTGATCCGCACCGTGAGGCCCTCGAGCCCGAGCGCGCCGAGCGCCTCCGTGGTGGCGAGGATCAGCTCGATCTCGGCGATCTCGGAGGCAACGCCAAGGATGTCGATGTCGCACTGGGTGAACTGGCGGTACCGGCCGCGCTGCGGCCGCTCCGCCCGCCAGACCGGTCCGATCTGCACCGCCTTGAGGGGATCCGGCAGCTTCGCGTGGTTGTGCGCGTAGTACCGGGCCAGGGGAACGGTCAGGTCGAATCGGAGGCCGAGGTCCGCCAGGTCGGCCTCGGTCGCGACCGTCGCCAGGTCCAGCTTCTCTCCGCGCTTGAGGACCTTGAAGATGAGCTTCTCGTTCTCGCCGCCGCCGCCGCCGGTGAGGAGCGGGAGGCTCTCCAGCGCCGGCGTCTCGATGCGCCGAAACCCATGCCGGCGGTACACGGCGAGGATCGTCCCCGCCGCCCAGTCGCGCAGCTCCGCCTCGGGGGGCAAGATGTCCCGCATGCCACGCGGCGGCTCGGTGGGCAGCCTAGACGCCATCGCGGTACTGCTCCATCAACCGGACGTAGTTGTTCGTGGGGCGGTGGATCAGCTCCAGGTCGGCATCGGTGAGCGTCCGGCGAGCCTTGGCGGGGCTGCCCATCATGAGCGTTCGGCGGGGGACGCGCGTCCCGGGCGAGACCAGGGCGCCGGCGGCGATGATGGATTCGTCCTCGATCACCACGCCGTCGAGCACGATGGCCCCGATGGCGATCAGGCAGTTGGAGCCGACCCGGGCGCCGTGGAGCCGGACGGCGTGCCCCAGCGTGACGTGGTCGCCGATCTCCACCGGATCGGTCCGATTGACGTGGATCACGGTGCCGTCCTGGACGTTGGTGTGATGGCCGATCCGGATCTGGTTGACGTCCGCCCGCAGGACGCACTGGAACCACACGCTCGAGTGCGCCCCGAGCTCCACGTCGCCGATGAGATGCGCGCTCTCCTCCACGAACGCTGTTTCGTGGACGCGCGGCGTCTTGTCCTGGAACGCGCGGAGCATCGGTCCCTCCAGAGGAGCCTGGACATCGAGTCGGGAAAGGCCCGAGAACAAAGCGAAATGGTAGCAGGGGGGGTGCACGGCCGCAATCGAAAAGCCCTC
>DATAFX010000150.1:0-13290 GCA_036257195.1 Candidatus Methylomirabilota bacterium | reverse complement strand
CGCGAGCTCGACGGTGCTGACCAGCACCTTCTTCGGGATTCAGCCGGTGCCGAGGCAGGTTCCGGCGAACCCGTCCTGCTCGACGAGCGCCGTGCGGGCGTCCAGCGCAATCCCGCGTCGCGCGGCGAACGTGCCAGCGGTACCGGCGCCGATGACGAGGAGGTCGTAGTCCATGGCGGTGTTCCCCTGACCCGATCATACGCGGAGCAGCGGCTCCTCGGGTGGACGTCGGGGCCAGGCCAAGCTGACGCCACGACGACAGGGTGTCCAGTGCCCCGCGGCGCGGTTCGGGGCGCGAGCAGCCGCGACAGTAGAGAGCCCCGGGCGGTTACCGTCGCAGCGACGCCCGCGGATGCGGAAGCGAGGGCGCCGTGACGTGGCACGACGATTGCCAGTTCTGACTTCAGTACGACGATCGCGGTCGTCCTCCCACCGCCACTTTCGAGGGAGGCTGACGGACCGCGGCGCAGGAGGGAGACGTGCCATGCTGCGAGCGATCTCGAGCCTCAAGGGTCTGACGGTCAACGCGATCGATGGCGAGATTGGGAGCGTCTACGACGTGTACTTCGACGCCGAGCGGTGGACCGTGCGCTACTTCGTCGTGGACACCGGGACGTGGCTCTCGGGTCGCCGGGTGCTCGTGTCACCGATGTCCCTCCGCTCCCCCGAGGCGGTCGGAGATCGCCTTGACGTCGGGCTGAGCCGCGCCCAGGTCGAGCAGTCGCCGAGCTGGGACTCCGACAAGCCCGTGTCTCGCCAGCACGAGGTCGCGCACGCGAGCCACTACGACTACCCGTACTACTGGGCCGGGCCGGCCCGCTGGGGCCTCGGCTGGGATCCCATCGTCGGGATGGCCGCCGAGCCGCGGCCGAGCCCCGTCGAGGAGGAGATGCTAGCGCGCGAGCGGGAGAGCGCCGACCCGAACCTCCACGGCGCGCGTGACGTGATCGGTTCCTACGTCGAGGCAGCGGACGACGACGTCGGCCACGTCGACGATCTCCTGGTCGACGAGCGAACCTGGGCGATCCGGTACATAGTGGTCGACACTCAGAACTGGCTGCCCGGGCGCAAGGTGCTCATCGCCCCGACGTGGATCAAGACCGTGAGCTGGGAGGATTCCAAGGTGCACGTGGACCTTCGTCGGGCGCAAGTCGAGGCCGCACCCGAGTACGATCCGAACGTGCCGATGGAGCGCGCGCACGAGGCGCGTCTGTACGAGCACTACCGGCGGCCGAAGTACTGGGACGAGGAGAGCCGAGGGCGCTGACGGCTGGTCCAGGCGGCGGGGTCTCTCACCGCCCTGCTTGACAATCCCGGTCTGACCGCGTCCCGTGGGAGCGGCGAGGTGAACCCATGGGCGTGGTGATCGGGCTGAGCTGTCCGCGTTGCGCGTCGGAGTTCGCCGCCGGGCCGCTCTTCGAGGGCTGCCCGGAGTGCCGGCGCGGCGGCCTCGGCGTCAACCTCTGGCCGCGCTACGACGAGGCGGCCGTCGCGCGCACGCTGACGCGCGACGCCCTCACCGAGCGCCCCTGGGACATGTGGCGCTACGGCGAGCTGCTGCCGGTCGACCCGGGCCGGGCCGTCGCGCTCGGGGAAGGGGGCACGCCCCTGACCGAGCTGCCCCGGCTCGCCGGCCGCTACGGCCTGGGCCGCCTCCACGTGAAGGACGAGACCCGCAACCCGACGTGGTCGTTCAAGGACCGACTGGCGGCGGTGGCCGTCACGCGCGCCGTCGACGCCGGGGCCCGGGTCGTACTGGACTCCTCGACCGGCAACCAGGGCGCCGCCAGCGCGGCCCACGCCGCCAAGGCGGGCCTGCCGGCGGTGGTCTTCACGTTCGGGCGGGTGCCGTGGACGATGAAGGTGTTCATGGCGGCCTACGGCGCGATGGTGCTCCAGATCGACGACGACCAGGCCCGGCGCCGGACGCTCGAGGCCTGCGTCCGCGAGCTCGGCTGGTACCCGGTCTGCAACTTCAGCGACCCGCCCGTCGGCGGCAACCCGTACGGCCTGGAAGGCTACAAGACCATCGCCTTCGAGATCGCTGAGCAGCTCGCCTGGCAGCCCCCGGACGTGCTCGTGTTCCCGACCGACTACGGCGACGCGGTGGCGCGCTCGGCCAAGGGCTTCCTCGAGCTTCGCCGCCTCGGGCTGATCGACCGGATCCCGCGGCTCGTCGCCGCCGAGCGCTTCGGACCCCTCAGCCGGGCGCTGGCCGCCGACCTCGACCGAGTGCCGCCCGTCGCGACCGGCCCCACCGTGGCCATCTCGATCGACTCCGACGTCAGCACGATCCAGGCGCTGGACGCCCTCCGGGCCACCGGGGGCACCGCGGTGTCGGTGCCGGAGGAGGCGATCGTCGCGACTCAGCTCGAGGCGGCGCGCGCCGAGGGCCTCTTTCCCGAGCCGTCGTCCGCCTGTTCGCTGGCCGGTGCCCGTCTGCTGCGCGAGCGCGGCTGGATCGCCCCGGACGAGACCGTCGTCGCGTTCATCACGTCGATGGGGCTGAAGGATCCCACCGCGACGCGCCCGCATCTCCCCGAGCCGCCGTTCATCGAGCCGACGGTGGAGGCGACGCTCAAGGCGCTCCGGGACGTGTACGGGTTCAGGGAAGGAGCAGGATAGGCGCTCCGCCTGCGGTCATGGCCGACCGCGGGGACTCGATGCTCGCTATTCCGGCGGAGTGGCGGGCGGACCGCCGTAGAGGAACTCCTGCTCGAGGTCCTCCGGCGTCAGGAGTCGCTCGACGCGCGGAGCCTCGTAGGGTGCCTGCGGCACCGGGGTGCACGTGCCCGATGGCTGGGCGAACTCGTTCATGGCATGGCTCCTGATTCTGGGCGGCTCGCCGTCCCGCCCGTCGATGGGTCGCGGATCGCTTGGCGGACCACCTCTCGGGGCCTCATTCTGGTGGCGGTCGACCGCCTCGAAGATCCTATCGGCGCCGGAGCCGCCTCGGTAGGTCGACCCAGCGCGAGGTGGGAGCGATCCGCATCGCGGCCCACGGTAGCGAGTTCCGGCCGCGGAGGTCAAGGCGGTTGGCGGGTCAGAGCGGGACGGTCACTCGTCTCCCGGCTCCTCGCGGATAAAGCGTCCGGTTCGGAGGTCCTGGAGCGTCTGCTCGATCTCCGCCCGCGTGTTCATCACGAACGGGCCGTAGCGGGCGACCGGCTCGCCCAGGGGGCGGGCGGCTGCGAGCAGGAAGCGGCCCCCGCCGGGTCCGGCTGTCGCCTCCACCAGGTCGCCGTCGCCGAAGATCACCAGGGCCGGGCCGTGGACGAGCCGCCGCTCGGGGCCGAAGTGGACGTCGCCGTGGTCCAGGTACGCGAACACGGTGTGACCACGCGTCACCTCCTCCCGGAAGGCCGTGCCGGGGGGAAGCGCGACGTCGACGAACTTCGGGCTCACGGCCAGGCCCTCGACCGGGCCGGTCAGCCGCCCGTCACTTGCCTGGCCGGCGATGACCCGGAGCCGTGCGCCCTCGGCCACCTCCACCTCGGGCAGACTATCGCCCTGGAGGTCCCGATACTTCGGCCGGGTCATCTTCTCGCGCGCGGGCAGGTTCAGCCACAGCTGGAGGCCCGCGATGCCCTCGGGGCGCACCTGCGGCATCTCCTCGTGGAGGATGCCGCTGCCGGAGGTCATCCACTGGATGTCTCCGGCGCCGATGCTCCCGTGATGGCCGAGGGAGTCGCGGTGCCGCACCTCCCCCTTCCGGACGAAGGTCACCGTCTCGATCCCGCGGTGCGGGTGATAGGGGAAGCCGGCCTGGTAGTCGGCGGGCTCGGCCGACTCGAAGTGATCGAGCAGCAGGAACGGATCGAGGTGATCGAGCCGTCGCGTCCCGATACTCCGACCAAGATGGACGCCGGCGCCCTCGACGACCGGCTCCGGGGGCGTCACGACCTGGGTCACTCTCCTCGCCTCGGGCATGTCGCGTTCCTCCCACATGAAAGGACGGTGTGCGCTCCGCTCCGGATTCCACGCCCGGGGGGAGCGTCGGCGTGTGGACGGGCGGACCGCCCGCCGGCGGTTGATCGGGTCCAATGGGAGATCGCAGGGCGTGAGCGTGCGCCTCGAGAGCCGAGGTCGGGCCGTCATCCCGGGGCAAACCGGGGGCATGCCGCGTGCTAGGCTGGCCGCCGTCGACAATCGCGCGGCCGGCCGGCTGATTCCCGCCGAGCCGGAGAACGCCCAGGTGGGAGGGGCGCCATGACACCACTGGTTCGGCTGTACGTGAAGACGAGCTTCGCGTTCCTGCTGCTGGGGTTGATCATGGGCGGCTACATCACGGTCGTGGTCAACCTGCTGGGCCGGGGAGTGCCGTGGCCGCTCATCACGGCGCACGTGCACCTCCTGCTGGTGGGCTTCCTACTCATGTTGGTGTTCGGGGTGGCGACCTGGATGTTCCCCCGGCCGGCCCGGGATGGCGGACGGTACCGGCCCGGGCTCGCCTGGCTCGTCTACTGGCTCTTGACGGCCTCGACCGTCGTCCGGGTCCTGGGTGAGCTCGCGGCGGCCGCCGCCGGCGCCCGTGGGTCCTCGCTGGCCGCCCTCGGCGGGCTCGGTCAGCTTGCCGCCGCCGTCGTCTTCGTCGTCAACATGTGGACCCGCGTCCGCATGCCCGAAGGGGACGCCCCCTCCCCACCGTGATAGGGTCGCCGTCTGCGGCGGGCCGATGCCTCAGCCCGACAGCTCGCTCAAGCGTCGCAGTAGAAACCGCCGCCCCGGCTCCTGCCGCGTGAGGCCGAGCGCCCTCGCGTAGGACGCTCGAGCGTCCGCCGTTCGCCCCAGCCGTCGGCACAGCTCCGCCCGCGCCGAGTGCGCTAGGTGGTAGTCCTCCAGATCGCCGCGCTCCAGGATCGCGTCGATCAGGGCCAGCCCGGCCGCCGGGCCGTCGCGCATGGCCACCGCCGCCGCGCGATTCAGCTCGACGACGGGCGAAGGATCCGCCCGGGCGAGCACGTCGTAGAGGCCGACGATCTGGTCCCAGTTCGTTGCGGCGGCCGTCGCCGCCTCGGCGTGGACGGCCCCGATCGCTGCCTGGAGCGTGTAGGGGCCGATGCGCCGCGAGGCGAGCGCCCGCTCGACCAGCGCCGACCCCTCCGCGATCTGCTTCCGATTCCAGAGCGAGCGGTCCTGGTCCTCCAGGAGGACCAGCTCGCCGTCCGCGGAGGTGCGCGCGGCGCGCCGGGATTCGTGGAGCAGCATCAGCGCCAGGAGTCCCATCGCCTCGGGCTCCGGCAAGAGCTCGAGCAGGAGCCGGCCCAGGCGGATGGCCTCGCCCGAGAGATCGTGCCGAGTCAAGGACGCGCCGGACGACGCGAAGTACCCCTCGTTGAACACCAGGTAGATCACGTGGAGCACCGTGTCGAGCCGGTCCGGCAGCTCGGCCCGCGACGGAACCTGGTAGGGGATGCGCGCGTCGCGGATCTTCGCCTTGGCGCGCACGATGCGCTGGGCCACGGTGGACGGCGAGGTCAGGAAGGCGCGCGCGATCTCCTCGGTCGTGAGGCCGCAGACCTCGCGCAGGGTCAGCGCCACCTGGGCGTCCGGCGCCAGGGCCGGATGGCAGCAGGTGAAGATCAGCCGGAGCCGGTCGTCCTCGACGCTCTCGTCGTCAGGCGCCACCGCGTCCTGCGCGTCGGCGTCGAGCCGCTCCGCGAGCGCCGTCAGCGATGCGTCGAACCGAGCGCGGCGGCGCAGGGCGTCGATGGCCTTGAAGCGTCCGGCCGACACGAGCCAGGCTCGGGGGTTGGCCGGCAAGCCGTCTCGCGGCCATCGCTCCACCGCCGCAGCGAAGGCCTCGTGCAGCGCCTCCTCGGCGAGGTCGAAGTCGCCGAGGAGGCGGATCAGGGTGGCCAGGACGCGGCGCGAGTCGGAGCGGTAGATCGCCTCCACCTGCTCGCGCGCGCGCTCGGCCGCCTCGGCGGTCACCGGTGGCGGGCCTCTTCGGCATAGCCGGCGAGATCACGGAGAGGCCGTATCTCGATGCACCCCAGGCGCAGCGGCGGGATCCGGGAAGCCACCCGGATGGCGTCATTCAGGTCGCGGGCCTCGATCAGCATGAACCCGCCGAGCTGCTCCTTCGTCTCGGCGAAGGGGCCGTCGGTCGTGGAGACTCCCCCCTTTCGCAGGCGGATGGTCGTGGCCGTCCCGACCGGCTGGAGGCCGTCGGAGGTGATGTAGTGACCACTCTTGCGGAGCACGTCGCGGTAGGCGAGGACCTCGCCCACGAGGGCGTCGTACTCGTCCTTGGACAGGGCGTCCAGCGTCTTCTCGTCATAGTAGACCAGGCACATGTATTTCATGGTTTCCCCCTCGTGGGCCTCCCCGTGGTGGGCGACCGAATGTGGCCTCAGATAGTCGCTCCGGAGAGCCGAGATCGACCGCGGCCTTCCCGAGGGATGTCGATTGAACGCCGGTCCGTTCGACTATACAGCGAGTGTCGGCGCCATGACGGGAGAGGATCGCGGGAGGCTCCGGCGAATTGCCGCCGCGACTTGGGGCCCGTAACCAAGTGAGGAGGGAGCACGGCCGGCGCAACGTAGCCGATGCCCCGTGAAGGAGGGAAGAATGAACCACACGATCGTGCACTTCGAGATCCCGGCGGACAACCCCGAGCGCGCGACGAAGTTCTACCGCGAGCTCTTCGGATGGGACATCCAGAAGTACGATGCCGCGGGCGGACCCGAGTACTGGATGATCTCGACCGTCCCGAGGGACGCCAAGGGCCAGCCCACTCGGCCCGGCGTGAACGGCGGCCTGATGCGCCGCCAGCACCCCCAGCAGCCGGCCGTGAACTACGTCAACGTCGAGAGCGTGGACGAGTACGTCACGAAGGCCAAGCGCCTCGGTGCCGAGCTGTGCGTGCCGAAGACCGCGGTGAAGGGGATGGGTTGGTTCGCGCAGCTGAAGGACACGGAGGGGAACACCTTCGCCATCTGGCAGCTGGACGACAAGGCCGCCTGACCACCGGAGCGGGAGGCGCCCGTCCCCGAGCGTCGGTCGGGACCGCGGCACGCCTCCCGCGTCCCCAGGGACGGCATGGCACCGAGGAAGCTGGCCGCATCCGACGAAACGATGAAACGGGAGACCGGAAAGGCGCCGCGAGAATGGTTTGCCCTCCTCGACAGGGCCGGCCCGAAGCGGAAGACCCACCGGGAGATCGCTCGGTAGCTCCACGGCGAGAAGCGCATCGCCGGCGCGTGGTGGCGCCAGTCCGTCACCGTGGCCTATGAGAAGGCCCGCGGCCGGCGCGTCGGCGGACAGACCGCCGACGCCGGGTTCCAGATCGGCGTGAGCCGGACGTTCGCCGTCACGCCCGATGAGGCGTGGAGGTTCATGACCTCGCCCCAAGGGATGCGCCTCTGGTTGGGCCACGTCCAGAGCCTGGAACTGGCGCCGGGCACCGGCTACCGCACCGCTCAGGGGACGACGGGCGAGATCCGGACAAAGGCATCGGGCATGCAGCGCCACTGGGCCCAGGTGCTCGGCGGAATCTCGGGGGCCCTCCGCGCGGTCCGGTGAGACGCCGGGCGGGGCCCGGCGTCCTCTTCGCTCAGACGTCCACGACGACCTTGAAGCCGCCGTACGCCATGCGCTTCATGTCGAACGGCATCGACTTCGGATCCATCATGGCCGCCAGGCGGGGGTCCTTCATGACCCTGGCGTTGACCCGGTCGCGATGCGCCCGCGACTTGTAGACGATCCACGAGAACAGCACCGTCTCGCCCGGCTTGGCCCGGGCAACTCGCGGGAACAACGCTCCCCACTTCACCTTGAGATCATCGCCGGCGCACTCCCGGTACTCGAGGGCGCCATGCTCGCGCCAGATCCGGCCCGCCTTCCGGGACATACGAAGGTAGGCCGGCAGGTTCTTCCGCGGGACCGGCACCACGAAGCCATCAACGTAGCGCATGGGACCTCCAGGGCAACGTCACGTCCCTGATCGGCCGCACCTCGACGGTCCCCAGGCGCGCCGGCGGGATCTTCGACGCCACTTGGATGGCCTCGTTCATGTCCCGGGCGTCGATGAGATAGAATCCGCCGAGCTGCTCCTTCGTCTCGGCGTAGGGGCCGTCGGTGGTCGACAGCTTGCCGTCCCGGACCCGGAGGGTCGTGGCAGTCTCCACCGGTTGCAGGGCTTCTCCCCCGAGCCAGTGGCCGTTCCGCCGGATCTCGTCGCCGTAGCCGAGGCACTCGTCCCTCAGGGCGGCCGACTCGCTCTCGGACAGGACGTCCAGGGCCTCCTCCTCGAAGTAGACCAGACACACGTACTTCATCGCGTCCCTCCTCGCCCGACTAGACAGCGCCAGACGTGAGATAGTCGTTGGCGGAGCTCCGATTCGACACCGTTCGCCCCGCAGCCGTCGGCCACGATCGGCTCGGCAGACGGTCCGCGAGTGAGCGGCGCCATCTTGTCGCGAACTCGGCGCGAGGCCGCCGAGCCCACGCTGGTCTCCATTGGGCGTCGATTCGGTCCGGTCGTTTCGACTATACAGTGAAGAGGAACGGGCGCGACGCGGTCCCGCCGAGGGGCCGGTGAGCCCACAGCGGCCACAGGCCGAAGGCCGTCGGCCAAAGACCGTCGGATCAGCCAGCGCAGAGAAAGGGGAATCCAGTGAGCACGATTCGGGTCCTGGTCGGAACACGCAAAGGGGCTTTCGTCCTGACGGGAGACGCGAAGCGCGACCGGTGGGAGGTCAGCGGCCCCCACTTTGCCGGCTGGGAGGTCTACCACCTCAAGGGGTCGCCCGCCGATTCGAACCGGATCTACGCGTCGCAGTCCAGTGGCTGGTTCGGGCAGATCATCCAGCGTTCGGACGACGGTGGCAAGACCTGGTACCAGCCCGGAACACCCCCGGGCGAGCCGACCACCACCCCGGACGGCATGCCCAAGGGCGAGAGCAACAAGTTCGTCTACGACACGTCTGCCCAGACCGGCAAGCCCCTCACCACGCACCAGTGGTACGACGGCACGCCGCATCCATGGGAGTTCAAGCGGGTCTGGCATCTCGAGCCGTCGCTGACCGACCCGGACACCGTCTACGCCGGCGTCGAGGACGCCGCTCTGTTCCGCTCGACGGACGGGGGGCAGGCGTGGCACGAGCTCGCCGGACTGCGCGGCCACGGATCAGGGCCCTCCTGGCAGCCGGGGGCCGGCGGGATGTGCCTGCACACGATCCTGCTGGACGCGAGCCATCCCGGACGCATCTCCGTCGCCATCTCTGCGGCGGGCGCATTCCGCAGCGACGACGCCGGCGCGACCTGGCGGCCGATCAATCGAGGCCTCCATTCGCAGTACATCCCCAACCCCACCGCCGAGGTCGGCCACTGCGTCCACCGCATCGCGATGCACCCGTCGCGCCCCGGCGTCCTGTTCATGCAGAAGCACTGGGACGTCATGCGGAGCGACGACGCCGGTGAGTCGTGGCGGGAGATCAGCGGGAACCTGCCGACCGACTTCGGTTTCCCGATCGACGTGCACGCGCACGAGCCGGAGACCATCTACGTCGTGCCGATCACGAGCGACTCCCTACACTATCCGCCGGAGGGCAAGCTGCGCGTCTACCGCAGCCGGACGGGCGGCAACGAGTGGGAGGCGCTCACGAAGGGCCTGCCGCAGCGCGACTGCTACGTCAACGTGCTGCGCGACGCGATGGCCGTGGACGCGCTCGATCCGTGCGGCGTCTACTTCGGCACCACCGGGGGGCAGGTGTACGTGTCGGCCGACGCCGGGGACCGCTGGACGCCCATCGTCCGGGATCTTCCCTCCGTCGTGTCGGTCGAGGTCCAGACGCTCGCATGATCCGGGTCGTCCTGCCGGCGCATCTCCGGACGCTGGCTCGCGTCGAGGGCGAGGTGGCCCTCCAAGTCAACGGCCCGGTCACGCAGCGCGCGGTCCTGGACGCCCTCGAGGCCAAATATCCGATGCTGTGCGGGACGGTCCGTGACCAAGTCACCCAGCAGCGCCGGGCGTTCGTGCGGTTCTTCGCCTGCGAGGAGGATCTGTCGCACGAGGCGCCAGACGCCCCCTTGCCCGACGCGGTCGCGAGGGGAGCCGAGCCCTTCCTCGTCGTCGGTGCGATCGCCGGCGGCTAGCGGAGGGAGTCAGGATGCTGACGGGACTCCTCGTCGCCGTCGGGGTGATCGTAGCTGGATCACTCGTCGTCGTGGCGTCGCGGCCCTCCGAGTTTCGAGTCGCGCGGACCGTCACCATCGGGGCGGCGGTCCCGGTCGTCTTCGCCCAGGTGAACGACTTCCACAGGTGGGCGGCCTGGTCCCCGTACGAGAAGCGCGATCCGGCGATGCGGAAGACCTACGAGGGCGCGCCGGCCGGGACCGGCGCGATCTACTCGTGGGCCGGCAACAAGGAGGTGGGCGAGGGCCGCTCGACCATCACGGAGAGCCGCCCGAACGAGCTGATCCGGATCAGGCTCGAGTTCGCGAGGCCCTTCAAGGCTACCAGCACCGCGGAGTTCGCCTTCAGGGCCGAGGGCGATCGGACCGCCGTGACGTGGAGCTTGACCGGCCGGAACAGCTTCATGGTCAAGGCGATCGGCCTGTTCATGGACATGGACCGGATGATCGGCGGGAACTTCGAGCAGGGGTTGGCGCAGATGAGATCGGTGGCCGAGGCCGCATCCGGGCCATGAGGCGTCGGCACGCGGGAGGTCGACCATGAACCTGGCCCTCTGGATCGTCCAGGGCTTGCTGGCGGCCCTCTTCCTGTTCGCCGGAGGCTACAAGCTGACCATGTCGATCGAGGAGATGACGAAGCAAATGCCGGTGGCGCTGCCGGGGGCGTTCCTGCAGTTCATCAGCGTGGCCGAGATCGCGGGCGCCCTCGGGCTGGTCCTCCCCGGGCTTCTGCGCATCCGGCCGGGCCTCACGCCGCTGGCGGCGGCCGGGCTGGTGGTCATCATGGCGGGGGCTGTCGGGCTCGGGTTCTTGACGGGCGACGTCAAGACGGTCCCGGTGCCGCTCGTGACGGGGCTCCTCCTGGCATTGGTCGCCTACGGCCGCTGGCGGCTGGCGCCGCATGACGGATCGCCCCGGCGGCCAGGGTTCCAGCCGGTCGTCTAGGCGGACGCCCGCCCACGCCCCCACTCGGTTCGGCCGCGAAGGCCTTCGCCGGGCGGGTACCCCCTAGCCCGACGCGCTCCCGGTCGGCTAGACTGCGGAGCCATGAAGGGAACGGCGCCGCGCTCGCGCCTGGGCCGCGTGAACCACCCAGCCCTCGACCGCAGGGAGGTCATTGCCATGTCGACCCATTCCTCGCTGGTGCGCATCCTGGTCCTGGGGGTCGCCGTCGTCCTCGCCCTGGCGGCGCCGGCGTTCGCCCAGACGGCCACGGTGACCTTCCTGCATCTCAACGACGTCTACGAGCTCAGCCCCAAGCAGGGGCGCGGGGGGTTCGCGCCGCTCATGACCCTCCTCAAGCGCGAGCGCGCGGCGGCGCCCGACGCGATCACCACGCTCGGGGGCGACCTCATCGGGTCTTCCATGATGTCGGGGATCACCAAGGGGACGCAGATGATCGAGCTGATGAACGCGGTCGGGCTCGACGTCGCGGTGCCCGGGAACCACGAGTTCGACTTCGGGTCCGCGGTGCTCAAGCAGCGGATCGGCGAGTCGAAGTTCCCTTGGGTCGGGACCAACGTCCTGGGCGACGACGGAAAGATCTTCAGCGGCATGGTGCCCGTGGTGACCCGCAAGGTCGGGGACCTGACGATCGGCTTCATCGGGCTCCTCACCCCCGACACGCAGCACCTCTCCAACACCGGGCCCGACGTGAAGTTCGCCCCGGTGCTGGAGACCGCGCGCGCCGCGGTCAAGCAGCTCAAGGACCAGGGAGCCGACGCTATCGTCGCGCTGACCCATCTCACCATCACCGGGGACCGTGAGCTGGCGCGCGAGGTGAAGGGGATCGACGTGATCCTGGGAGGCCACGATCACGATCCGATGACCTTCTACGAGGGCGGGGTGTTCATCTTCAAAGTCGGAGCGGACGCCCACTACCTGGGCGTGGCGCAGATCCAGATCGAGAAGACTCCGGCACAGGGCCAGCGCGCGGCGCAGGTCAAGGTGTGGCCGCGTGAGTGGCGCATGGTCACGACGGCCGGGGTCGCGCCGGATCCGGCGATCGCGGCGCTCGTCAAGCAGCACGAGGACAAGCTCGACGAGAACCTCAAGGTGGCGGTCGGCACGACGTCGGTCGAGCTGGACTCGCGGCGCGCCACGGTCCGCCTCAAGGAGGCCGTCATCGGGAACCTCATCGCCGACGCCATCCGCGACGTCACGAAGGCCGACGTGGCGGTCACCAACGGCGGGGGCATCCGGGGCGATCGCACGTACGCGGCGGGCACGACGCTGACCCGCAAGGACGTGTTCACCGAGCTGCCCTTCGGCAACGTCACGGTGCTCCTGGAGATCAGCGGCGCCGACCTCCTGACCGCGCTGGAGGAGGGCGTCAGCCTCGTGGAGGACGTGGCCGGCCGGTTCCCCCACGTCTCCGGGCTCTCCTTCGTCTTCGACCCGAAGCGGCCCCGGGGTAGCCGGGTGCTGAAGGTGACCATCGGCGGCAAGCCGCTGGACCCGGCGGCGACGTATCGGCTGGCGACGAACGAGTACATGATGGCGGGGGGCGACGGCTACGCGGCGCTCAAGAAGGGTAAGCCGATCATCGACGCGAGCGGGGGCCCGCTCATGGCCACCGTCGTCATGGACTACATCGCGGCGCGCGGCACGGTGGCGCCGAGCCTCGAGGGGCGCATCGTCGAGCAGAAGTGAGCGCTACGCGCGCAGATCCGAAGGGAAGAGGCCGGGCAATGGATTTCGCCGAACTGGTTCCGAGCAACGAGCTGCTCGCTCGCCCCGCCGACCTCCGGCCCCGCATGGCGGCGGACGGGTTCGTCTTCCTCCGCGGACTCCTCCCGCGGGACGACGTACTGGCGCTGCGCCGCGTCCTGCTGGAATGCTGCCGCGACGGCGGCTGGCTGGTCCCGGGATCGCCGCTCGACGAGGGTCGCGCCGACCCCGCCCGCGCCACCGTGGAGCCGGAGCCCGCGTACAACGCCGTGTACCACCAGGTCCAGCGCCGCCGGCCGTTCCACGCCCTCGGGCACCATCCGACCCTGCTCGCCGCGGTCGGCGTGATCCTCGGTGAGACGCCCCTTCCACACCCGACCAAGATCGCGCGGCTCATCTTCCCCCAGAACGTCGCGCACACGACGCCGCCGCACCAGGACTACCCGTTCATCCAGGGGACGCCGGAGACGTACACGACGT
>DATAFX010000110.1:0-59453 GCA_036257195.1 Candidatus Methylomirabilota bacterium | reverse complement strand
GTTTTGCTCGACCGCGACGCCGTTGAGACGGATGGCCTCCTCGATGGCGGCTCGCGTCAGCGGTAGGAGCCCGGCCTGGTAGGCGACACCGAGCACGAGCATGTTGGTCGTCAGGTAGTCGCCGAACAGGCCCTCGGCCAGCCACCGCGCGTCGACGGCCACGTTGGCACCGGCGCGCGTGAAGCGGTCGATCTGAGCGCGGATGGCATCGACGGGCGGGGCGAAGTCGACGTTCCGGACCATCTCGCCGCTCGGCAGGACCGACGAGTTCACGACGGCGACCGTCCGGGCCGGATCGCAGCGGTCGAGGTTCACGCGGCTGCCCGCCGCCAGGAGGTCGAGCGCCAGGTAGAGGTCCGCCCGGCCGAGTCCGACCCGGTTCGCCGCGACCGTCTGATCATGCGCCGACAGGATGAGGCTCGAGAGGACCGGCCCCCACTTCTGGGCCGCCCCGGTCTGGTCGTAGCTGAGTGCGTGCACTCCGTCGATGAGCGCCGCCCAGCTGAGCAGCGCGTTCATCGTGATCACACCGGTCCCCCCGACCCCCGGGAGGTAGACGTGATAGGGCCGCTCGAGCCCGACCCGGCTGGCCGGCTCCGGGATGGCATCGGCCACGAGGACGGGCGGCGACGGCCTCCGGTAGCCGGTTCCGGACTCCGTCTCGACCGTGACGAACGAGGGGCAGTCGCCCCCGAGGCACGAGAGATCCTGGTTGCAGGAGGAGGCGTGGACCCGCGTCTTCGGTCCGAGCTCCGTCTCGACGCGGTGGAGGGACATGCAGTTCGTCAGGGCGCCGCAGTGGCCGCAGCCCTCGCAGACCTCCTCGTTGATCACGACGAAGCGGTTCGACACCGGGAGCTGCCCGCGCTTCTGGCGCCGCCGCCGCTCGTTGGCGCAGAGGCCGTCGTGAATCAGCGCCGTGACTCCCGGGGTCGCCGCGAGTTCCTTCAGGACGGCATCCTGCCGCTCGACGGCCTCGACGCGCGCGTTGCCGGCGAGCTCGGCGCCACGATACGCGTCGGGGTCCTTCGTCAGGACCACCGTCGCCCCCACCCCCTCCAGCTCGAGCATCCGCGTCAGCTCGGGCACGGGCTTGCCCCCGACCATCTCCTGGGCGCCGGTGTTCGCGACGAACCCGTTGTAGAGGATCTTGAACGTGATGTTGGCTCCCGCCGCGACGCAGAACCGGATGTTCAGGTACGACGAGTGGAACAGGGAGCCGTCGCCGACGTTCTGCACCATGTGCGGGCGGTCGGTATACGGCTGGAGCCCGATCCACGGGAGCCCCTCGCCGCCGAGCTGGGTCATCGAGACGATGTGCCGCTCCGGCTGCTCGATGATCGAGGCGAACGAGTGGCACCCGGGGCTCCCCCACGCCAGCTCGCCCGGCAGGAGCCGCGTGCCGACGTTGTGGGGGCACCCCGAGCAGTAGTTCGGCGTGCGGCCCGGGTGAACCTCGTACGGCCGCGCGCGCACCGCCCCGATCGCGTCGAGACGGCTCCGGATCCGCGCCGCCATGTCGGGCTGGCCCTCGGCGAGGCGGAGGAGCCGGGGCCCGAGCCGCTCGGCGACGGCGTCGGAGTCCATCCCCCCCTGGATCGGGAACAGCGGCGCGTCCGTCTCGTCGGCCTTGCCGAGCACGCGGACCCCCCGCCGGAGCCCGGCGACGGCCTCCTTCACCTGCCCCTCCAGAAAGCCCCGCTTCTCCTCGACGACCACGACCTCGTCGAGACCGCGGGCGAAGGTGCGGATCGCCTCGGCGTCGAGCGGATAGATCAACCCCACCCGCAGGAGCCGCACCCCGAGGCGCCGGAGCGCGGCCTCGTCCAGCCCGAGGTCGAGGAGCGCCTGTCGGAGGTCGGCGTAGGACTTCCCTGCCGTCACCAGGCCCACGCGGTCCCCGTGAGCGCCGACCTCGGCCCACGTCAGGCTGTTCGCGCGCGCGTAGGCGAGCACGGCCCGGTGGCGCTCGTAGTAGAGCTGGCGCTCGGTCTCGATGTTGAGGCCAGGGAAGAACGTGAAGTCCGTCGACTTCCGGAACGGCTTCCCGTCGATGAGGAGCTCCGGGAGGACGATGCCGGGCTCGTCGGGCGACACGCGGACCGTTTCGCCGCCGTCGGCGAGCTGCCCGACCAGCTTCATCGCCACCCAGCAGCCCGAGAAGCGTGACAGCGCGATCGCGTGGAGGCCGAGCGTCAAGAACTCCCCGGTCGAGGCGGGGTAGAGGATCGGCATGCCGTGCCCGACGAACGCGTAGTCGTCCTGGTAGGGCATGGTCGAGCTCTTCGCCTCGTGGTCCTCGCCGGAGAGCACGACGACGGCCCCGTGCCGGCTGGTGCCGGCGAAGTTCCCGTGCTTGAGGGCGTCTCCGCTCCGGTCGACGCCGGGGCCCTTCCCGTACCAGAGCCCCACCACCCCGTCGTAGCGGGAGTGCGGGTAGCGGTCGAGCATCTGGGTGCCCGAGAGCGCGGTGGCGGCCAGCTCCTCGTTCCCCCCTGGCACGTGGCGGATGTCGTGCTCGGCCAGGATGGCCCGGGCCTGGCGGAGGGCGAGGTCGTAGCCGCCGAGCGGCGAGCCCGGATACCCGCTGATGAACGTCCCGATCCGGAGGTTCGCCCGCCGGTCCCGGCGGCTCTGGTCGATCGGCAGGCGCACGAGCGCCTGCATGCCGGAGAGGTAGACTGCCCCCTCTTCCCGGAGGTAGCGGTCGTCGAGCGTCAGCATATGATGGGGTCAGGCCTTGACTTTGACTTCCAGCCGGCTCGCACGAGAACTGGAAGTCAAAGTCAAGGCCTGACCCCGCTAGAAGAACGACGGGTAGGGCTCGGCGCCCTCGGGCTCGGGGGAGACCTGGAGCATCGCGTACTTCCCCGCGTAGAAGAGGAGGGGCGCCGCCGGGTCGGTGACCGCCAGCTTCCGGACCTCGCCCACGTAGAGCGTGTGGTCGCCGCAGCCGTAGCGGTGCTTGATCCGGGCTGCGATGACCACCGCGGCCTGGGCGAGCACCGGGACGCCGTCGAGCTCCCCGAAGACCGGCGCGAAGCCCGCGACGGTCTGGCCGGCGAAGTGCCGGCTGACCGGCTCCTGAGCCTGGTCGAGGATGCTGATGCCGAACCGTCGCGACCCCGCCAGCCGCGCGTGCATGCGCGCCTTTCGCCCCACCGACACGACCACGAGGGGCGGGGCGAGCGAGCCCGACATGAAGGCGTTGGCGGTCATCGCGTGGGGCTTCCGGCGCGGGCCCGTCGTCAGCACGATCACGCCGGTGGCGAAGCGGCCGAGCGCCGCCCGGAAGACGCGGTCGTCGAACGCGCGCGGCATCAGCGCAGCGCGCTGAGCCCGCCGGTGTTGACCAGGTCCTTCGCCTTCCACCCGTCGAGGTCGTACTCGGCCATGCACGACTCCGCGAACTGCTTCCAGCGGTCGTACTGCCCCGAGGCGAGCGCGCCGAACAAGGCGTAGCGCCGGATCTCCTCGTGGCTGCCGGAGTAGTTGATCTCGTAGAGCTCGTGCCGGCCGCCGAACTCGGTCCCGACCGCGTCCCACAGGAGCTTCATGAGCTTGACCCGCTCGACCGCGTCGACGCCACCGGATCCCCGCAGGTAGAGGTCGAGGTACTTCCGGAGGTCCGCCGTCTTGAAGTCCTTCGCGTGCGAGTTGAGGTAGATGAGCCCGCTCGCCACGGTCTTCTCGATGAGATTCTTGACCTGGACGTAGGCCTCCGGCGCCAGCACCTGGTAGGCCGCGGCCGGCTCCATGCCCGGTAGGACGCAGCCCCCGGTCCACGGATCGGCGGTCTTCGCCATCGCGTCCGACAGCCCCCAGATCATGTTGCGCCAGGCGATGACCTCGCCGATGTTCGCCTCCACGCCCCGGAACGACCGGGCGCCGGTGATCTCGGTCGCCTTGATCAGGAGGCCGGTGATGAAGTCGAGCTTCACGGCGAGGCGCGTGCAGCCGTGAATGAGGGCGCGCGGGAGGAACCCGGTCCGCGGGAAGAAGTTGTTCGCCTTCTCCACGTCGCCGTGCACGAACACGTCCTCCCAGGGCACGAAGACGTTGTCCATGACGAAGATGGCGTCGTTCTCGTCGAGCCGGCTGGAGAGCGGATAGTCGAAGGGACTCCCCAGCACGGCCGCCCGGAGCTCGTTCGAGACTCGGCAGATGAGCTTCACACCCTTCGCGTTCGTCGGCACCATGAACACGATCGCGAAATTCTTGCCCTGCACGGGAATGAGCCCGTGGTGGGCGACGAACGTGAAGTGCGTGAGCGCCGAGCCCGTCGCCACGACCTTGGCGCCGGAGACGTAGAGGCCGGCGTCCGTTTCCTTGGTGACACGCGCGTAGATGTCGGTCGGGCCGCCGGGCGCGCCGGGCGCGATGTTGCGGTCGACTGGCGGGTGGATGATCGCGTGGTTGATGAACGGCACGCGCTCCAGCGAGTACTGGTACCACCGTCGGGCGTTCTTCTGATACGGGGCGTAGAACTCGGCGTTCGCCCCGAGGGTGCCCAGGAACGCCGCCTTGTAGTCGGGCGAGCGGCCGAGCCAGCCGTAGGTGACGCGCGCCCAGGCGGCGATGGCGTCGCGCCCGGCCACCTGCTCCTCCACGTTGGTGGGCGCCCGGAAGTAGCGGTGCGTGAACCCGCCTCCCGCCGTGGGCTCGGTGAGCACGTTCTTGCCGCTCCGGTGGTCGTCGTGCAGCGCGTCGTACAGGCGCGCGAGCATCCGGGCGCAGTTTTGGAAGGCCGGGTGCGTGGTGATGCTCTTCACGCGCTCACCGTAGATCCAGACCTCGCGGCCGTCGTCCAGGCTCTGGAGGAACTCCTTGCCGGTGTACGGGAGGGTCACCTTCGCCGCCGCCGCGCGCGGCGCCGGCTCCGGGGCCCGTTTCGAGGTTCTCGGCTTGACGGGAACGGCCATGTTCGCACCCCCCTGGGAGGTTGAGCCCTCTCGAAGCCTCACTAACACCCGGGATGACGGTCCGGTCAAGACCGAAGATGCGGAATCCAGGCGGCCGGCGGTTCCCACCGTTGACGGGCCGGGCCATGCGAACGAGAGGCCCCGGGCGGCTCGGCCACCAGGCGCACGGCGGCGCGCGGGCCGGCAGCACGACCAGCGTGTCGGAAGCGCCGGGGGTGGCGGGCGTCGGGCGTCGCGCCTCCTCATTGGAGGCCCGCGAGGCCGCGCTGGTGCACGTGGAGGATCTTCCCCGTGGCCGTCGCCAGCGGAGGCCGGCGTTCGATCCGTGGCAAGCCTTCGGCACGCCACCGAAGAGCGGTGACACGCCCCGTCGACGAGAGGCCCGCAATGGAATCGAGGAAGGCGTCTCGGATCGCCACCTCGTCCAGGCGACCGAGCGCCGGATGGACCAGGAGCTCCAGAGACGGGGGGCCGGCGCTCGTGATCTCGACGAGCTGGTAGCTCGTCGGCCCGCCGCCGAACCGCGTCGGCAGCAGCTCGTCCAGGGCGTGGATCACGTCCGCGTCCAGGACCGTCATGCCCGCCGCGGTCAGCTTCTCGAAGCTGCGGATCGTGTGAAGGTGGGTGGTCCACCCGAGGCCCTCCAACGGGCACCCACATACGCGACGCTCGAGAACCGCGCGATCCCCGAGCGAGACGTTCAGCAGGATCAGCGGCGCATCCGGCTGGACGGTGGTCACCAGCAGACTGTCGGACGGCAGCCCGCCGGCGTCGGCGGCGGTCCCCGGCTGGACCAGGGCGTGGCGATCATCGTAGAGGTGGGTGTCGTCCGCCGCGGTGGGAGCCCGGCACGCCCCTGCGATGGGCCCGCACTCCACCGTGGAGTAGCTCGGGCACGCCACCGCCCCCGCCCGCGCGATGAGATCCAGTCGAACCGGCGTGAGTGGCTCACCGAGCACCGTGAAACGGCTCCCGACGATGTCGAGCCCGGCCGCTGCCGCCGCCCGGCAGACCCGGACAGCCGAGCTGGGAAAGGTCCGGATGTGAGGCACGCCGCCGGCCTGGCGCACCTCCCTGATCCACCTCACGATCGGCAGGGCATCGTCGGGCGCTACGTGCGTCGGTGCCGGCAGCCGCTGAGCGGCGAGCCAGGCGGCGACGCGGAGGCCCCGCCCGCTCCAGCGGTACGCGGCCGGCAGCGATGGAGAGGCCGGATCGACCTGCGAGAACCATCGAACCACCCTCATGCCGCCCGCGGCGAACTGGAGCATGGTGACGATCGGCGCGGAGCCGGGGACCATCCAGAACGCGTGGCGCCACCCCACACCGCCCTGTGCAGCGAGCGCCAGGTAGCGATACATCGCGCGCTCGCGGATGGTGCGAAGATCCATGGGCACGAGCGCCCGCGTGCCGCGACTGCCGCTGGTCCGGCCCATCACCTGAGGACGCATCGCGGCGTTGCGGAAGCCCGCGGGGTCAACCGTGAACGTCGTGGCCCCCCGCCTGACCGGCGCGCCCCCCTTGAACTCCGCGACGGTCAGGTACACCCCCCGGCGCAGCAGCTCCCGAAGCGCCCCCTCGATCCCCTCTTCGTGGACCAGGCGCGTGAGGTCGCCGAGCTCGCATCCGGCCTCGCGCAGGAGCGTCCGGTACGGGCTGTCTCCCCGCTCGTAGACGCCTCGCCTGACGAGATCCAGGAACGCCGCTGCCCGTCCAGAGCGTCGCTCGCGCACGAACGCACGGGCCTCGGCGTCGGAAAAGGGGCGGCGCAGAAAGGCCGGCACCCGCCCCAGGAACCGCAGACTCGTGAAGATCTCCGCCAGCGACAGTCCGGTCGCCCGTCCGATGCTGGCGCGCATCACGACGACCGGAGGCGAATCGGCGGGACGGTCACCCCTTCGAGGAGACGACCTGGCGCCGACAGATCACGTTCAGAACCGCCTGGCGGCCTTCCTCGCGAACCGCCCGGAGCGCGCGGCGAAGCGCCTCGGGCAGCGCGGCCGGATCCTCCACCCGCTCGCCGTGGCCGCCGAAACCCCGCACGATCTCCTCGTAGTGAGGCGCCGGCGAGAGGCGCGACAGGGGGAAGCTCCCGGTCGTGACCGCCCAGCCGTCGGGGTGCACGGAGCGCGTGGCGCGCTCGACGGCCTCCCACGCGGCGTTGTTGAAGATCACGGTGAGGAACGGCAGCCGGTGGAGCTGCGCCGCCAGGTGGGCCGCCGTCGGGGCGCCGAAGATGTAGGCTCCGTCCCCGACCGTGGCGATCACGGTCTTCTCGGGTGCCCCCAGCTTCACGCCGAGCGCGGCGCCCAGTCCCCAGCCGAGCCCGCCGGCGTGGGGCGACCCGAAGCAGGCTCCGGGTCTCGACGGCGGGGCATGCCGGAGATCCAGGGGGTACTCGTTGACGACAACCGTGTCGGGGCCGAGCACCTCGCCGACGCAGCGGGAGGCCCACTGGAAGCCGATCGGCGTGCGGCCGGCCTCCGCCAGGGCGGCCTGCGCCCACGTCTCGCGGCGGGTCCGGTGCGCCTCGCCGAGCCGCGCCCGCCGCGCCGCCGCGGCGGCCGGGTCGACGCGGCGCCGCACCGCCTCCGCGAGCAGCGGCAGCGCCGCGACCGGCTCGGCCGCGATCGGGACGTCGCACGGGTAGGAGCGCATCGGGTACCGGGAGTAGAACGGGTCGGCGGCGAGCTGGATCACGGTGGCGTCGTCGGGGGGACGCGAGCGTGACGGGAACCACGGCACGTCGCAGTCGATCACGAGCACGACGTCCGCGTCGGCCATTCCGGGGTAGTCCTGGCTCCCGAAGACCCAGCCGGCGTGGCACGGGTGGTCGGCCGGGAAGTTCACGTACGCAGGGCTCGCCTCGAGGACCGGGAAGCCGCCCGCGTCGGCGAGGGCTACCAGCTCGTCCACCGCCCCCCGAGCCCGGCCCAGCTCGGCCGTGACGATCAGCGGGCTCCGCGCCGAGGCGAGTCGCTCGGCCGCCTCCTCGATCCGGGCGGGATCGGGGAAGCGCCGGCTCGCCACCTGCCGGCGCGGCGGCGATGCGATGGTGAGCTCGCCGAGCGGCTGTGCCAGCACCTCGCGGGGCAGCGTGAGGTAGACCGGCCCCCGCGGCTCCGCCATCGCCAGCTCGAGCGCCCGGTCCACCACCGCCTCGAGCTGGACCGGCTGGCGCAGCTCGTAGTCCCACTTGACGTACTCGCGGAGCATGCCGGCCTGGTCGAAGGCCTCCTGGGCCCAGTGGATGTGCGTGTCGCGCGCTCCCGGCAGCGCGCCGTCGTCGGTAATGGGGGTCCGCCCCGCCGTGAACAGGATGGGCACCTGCGTCCGAGCGGCGTTGATGATCGCGCCGGCCCCATTCGCGGTCCCGACCGTGACATGCACCATCACCGCCTGGGGCCGCCCGGTGGCCAGGTAGTAGCCGTGGGCCATCGACACCGCGACGAACTCGTGCGGGACTGCGATGGGGCGCGGGGTCGTCTTCCCCTCCATCCCGAATCGGGCGAACGCGTCGACGATGGACGCGAAGTCGGTGCCGGCGTTGGCGAAGAAGCAGTCGATCCCGCGATCCCGCAGGAGCTCCAGGTACGCCTGCGCGACCGTCTCCACCCGCAGGGTCTTGGTCGGCATCAGCTTCCCATCCGATAGGTCGAGGGGTCGGGCTTGTAGGCCCGCGGGAGCCAAAGAGGGCGGCGGAGGTTGCCCGGGCCCGGGGCCGGGCGGGCCATCGCGAGCCACCGGCGGTAGACCTCGTGCGCCTTGGTCGTGTCGACGAACACGTCGCCGTAGCGGTCATCCCCGCCCGGCCGCTCCGCGCGGATCTTCTGGTGCCAGCACTGCTGCCCGCTCACCGGGTCCGGCTGGACCGAGAACGTGAGGTTCTGGTGCACGCCGGCGTCCTCCCAGAAGACGCGCTGGGAGTCGGGGTCCTCGCTCGGGAACGGGCGGATCCCGTGAAGGTAGCGCAGCCGCCACTGACCGGGCCCGGGCCGCTCGAGGCGCACGAGCGCCGTCGACCAGCGCTCGCCGCCCTGTTCCTCGCTGAGGCGCCAGCGGCCGAGATGGTGCGAGCACGCGATGATGCCGGGCCGGATCGACTCGGTGACCCACACCTTGTCGACGAACCAGCCGATCTCGGTGTGGATCTTGAGGAGATCGTTGGTGGCCACGCCCAGCCGCGCGGCGTCCTTCGGGTGGAGCCACAGCGGGTTCGAGTGGGAGATCTCGTAGAGCCACTTGGCGTTGCCCGAGCGCGTGTGGATCAGGGTCGGCAGCCGGAACGTCGGCAATAGGAGAAACTCGTTCTTCTGGCGGTCCATCCCGGACCAGTGGACGTGACTCCGAATGTAGGCCGGCAGGGCGTACTCCGGCCACTTCCAATCGCGCAGGGTCTTCGAGTAGAACTCCAGCTTGCGTGACGGCGTGGGGAACCCGACGTACGCGCGGCCGTCGACCTCGACGCCGACCGCCGCCCCGCTCTTGGTGATCACGCCTGTGGCCGGGTCCACCGTCCCTCCGTCGAGGGCCGCCGGCGCGAGCGCGGTTTCGTGGGTGCGGTACACCCCGTCCTCGATCAGGAACGCGCCGCGCTGCCGCATGTAGCCGAGTGGCGTCAGGCCCTCTCGTGCCGCCGCCTCCGGCAGCCCAGGCACCGAGCGCTCGAACATCCAGCCGTAGAAATCGTCGATGGTGAGCTTCTCGCCGGGCCGGTACGGGGACTCGAACCACTTGCGGATCCCGAGCGCGCCGTCGGGGTCGATGCGCCAGGAGAGCTCGATCCAGAATTCGTCCTCCTCCCACACCTCCCCGAGACCCGCGGCGGCGTGCGCCTCCCACGTCGTGGCGAAGCGCTTCCCCTGGCTCTCGAGGACGACCCGCAATACCGGCTGGCGAAAGCCGATCCACCGCGCGGCGTGCGTCTCCTGGCTCATGAGGTCGTGCCGCTCGGAGGCGTGGCCCATCGGGAGCACGTAGTCGGCGAACCACGCGGTCTCGCTCCAGACTGGGGTCAGGCAGGCGTGGAGACCGACCTTGGCCTCGTCGGTCAGCATCTCGATCCACGAAAAGCCGTCCGGGTTCGTCCACACCGGGTTGTAGACCCGGGTGAAATAGGTGTCGACGCGGCCGCGCCCCTCCTTCAGGAGATGTGGCAGGAGGAAGCTCATCTCGAAGAACGCGAGCGGGTACTCGGGGGGGTAGAGGAGCTCGCTCCACACCTTGGCCGGAGGCGGCATGAGAGGCGGCGCCGGGATGGCCTTGTTGTAGAAGGAGGGCGCGGTCCCGCCCGGCGTCGCGACGGCGCCGACGAGCACGACCAGCAGCTGGAGTGCCCGCGCGACCTGCCAGCCCCCGAGGTTTCCGGCCGCGGCGTTGCGCCACACGTGGGTCGCCAGTGCCGACCCGGCATGCGCCGCCTCCCGCGCCACCTCCTCGATGGTCGCGGCCGGCACGCCCGACTCCCGCTCGGCGAACGCCGGGGTGAACTCGGCGTAGAGCGTTGGGAGGATCGCCTCGAAGGCTTCGAACGTCTGGGGCTTGTCCGGGTGCTCCTCGCGGAGGTACTCGGCCCAGTTGACCCAGCGGCGGAGGAAATCCCGGTCGTAGCGCCGCTCCGCGATGATCAGCTGGCACATGGCGAGGAGGAGCGCGGCCTCGGTGCCCGGCCAGGGGGATAGCCACCAGTCGGCCATCGACGCTGTGTTGGAGAGCCGCGTGTCGATCGCGCAGACCTTGGCGCCCCGCTTCTTGCCCTCGATGATCCGCTGGGCGTGCGGGTTGAAGTAGTGGCCGGTCTCGAGGTGGGAGGAGAGGAGCAGGATGAACCGGGCGTTGGCGTGGTCCGGCGACGGGCGGTCGAGCCCGCTCCAGAAGGCGTAACCCGCGCGCGCGGAGGCCGAGCAGACGTTGGTGTGCGAGTTGTGCCCGTCGATGCCCCAGGCATGCATGATGCGCTGGTGATACACGAGCTCGTGGCCGGGGCGGCCGACGTGGTACATGACCTCGTTGCGGCGTCCCTCGACGAGCGCCTTCCGGACGCGGGCGGCGATGTCGTCGAGCGCCTGATCCCAGCTGACGCGCTCCCACTGGCCCCCGCCCCGCGGCCCGACGCGCCGGAGCGGGTGCCGGATACGCTCGGGGTCCTCGACCTGGTTCAGCGTGGCGGGTCCCTTCGCGCAGTTGCGGCCGCGGCTCCCCGGGTGCTCCGGGTTTCCTTCGAACTTCTGGATCGTCAAGCGGTCCTTGTCCACGTAGGCGAGGAGCCCGCAGGCCGCCTCGCAGTTGAAGCAGATCGTGGGGACGAGCTGATACCGGCGGTCGACGCGTCGCGGCCAGGCCTGCGGGTCGTACTCCTCCCAGTCCGCCCAGCGCTCGAGGGGCGGGTAGCTGGAGAGTCCGCCCGGCGGCGCCGTCAGGTTCTGCGCCGTGGGGTGGAGAGGCTCGATCGAGGCAGGTTGCGGCATCGTTCGCCCTTCAGCTGAGCGGGACGGCTTGCCCCGCCCGCACCCAGCAATCCTCCCAAAGGTAGAGCCCGACGAGGGCCAGGAGACCGGCCAGCGCGGCGGCGGCCCCGGAGGCCGGGATAAGCAGGAGCGCCGGGATGACGGTTCCGACCGCGACGACCCCGCCCCAGAAGAGCCGGCTCAACCGGCCTTCCGTGATGATCCGCGCGGCGGCCCCCGCGTCGGTGTTCGGGTGCGGCGTATAGCACTCGGCGAGCACGAGGAGGAAGCCGAGCCCCAGCCCCACGAGGAGGAGCCCCCGCAGGGCGGCCGACGGCGGCGTCAGCAGCAGCGCCACGGCGGCGCCGGCGGTCACCGCCGACACGAGGAGGTGCGGGAGCACGAGCGGGCTCTGCCAGAAATCCCGGCCCTCGGCCTGGCCGAAGAGGAAGGCGCTGTAGCCCGCCGCGCCGAGGGCGAGGATGACGAGCGGTCCCGCGAGGACGGCGGTGACGGTAGCGGCCCCCGCGCCGGCGGCGACGACGAAGACGCCGAGCACCGCCCCGAAGGCCAGCAGGATCCATGCGCCCAGCACGAGCCAGGAGCGCGGGTTCGGCCGCAGGAGAAGGTAGTGGAAGCGGTCCGGGCGCTTGAGGTCGACGATCAGCAGGCCGGCGGTGAGCAGCAGGAAGACCAGCGCCACGAGCGGCACGTGGAGGCCCGTGGCGGCGCTCGCCCCGCCGAGCGCACCGGCGGCGGCCGCGAGCGCGGCGCCGGCCGCGACGGACTTGGTCCAGAGGTACGCCGCGACGCGCCACCCCCAGGGGCGGGGCTCGTGGGGCGCGTCGTACACGACGCGCCCCAGAGCCTCGACGGGCTTCGGGGTCGCCGCCGCCGATCGCGGCGGTTGCCATCCGCCGGCCAGCGCCGCCAGCGAGACGGGCTCGTCGGCCCGCTGCCCCCAGAGGGTCGCCCCCGGCACGTGCTGGAGCGTGGGAGCGAGGGTCGCCTGGTCGGCGCCGACGTAGAAGAGCTTGGGGCGCGTACCCTGCTCCGGCTTCCGGACGGCGACCTGCTCCCGCGCGATCACACGGGCGACCTCGCTCTCGGGATCGTCGAGGTCGCCGGTGAGGATCGCCCGCTCCGGGCAGACGATGACGCAGGCGGGCTCGAGCCCCCGCTCCACGCGGTGGGCGCAGAAGTGGCACTTGGCCGCCGTGTGCGTGTCCGGATCCATGTAGAGCGCGTCGTACGGGCACGCTTGCATGCACGACTTGCAGCCGATGCAGCGGTCCCGGTCGAAGTCGACGATGCCGTCGGGCCGCCGGTAGAGCGCCACCGTGGGGCAAATCGTCACGCACGGCGCGTTGTCGCAGTGGTTGCACCGGAGGACCGCGAAGTGCCGGCGGGTGTTCGGGAACTCGCCCTTCTCGACGTACTTGACCCACGTCCGGAACGTCCCGAGCGGAACGCGGTTCTCCTCCTTGCATGCCACCGTGCACGCGTGGCAGCCGATGCACCGGGTCTGGTCGATCACGAAGCCGTAGCGCATCGTCGGAGCGTCCCGGCCGCTCAGGTTAGCATGGCCCGAGAGCGCGCGTCACGCGGGCGTCCCGCGCTCACCACGCCTTGACGATCGTGGCGACGGCGCCCAGCGCGATGAGGCCGGCCGTGGCCAGCTTCAGCGGCCGATCCGGGAACCACATCGTCATGCGGGCACCGATCAGAGCCCCGCCGAGCGAACCGATCAAGAGCGCACCCAGCAGCGCGCCGGGGACGCCCGCCGTCAGGTAGTGCGTCAGGCCGGCCGGCACGACCATCAGGAGGGCGATCACGATGTTCGAGCCGATGATCTCCCGGGCGGACATCCGGAAGAGATAGACCATGGAGAGGATCACCAGGCTCCCGCTCCCGACCGACGTGAGACCGAGGAGCGCACCCACGACCAGCTGGATCAGAGCCACCGCGAGCCGAATCGGCCAGCCGAGATCGTTCGGCGAGAAGGGCTTCTCCCAGGCCATCAGGCTCGCGATGCGGGTGTCGAGGGCGATCAGCGCAGCTGCGAACAGCAGGATGGCGCCCATTAGGAGAGCCAGCAGCCGCGGCGTCGAGGCCGTCCCCGCGTACACAAGCCGCGAGCCGACGATGGCTCCGGGGATGCCGGTCAGCCCATACAGGAGACTGAGCCGCCAATGGACGGTGCCCTGGCGCACGTGCTGGACGGCGCTCGCGATCTTGGTGAGGAAAGAGTAGACGAGCGAGAGCGCGACTGCCTCGGCGTAGCTGCGGCCGAGCACCACGTACAGGGTCGGGGCCACGAGGGCGCCGCCCCCGACGCCGGTCAGCCCGATCAGAACGCCGAGGACGAAGCCGAGGGGAACGGCCGCGAGGAGCTCAGTCACCGGAGCACGGTCCGAGCGGCGGCGTTCCCCCGCACGACCCCCGGGTCAATGGGTCGAGGGCTCCGCGCCGCGGGAACTCCGGGTCACGGCAGAGGAGGAACCGAGGGATCGCCTACGCCCGGACGTCCCGAGCGGGCCTGCCAGGCACGCTTGAGCGTGTCCCCCCTGAGCCCGCAACGGAGCGCCTCGAGGGCCAGGACGTCCTCGGGCGCCACGTTACCAAGGTTGACGTTGGGCCCGAACCGGAGGACCAGGTACCGCTGTTGGGGCCCGAGCGGGGCTTCCCAGAGGATCCGGCCCGGATCGCGGACGCCCTTCAGGAAGGCCTCGATCTCGGCTTCGCGGGGCAGCCCCGAGGCGTCGTAGATCCCCACACCCTTGCCGGCCTCCCGCGCCTCCATGATGACCATGAACGCGCCGCCGTCGAGGTCAGCGTTGACGGTCCCAGCGAGCGCCGCCATCGGCTGGGCGTCGGCCGGATCTTTCTTGCCCACCTCGGACAGCACGCGGAACCCAGCCTTCACGGCTTGCGCGATCGCATCGGCCCGGGTCCGAGCGTCCATCTCGATCGTGCCGTCCGAGATCTCGATCGCGTTGAACCCGAGCTCGCGGGCCCGGTCCAGGTAGCGGTCCAGCGCGCCCTGCCAGATCGCGACCTCCTGGAAGGTCCCGCCCGGCATGCAGTAGACGCCGTGGGCCGTGACCGTCCGCACCTTCTCCTTGAGGACGTCGTGAACGAAGAACGCCGAGGTCCCGAAGCTGAGCTTCAGCACGTCGATGACGGGCGCCGCCACCTGCATGAGGTCGTCGATCGCGTTCAGCCCGAGCCCCTTGTCGATGACCATCGTCCAGCCGTCCTCGCGGGGCTTCCGGAGCCGCTCACGAACCGGCATCTCGACGACGCCGTCCCACGCGGGACGCGCGGCCCGGTCTCGATCACTCATCGACCAGCCCCTCCAGGCAGTTGCGGGCTCCGCAGAGCGTGCTCCGGGCGCTCTTGATCGCGGCCCGGTCCACCAGGCCGCGCATCGCCTCGAGCCGGCGGGCCATGAGCCCGGGCGTGTCGAGGGACGGTACGAGGAGCCGATCGTAGAGGAGCACGGTGCCGCCGTGCTTCTCCGTGGCGCTGTCGAACAGGAGCCTGACGAGCTTCTCCGGCCGGCCGATCGAAGTGACGACCACCCGGTCGCGCCCCGACTCGACCTTTGGGCTGACGATCCGGAGCGACGGGCTCACGAGGACGTCCGACGGCGTCTGCACGTGCCCGAGATCGAGCGCGATCTTCGTGCCCCAGGGATCGGTCCCCGGCGGCGTCGGCGGGAGCGCCAGCCCGAGCCGCTCGACGGCCGCCGGGAAGTCGTAGAGGAGCGTCCCCAGCCGGATGTTATCGAAGAGCGAGCCCTTGTAGAACTCGTACCCGCGCTCCGTCAGCCGGACATGGGTCATCTCCGTCGAGAAGACAGTCCAGCCGCGCGTGAGACCCTCGAGCAGGAACACGGTCTTGCCGGCCCCGGCGCCCCCCGGGATGAGCCAGAGGTCGCCCTTGTCGTCGACCATGGCGCTCGCGTGGAAGGACCACGTATCGTGGTGTCGCTCCAGGGCGTGGATCGCATAGCGGAAGACGAACCCCAGGTTGCCGAACAGGGAGTAGCGCCGGTCGGAATTGGCCGCCTCGAGGGCGGTCCAGTCCCCCACCGCCAGCACGCGGTCGGGCTCCAGTGCGATCGCGGGGGCAAGGCCGGGCGTGTCGAGGATGCGAATCTCCGCATCCACCCCAGCCGGCCCACCGTCCCACGGGACGTCGTCGACGCGATGGTAGTCGGTCAGGAGCGACTGGGGGACGCGGTCGGTGAAGTACTCCGAGCGCGTGAGCAGCTCACGGTGGTTGGAGACGAGGCCAAGGCGGGCGTGGACGATGCGGATGGCGCGGCGGTGGAGGTTCATCGTCAATCCTGATCGCTGGTGGCGCGCGGCCCTCGCCCCCGCGCCACCGGCGCCCGGGAACCGCCAGGGCCGAGGGGCAGCAAGGTCCCGTCACTGTCCCAGGGGACGGCGACCGTGTCAAGACGACCCCGGGCGCGCGTACGGGTTCAGCTTGGGCCGGAGCTCGAGCCGCCGGCCCTGATGCCGGATGACCACGCCCTCCGGCGTGATCTGCTCGATGACGGTGTCGTCGTCCACCGTCTGCCCCTCGATGTACTTCCGACCGTTGATGAACACCATGCGCTCAGCCGGGACGTCCGAGTACACGAGGACGTCCAGCGCGAGCCGGGGCAGTGCCGGCCCGGCCGCCGCATCCGGAGGCGGCGGGGCCGGGCGCGTAACCGCCGCGGGGGCTACCGGGTCGGCGGCCGGGCGCGCGACGGTGGCGGGGGGTACTGGGTCGGCGGCCGGGCGCGCGGCCGCGGCGGGTGTCACCGGGTCGGCGGCCGGGCGCGGCTCCGTCACGGGCCGCCTGCCCGACGCGGCGCGCGGCGGGGCCGGGCTCGGCGCGACGACGGCCGCTCGCCGCGACTCGGGCGCGGCCGAAGGGGCCACCGGTGACGGCTCGCGCCGAGGGGCCGTGGCCGGGCGCGCGACCCGCGGAGCCGTCGGGCGCGGCACGACTCGCGGCGGCGTGGGCGCGCGGCTCGTGGGCGGTCGCTCGACAGTCGGGCCGGGGACGTGGGCCGGCGCCGGTTCCTCGCGCTCAGGCGCCTGCTCGGTGGGCGTTGGCGCCGTCACGACGGCGATGCCCGCGCCGGGCACCGCCGGGCCCGCGGCCGTTGCCGGCGGCAGCGCCGTCTGAAGAGGCGCATCCGCGTCTCCCGCTAGCCGGATGTAGCCGTAGACGACGATGGCGCTCAGGGCGACGCCGCCCGCGACGCCCCAGACCCACAGGCGCCGTCGGCCCGATTCGGGAGCTGCGTGCGTCGTGGCGAGCGTGGGCGTCCGCGACACCTGGCGATCGCGCTCCGCCTTCCTGAGGGCCTCGAGGATGTAGGACACGCTCCCGCCCCTAGGGCGTCCCGGCCGAGGGCCGGACCCCGTCGACCTGCGCGGTCCGCTGCCGGAGCCGGTCGGCGTCAGGGCCGCGGGCACCGCGGCCGACCGCGAGCTCGCCCAGCGGCGGTCGCCAAAGAACCACGAAGCCGCCCCCCCAGAACGGCTCCACCTCGGCGAGGGGCGCGGTGACGACGCGGTCGCCGAAGCGAAGCGTCGCCTCGGACGGCGTGAGCGCCGTGAGGACGCCGTACCGCTGCTCGCCTTCCGGCCCCGCGAGCTCAAGGGCCGCGGGAAGATCGAGCCGGCGGAGCTTCTGCCACGTCCCGACCGCGGCCAGGCACTCGAGCGCCGCCAAGGGGGGCGCGTCGCAGTCCGGCTGGCCGCCGGCGGCGCGGATGCCCCAGAGGCCCAGCAGCACTGTCAGGGCGTCCCCCTTCGTCGCCGGCAGGGCCGGGTCACGGAGCACGTCCGCGAGGCGGGGCGCCGCGGCTCCCGCCCTGCCGGCGTCGACCACCGGCGAGTCGGCAGTGCCCAGCGACGGGCTCGGGGCGCTGGGGAGGGGGCGCGGCCGGCGCGTCTGCTCCCGGGCGAGCTCCCCGGGGGCCAGGAGCACGAGCCCGAGGCCTCCGGCGCTCGCGATGAGCACCGCCGCGGTGGCCCGTCGCGCCCACCGCTGCCACAGCCGGGCCGGCCGCCCGAGCACCTCGTCGGCGGCGCGGCGGACGGTCCCCGCGTCGACCCGGGAGCGCTCCCGGCTGTAGGCGCCCAGGAGGGCACGGTCGGCGATGGCGTTGATGAGGCGCGGGATTCCGTACGACTGGCGGTGCGTCGCCCTCAGGGCCGCCTCGGTGAACACGGCGTCGCCGCGGCCCGCCACCTTGAGGCGGTGGCGAACGTACGCCCGCGTCTCCCCGCGCGAGAGCGGCTCGAGGTGGTAGCGCGCCGTGACGCGCTGCGCGAGCTGGCGAAGCCCTGGCTGCTCGAGGAGGGTGGCCAGCTCAGGCTGACCGATGAGGATCACCTGTAGGAGCTTCTCGGTGGTCGTCTCGAGGTTGGTGAGGAGTCGCACCTCCTCGAGCACCTCCGGGGAGAGGTTCTGCGCCTCGTCGACGATGATCACCGTGCGCCGGCCGCGGCCGTGCGCGTCGAGGAGATGGTGATAGAGGCGGTCCACGAGCTCCTTCGGGCTCGTGGTGCCAGGCGGATACGCGATGCCCAGCTCGTCGCACACGAGGGCGAGGAGCTCCACCGGGCTCAGGCGCGGATTGAGGACCAGGGCAGTGTCGACGTGAGAGGGAAGCTGCTCGAGCAGACACCGGCACACGCTCGTCTTGCCCGTCCCGACCTCGCCCGTGAGCTGGACGAAGCCGCCGTGCTGTCCCACGCCGTACGCGAGGTGCGCGAGGGCCTCGCGGTGCCGCGCGCTCATGTACAGAAAGCGCGGGTCCGGCGTGATCGAAAACGGGGGCTCGCGCAAGCCAAAGTGTGAGAGGTACATGACTCCCCCCGGGGCGGCTACTCCCAGGGCAGCATAGCGCGGAGCCTCCGAGCCCCCGCCAGGAATTGCGCCGGGCCCGGACCCCTCGTCCGGAAGCGGAGCCGCCGAACTTTTTGACAACGTGCGGGTAGCCTGCGTACGGTGTGCGTGATGGCCACTGCCGGGACCGCTGGGGCGCGCGCCTCGTCCAAGATCACCCCGCGAAAGTGGGTGCTCGTCGTGGACGACAACGCGCGTCTCCGCGCACTGTGGATCGAGGTGCTGGAGGAGGCGGGCTACCGGGCGATCGGCTCGGAAGACGGCCTGGCTGCCGGGGACCTCATCCGGGATCTCTTTCCGGACCTGATCCTGCTCGATCTCCGGATGCCCCGGGCCTCGGGGTGGGATTTCCTCGAGAACCTCCGCGCCACTCCTCGGTGGCACACGATTCCGGTGGTGATCGTCTCGGCGCACCTCGAGGAGGGGCCGGATCTCGCCGGCGACTCGGGACTGAACATCGTGGGCCAGCTTGCCAAGCCGGTCTCGGTCGGGGACCTGCTCGCCAAGGTCGAGGGGATCATCGGGCCGGCGGGGGTCCACCCCTGACGCTCAGCCCCCTGAGGGAAAGGCCGGTCCGGGCGTAACGCCGGGCCTAGTGCTTCTCGGCTGCGCGCGCCTCCCTCTCCTTCTTCGCCTCGCTCACAACCTTCTCGGCAAGCATCCCGGGCAGCTCCTCGTAGTGGGAGAACTCCATCGAGTAGCTCCCCCGGCCGCCCGACATCGAGCGGAGATGCGGCTCGTAGTTCAGCATCTCCGCCATGGGGACCTGGGCGCGGACCACGCTGGACTCGTCACCCGGCTCCATGCCCGCGATCTTCCCGCGGCGGCTGTTGAGGTCGCCGATCACGTCACCCGCGATGGCGGAGGGCGCGGTCACCTCGACGTCCATGACCGGCTCGAGGAGGCACGGCCGCGCCTCGAGCACGGCCTTCTCGGCCGCGATCTGCCCCGCGAGCTGGAACGCGATGTCGGACGAGTCGACGCTGTGATACGAGCCGTCGTAGAGCGTCACGCGCACGTCCACCACCTGGTAGCCGGCCATGACCCCGCGCTCCAGCCGTGCGCGCACGCCCTTCTCCACCGACGGGATGAAGTTCCGGGGAATCGAGCCGCCGAAGATCTTGTCGACGAACTCGAGCCCTGAGCCGCGCGCGAGCGGCTCGATCTCGACCCAGCAGTCGCCGAACTGCCCGCGTCCGCCCGTCTGCTTCTTGTGCCGTCCCTGGACCTGGGCCCGGCCCTTGACGGTCTCCTTGTAGGGGATCCGCGGCGGCAGGAGCACGACCTCAGCGTTGAACTTCCGCTTCATCCGCTCGAGGGTGACCTCGATGTGGAGCTGGCCGACGCCCGAGATCAGGAGCTGCTTGGTCTCGGGATCGTAGTGGTACCGGAGGGTGGGATCCTCCTCGACCAGCCGGGCGAGCGCGTTCGAGATCTTGTCCTCGTCCCCCTTCGCCTTGGGCTGGAGGGCGAAGGAGATGGCGGGCTCGGCGAACTGGATCCGGGGCAGGATCACAGGGGCGTTCTCGGCGCACAGCGCGTCGCCGGTGAGCGTCTCCCGGAGCTTCAGCACCACGCCGATCTCGCCGGGCCCGAGCGCCTCGACCGCCTTGTGCTCCCGGCCCTGGAGCAGCGCGACCTGTCCCACCCGCTCGCGGGACTCGCGGGTCGGATTGTACACCTGCGAGTTGCCGGTGACGGTGCCCGAGAAGACGCGGAACAGCGTGAGCTTGCCGACGTGGGGATCGGTCAGGGTCTTGAAGACCAGCGCCGAGAAGGGCTCCTTCGGGCTGGGGGCGCGCGTCACCGTTTCCTTGGTCCGGGGGTCGGTCCCCTCGACCGGCGGCCGATCGGCCGGGGACGGAAACGAGTCGATCACGATGTCGAGCAAGGAGCGGACGCCGATGGCCTTCGTCGCCGACCCCAGGATCACGGGGACGAGCTTCCCGTCCCCGATGGCTGCCCGGAGGGCCTTGACGACGTCCGCCTCGTCCAGGGTCCCCTCGTCGAGGTACCGGGCCAGGAGGTCGTCGTCGGTCTCGGCCACCGCCTCGACGAGCTTCTCGCGGGCGCTCTGCACCGCCTCGGCGAGGTCGGCCGGTATCTCGGTCTCCTCGATCTTCCCCGGGGTGTCGCCCACGACGTAGCCCTTCATCCGAAGCACGTCCACCAGCCCGCGAAACGCGGTCTCCTGGCCGATCGGCACGTGGAGGGGGACGAAGCGGCCCTTGAGCCGCCGCTGGACCGATTCGAGCGTGCGGGTGAAGTCGGCGCGCTCGCGGTCCATCTTGTTGATGAAGACCAGTCGCGGGAGCCCGTACTCCTGGGCGAACTTCGAGACCTTCTCCGTCTGGACCTCGACGCCGGCGACGGCGTCAACGACCAGCACCGCGCCCTCAACGACGCGGAGGCCGGCTCGCGCCTCCGCGATGAAGTCGCCATATCCGGGCATGTCCACGAAGTTGAACCGGTGGTCGCGGTAGTCGCAGTGCGCCACCCCGATGTTGATGGAGATCTTGCGCTTGACCTCCTCGGGATCGAAGTCGGTGGTGGCCGTGCCGTCTTCCACGCGGCCGAGGCGAGACGTCATGCCGTTCCGGAACAGGATCGCCTCGACCAGGGACGTCTTGCCCACGCCGCCGTGGCCGACGAAGCCGACGTTACGGATACGCGCGATATCGATGGCCATCGTGCCTCCCGGGAGTCGTCAGGGGCGGAAACCAGCCGAAGCGGTCCGTCCGAGGCGTCGAAGCCGAATCGTAGCACGGCCCTCGCGGGCGCGCCCAGGGGGGGGCCGGCCGGCCGGGACGGCTCAGCGGCACGCGCCGCGCGCCACAAGCGCGTAGCCCAGATCGATCGGCGGGAGCCGGCCGTCTTCCGGGTCGGGGGCGAGCCGGAGCCGCCGCACCACCTCCTGCCGGACGTCCGCCCGATCGGCCCACCGGTAGGCGCGGTCGAAGCTGCACCACGCCTCGGTCACGCGGCCCGCGTAGAGCATGTGTAACAGGAGGCTCAGCACGGCCCGCCGAGCGCCCCGGGGGTCGTTCGCCCGCTCGGCCTCCGCGAGCCGCCGCCGCTCCTGGGTGAGACGGAACTGGTAGACCTGGGGGAAGCGCCGGTTGTCGGCCGCGTATGCCCGATCGCGGAACGTGTAGACCACCGGGACGAGCGGCGATTCCGCGAAGGGCAGGTCGAACGCGTACGCGAACCGCGAGTCGCAGGCGATCAGCTCGAGCGCGCCGTCCTGGTCCAGGTCCGCCGCTCGCAGGCTGCAATCCCCCGCGCGGATCGTCCCCTCGTGTCGCACCTGGGCGCCCTGGACGTGCAGCACGTGGTAGTCGAAGCAGCAGTGGGCGCCGCCCGACCATTCCTGCACGATGACGTGCCGGCCGGGCCCCCCGCGCAGCGGCTGCCGCGCCAGGCTGTAGAAGGCGAGCCGCCAGCCCTCGACGACAACGTGCTGCCAGCCGGACTCCTCCTTGGCGACCAGCGCCTCCGACTGGTCCGCACGCCGCACCCGCACGAGCGTCACCTGCTCGACCGCCAGCTGGTCGCGGTCGAGGTAGGTCTGGAACTCGGGATGCGGGACGTAGACCTCCCGCAGCTGGGCTTCCTCGTCCTCGGCCTCCGGGGCCTCGGCCCCGCTGGCGGGCCGCCCACCGGCGCCGGCCAGCAGCAGCGCGACCAGGACCGCCAGGCCCGCCGGCACCGCGAGACCGAGCCGCCGTTTCATGGGCTCCTCACGCCCGGAAGGCGTGCGCCAGGAACCGGCCGGTGTACGACACGTCGGCCGCCGCCACCAGCTGCTCGGGGGAGCCGGCCGCAACCACCCGGCCTCCCTCCTCGCCCCCCTCGGGCCCGAGGTCGACGATGTGGTCGGCGGTCTTCACGACGTCGAGGTTGTGCTCGATGACGACGACGGTGTTCCCCTGCGCGACCAGCTGGTTTAGGACGTCGAGGAGCCGCTGGATGTCGGCGAAGTGGAGCCCGGTCGTCGGCTCGTCGAGAATGTACAGAGTCCGGCCGGTGGCCCGCCGGGATAGCTCCGTGGACAGCTTCACGCGCTGCGCCTCGCCGCCCGAGAGCGTGGTCGCCGCCTGCCCGAGCCGGATGTAGTCGAGCCCGACGTCGTGCAATGTCCTGAGCTTCTGACGCACGGCCGGGATCGGCTCGAAGAAGGCGAGAGCCTCCCGCACGGTCATCTCCAGGACCTCGGCGATGTTCCGGCCCTTGTAGCGGATCTCCAACGTCTCGCGGTTGTACCGCTTGCCCTTGCACACCTCGCAGGTCACGTACACGTCGGGGAGGAAGTGCATCTCGATCTTCACCAGGCCGTCGCCCTGGCAGGCTTCGCACCGGCCGCCCTTGACGTTGAACGAGAAGCGTCCCGGTGCGTAGCCGCGCGCACGCGCGTCGGCGGTCCGCGCGAACAGGGCCCGGATGAACGCGAACACGCCGGTGTACGTCGCCGGGTTGGAGCGCGGCGTCCGGCCGATCGGCGACTGGTCGATGCTGATGACCTTATCGAGGTGCTGCAGGCCCTCGATGCGATCGTGCGCGCCGGGCCGGTCCTGCGCCCGGTGGAAGACCTGGGCCAGGGCCCGGTAGAGGATGTCGTTGACCAGCGTGGACTTGCCGGAGCCGGACACGCCCGTGATGCAGGTGAACGTTCCCAGCGGGATGCGGACGGGCATTCCCTTGAGGTTGTGCTCGCGGGCACCGTGGATCGTCAGGAGCTTGCCGGTGCCCGCCCGTCGCGCCCCAGGAATCGGGATCGAAAGCTCGCGCGACAGGTAGCGGCCCGTCAGTGACTTCTGGTCGGCCATGATCTCGCCCGGCGTGCCGGTGGCGACGACGTAGCCGCCCAGCTCACCGGCGCCGGGACCGAGATCGATCACGTGGTCGGCGGACCGGATCGTCTCCTCGTCGTGCTCGACGACCAGGACGGTGTTACCGAGGTCCCGGAGCCGGAGCAGTGTGTCCAGGAGGCGCCGGTTGTCCCGCTGGTGGAGGCCGATCGACGGCTCGTCGAGAATGTAGAGGACGCCGACCAGGCTCGAGCCGATCTGGGTCGCCAGACGGATCCGCTGCCCCTCGCCGCCCGAGAGGGTGCCCGCCGCCCGGTCGAGGGTGAGGTACTCGAGGCCGACGTTCTGGAGAAAGCCGAGCCGCTCGCGGATCTCCTTGAGGACCCGCCGGGCAATCGCCTGCTCCCGCTCGCCGAGCGTCAGCGCGTCGAAGAAGGCGCCGGCCTGCTTGATCGTCTGGGCGCACACCTGGTGGATGGCGGACCCACCCACACGAACGGCCAGGCTCTCGGGCCGGAGGCGGCCACCTCCACAGGCGGGGCACGGCCTTTCGGACATGAACCGCTCGATCTCGAGCCGCGTGTCCTCGGAGGTCGTCTCCTTGTACCGCCGCTCGAGCCCGCCCAGGACGCCGTCGAAGCCCCCGTCCTCGCCGGTGCCCCGGAGGATCAGGTCCCGCGTCGCCTTGGAGAGCTCCTTCCAGGGAGTGTCCAGACTGAAGCGGCGCTTCCGCGCGAGCACCGCCAGCGTCTGCCGGAAGTAGACGGACTCCCGCCCGGCCCAGGGCGCGAGCGCCCCCTTGGCCAGGGACTTCCGCGGATCCGGCACGACGAGGTCAGGGTCGATCTCGAGCCGGGTCCCCAGGCCGCCGCAGGCCGGGCACGCGCCGTACGGGTTGTTGAAGGAGAACATCCGCGGCGACACCTCGGGAAACGAGATACCGCAGCGCACGCACGCGAGGCGCTCGGAAAACACCCAGGCCTGCCCGGTGTCCGGCACTTCGACGACCACCACGCCCTCCGCGAGCCGGAGGGCCGTCTCCAGGGAGTCGGCGAGGCGCGCCGCGCCCGTGTCGCGAACGACCAGACGGTCCACGACCACCTCGATCGTGTGCTTCTTGGTCTTGTGGAGCTCGATCTCCTCGGCGAGGTCCCGCACCGTCCCGTTCACCCGGACGCGCCCGAAGCCCTGCCGGCGGAGATCGAAGAGGAGCTTCCGGTACTCGCCCTTGCGCCCCCGCACGATCGGGGCGAGCACCACGGCGCGGGTGCCGGACGGCAGGGTGCGCACGCGGTCGACCATCTGCTGGACGGTCTGGGCGGCAATGACCTGGCCGCACTGTGGGCAGTGGGGCGTCCCGACGCGCGCGTAGAGGACGCGGAGGTAGTCGTAGATCTCGGTGACCGTCCCCACCGTCGAGCGAGGGTTCCGCGACGTCGTCTTCTGCTCGATGGAGATCGCCGGGGAGAGCCCCTCGATCGAGTCGACGTCGGGCTTCTCCATCTGCTCGAGGAACTGGCGGGCGTACGCCGACAAGCTCTCGACGTACCGGCGCTGGCCCTCGGCGTAGATGGTGTCGAACGCGAGGGAGGATTTCCCGGAGCCCGACAGCCCCGTGATGACGACGAGCCGGTCCCGGGGTATCTCGAGGTCGATGTTCTTGAGGTTGTGCTCGCGGGCCCCGCGGATGACGATGCGGTCACTGGCCATGGTGATGACGATCCATTCTTGCCGACGCTCCGCGCGAACGCAACCGCGCGGGGTCCCGACGAGCTCCGGGAACGGTCCTCAGCCCGCGCGCGGCCCCGCCGGCAGCGGCGCCGCGAGCCCTTCGAGGCCCGGGGGGAGCGGGTTCCGCTGGGAAGCCGCTCGTTGCCCGCGGAGCAACCAGGCGACCAGAGCGTGGACCGGCGCGGCGAAGACGGGCGCCAAGGTGTCGGCGCTTCCCCACAACCCCTCCCAGAGGCCGCCTGCGCCGGCGGCGCCGCCGACGGCCACGAGCAGGAAAACCGCGAGACCCGCGCCCGTCCCTGCCGTGAGGCCCCGCGCAGTGGCGTGCTCGCTCCAGCAGGCCAGCACCGCCGCGGGCGCGAGCGTGGACGCCGCGAGACCCAGCGCGAGGACGAGCAGGGTCCAGGCCCCCGCCGGAGTGAGGGTCGTCAGGAGACCGGCGCTCGCCACCAGCGCGAGCCCGAGGCGCCGGCCCCTACGAACCTGACGCCGTGCGGCCGGGAGGCCGCCGAGCCCCCCGAGCGCGGCCGCCGCGCCGCCCGTCGCGAGACCGCCCAGGGCAAGCCAGGTCCACAGGTGGTCGGATGCTCGTGCTCCCGGCATGCTCGCCGGCAGCGCGTAGACCTCGGCGCCGGTGACACCCCCCACGTAGATCTCGGGAGTGAGCCAGGCGGCGTAGAGGCTCCATCCGACCGCAAGTGCCGCCCCTGACGCCACCAGGACAACCGCCAGCCCGGCGGTCCATGCCGGGGAGAGGCGGCCCCCGCCGACCGGGGCGGGACCGGTCGGGAGCCCCACCGTGCCGAGACCGCTCGTGACGCCCAGGGCCAGGAGCCAGAGCCAGCCGGCCGGCCGCGCTCGCGGCTCCACCCAGTCGGGCCCGGAGTCCGGCGCGTCGGGAATGCGTCGACCGGCCTCGAACCGGAGCGCCAGATTGCCGGGCACGACGAGCCGATCCCCCGGGTGAAGGACAACCTCCTCGCCGGCCTCGACTTCGCGGCCGAGACGTCCCCCCTCGTTGGGCTCGACGACAACCGACCCGCGCGCCCCGAACCTCACGCGCTGCTCGTCGCCGAACTTAAGCGTCGCGCTTCCCGCCGGCGCTCGCACGGCGCGGCCTTCCCCGGTCCAGTGGCTCGACTCGCCGAAGGCGATCCTCGGCCGCGACGCCACCGCGCTCCAGACGAACGGCCAGGCGGTCGTGGTTCCGAGCGCGACCGCGACGAGCGGCACGGCCAGGGCCGCGAGCGCAAGACCTCCGCCCAGCGCCGCCAGGCGGACCCGGGTGAGGTCGGGCAGGAGCAGCGCGCCGAGGAGCAGGAGCGCTGCCGAGACCGTCGCGGCGCGGTGGCAGTCCGCCATCGCGCCGGCCTCGCGTACGGCCGCGAGCTGGGCCCAAAGGAAGAGGCCGATGACCATCGTCTCGATCGATCCGAGGAGCGCGTGGCAGCCGCGGGCGGCCGGCCAGCGCGTGCGGGCGAGCGTCGACGCCGTCGCCGTCAGGCCGCTCGTGCGCCGCCACGGAGTGGCCAGCAGAAGCAGCGCGACGATTGCGCCACCCACGACCACGGCAGGCGTCCAGAGCCCCCGCGTGCCGTCGGCCAGCAGGAGGGGCGGAAGACCGAGCCAGAGCGCGGGCGATCCCCAGACACCAGCGAGCGCGAGTGGGCTCCACCGCGAAGCGCCGGGCGGGACTCCGATCCCCCGAGCCCCCGTGAACGCGCGGCTGAGCGCCAGGAGCCCGCCTAGGCTGACGGCGCCGGCCGCCCACCACGCGAGGGCCACGTCGCCGAGCCGAACGCTCGCCAGCCGATTGGGCGCCAGGAGCAGCGCGGCGAGTGCGCCGAGGCCGAGCGCGACTCCGCCGCTCGCCAAGAAGGCGCGTCGGCGGCTCCGGAGGAAGGTGCGGCGGGCGTCGCGGACGGCGCTGGCGGCGGCCTCCGTCACCGCCGCCTACTCGCGCCCGGCGCCGCGGTCAATCGACGCTCGTGACGTTGGCGGCGATCACGGCGAAGCCGAGGCGCTTGGACACGTCGCGAGCGGCGGCCCGCACCCGCGGGGCGAGCTCGGTCTCGAGACGCTCGAGCGACAGCCGGAAGGCCGGCCCCCGCACGCCGATGGCGCCCACGACGCGCCGCGCGTAGTCGCGGATCGGCGCGGCGAGCCCGCGGACACCGGGCTCGAGCTCCTCGTCCTCGAGCGCCCAGTCCCGCTCGCTCACGCGGGCGAGCTCCTCAACCAGGCGCGAAGGCTCGGCGAGGGTCCGCCCCGTCACGTTCCCGGGAACGTCGCGCTTCCACATCTCCTCGCGCTCCTCGGGCGAGCGGAATGCGAGCTGGGCCTTGCCGAGCGCCGCGGCATGCGCGGGCAGGCGCTGCCCGAGATGCGAGACCACGCGAACCGGCTGGGTCGTCTCGACCACGTCCACGCACACGACGCTCGGTCCGTCCAGGACGCCCAGATACGCCGCTTCCCCCGTCACCCGAGCCAGCTGGTCGAGCACGGGCCGGGCCTGGCGGACGAGACCGAGATGGTGAGTGAAGATGGTCGCCACCTCGAAGTTCTTCATCCCGAGCCGGTAGTTGCCACTCTCCTTGTCCTGCTCGACGTAGCCCCGCGTCTCGAGGGTCGCGAGCAGACGGAAGACGTTGTTCTTGTGGAGCTTCAGACGTCGCGACAGCTCCGTCACCCCGAGCTCACCCTCGGACGCGGTGAACGCCTCGAGGATGTCGAGCGCCCGGCTAACGGACTGGATCAGGTAGTCGGACTTGGCCTTTTTCATGAGACCAAACAGGAGTCGAGCAATAAGGTAAACCACGGTTTACCGCCCGTCAAGAAAAGGACGAATCCCGGACGCTCCGGAGCGCCTCGGCGGTCAGCCGGCCCAAACACGGTTAGAAAGGAGGAGGACCACTCCGCCGGCCCCGGAGACGACCCGGCGGACTCAGCCGCGGGCCTGGTCTCCCCCGCCGAGCCCCAAGCGCTCGCGGCCGTACCTGCCCGCGAGCACCATCTCGCACCACTCACGGTGCTCGAGGTACCAGGCCACGGTGGCGCGAAGGCCGTCCTCGAAGCGGTGCGCGGGCCGCCATCCGAGCTCGGTCGTGAGCCGCGTCGCGTCGACGGCGTAGCGGCGGTCGTGACCGGGACGGTCGGGGACGAACGTTCGGAGGTCGGCGTAGCCCCGGGCGCCCCGCGCGGACAGCGCCGGGTTCCCCGCCGCCGGTCGCATCGACTCGAGGGCCGCGCAGATGCCGTCCACGATCTCGAGGTTCGTCCGCTCGTCGCCCGCGCCCACGTTGTACCGGCCGCCGGGCATCCCCTGCCGGAGGACCAGGAGCAGCGCCGCGCAGTGGTCCTCGACGTGCAGCCAGTCGCGCACGTTGCCGCCGTCGCCGTAGAGCGGCATGGGTCGCCCCTCGACCGCGTTGAGCGTCATCAGGGGAATCAGCTTCTCCGGGTACTGGAAGGGTCCGTAGTTGTTCGAGCAGTTCGTGACCAGCGTCGGCAGGCGGTAGGTCTCGTGATACGCGCGCACCAGGTGGTCGGCGCCCGCCTTCGACGCGGCGTACGGCGAGTTGGGCGCGTACGGGCTCGTCTCCCCGAACCGACCGGTGGGCCCGAGAGAGCCGTACACCTCGTCAGTGGAGACGTGCAGGAGCCGGAAGCGGGCCGCGCGGGCGGGCTCGAGCGTCTCGACGTGCCGGCGCGCCGCGTCCAGGAGCTCGAACGTGCCGACCAGGTTGGTCTCGATGAACGCGCGCGGTCCGTCGATGGAGCGGTCGACGTGGGTCTCCGCGGCCAGGTTCACGACGGCGTCCGGGCGGTGCTTCGCGAGGAGGGCAGTCACCGCCCCGCCGTCCGCGATGTCGCCCTGGACGAACTCGAAGCGCGGGTGCGCTCGGACGTCGGCGAGGCTCGCGAGGTTGCCGGCGTAGGTGAGGCGATCGAGCACCACCACCCGCGCGTCCGTGCGCGCGAGCAGCAGACGCACGAAGTTCGAGCCGATGAACCCGGCGCCGCCGGCGACGAGGACCGATTCCATCAGGTCGCCACCCCCCGGCCCAGTCTACCCCGCGCGGTCCGTCCGGTCGCCGTGGACCCGCATGGTAGAGTGATTCGGCAGCAGCATATCTCACGCCCGGAGAGCGCTCATGGCCGACGTCCGGCGGATCCTGGTGATCGTGGCCCATCCTGACGACGCGGAGTTCGGGTGCGGCGGCAGCGTGGCGCGCTGGGTCGCGGACGGGTGCGAGGTCTTCTACTGCCTCCTCACCAGCGGGAACCGCGGCTCGGACGACCCGGCGATGAACTCCGACCGCCTGGCGACAATGCGCGAGGCGGAGCAGCGGGCGGCCGCGCGCGTCCTCGGCGTGGAGGAGGTCACCTTTCTCCGCTACCCCGACGGCGAGCTCGAGGACACCCGCGAGGCGCGGCGGGACGTCGTACGCGAGATCCGGCGCGTCCGCCCCGACCGGATCGTCACCCAGAACCCGTTCCCGAGCCTCAACCCCTACTCCGGCCACCGGGACCACCGCCATGCGGGCCGCCTCGCCCTGGACGCCGTGTACCCCTACGCCCGGGACCGGATGCACTTCCCGGAGCTCGTCGCCGAGGGGTGGATGCCGCACAAGGTGCGCGAGGTCTACCTCATGGGGCACGAGGAGCCCGATGTCGTCCTCGACATCACCGGGACCATGGATCGGAAGCTCGAGGCGCTCCGGTGCCACGCGAGCCAGCTCCGGGACTTCGCCGGTGTCGAGGGCCGGGTCCGCGAGCGCGGGGCCGACCTCGGCAAGCCGCATGGGCATACCTACGCCGAGGCGTTCCGGAGCATCGACCTGCCGCGGTAGGGCCGGCGCACGGCTCCTCCTCGCCCTCGCGGTCGCGGCGACCGCCGCCGCCGGCGCGGCGCGCGCCGCCGAGCCCGTGCCCGAGGCCGCGAGGCTTCTCCGGTGGGTCCGGGACCTGAGCGATCCGGCCATGGACGGCCGCGCCGCCGGGACGCCGGGGGCGGACCGCGCGGCCGCCTACCTGGTCGCCGAGTTCCAGCGCCTCGGGCTCCGTCCCGCCGGTGACGCGGGCGGGTTCCTCCAGCGCTTCGAGGTGCTGACCAGCGTCCGGCTCGCCCCCGACGCGACGATCGAGGTGACGGCGGCCGGCGGGGCCCCGCGCGCGTTCGCCGCCGGGACGGCTTTCCTCCCGTTCACGTTCTCGATGGACGGCGACGTCACGAGCGAGGCGGCGTTCGCCGGCTACGGGATCACTGCGCCCCCGGTCGCCTACGACGACTACGCCGGTCTCGACGTGCGCGGCAAGGTCGTGCTGGTCATGACCGGCGAGCCGCGCGAGACCGATGCGCAGGGGCCGTTCCGCCCGGCCGAGCACTTCCACTACACAGAGCTCCGGCACAAGGTGCTGAACGCGCGGGAGCACGGCGCGGCCGCCGTGATCGTCGTGGAGAATCCGGGGCGTGGAGACCGGCTCGCGGCGCTCCGCGGCACGACGCCGTCCTGGGGCATCGTCGCGATCTCGGCGCGGCGCGAGGTCGCCGACGCCGTGCTGACTCCGGCCGGCCTCGACCTGACCGGCCTCCGCGACCGGATCGAGCGCGGGGCCGCGCCGGCGTCGCGCCTCCTGCCCGGCGTGCGGGTGCGAGTCCGGTCGACGCTCCTCCGTGACCGAGGCACGACCGCGAACGTGGTCGGCATCTGGCCCGGCTCGGATCCGGCGCTGGCCGCCGAGGTGGTCGTGGTCGGCGCGCACTACGACCACCTCGGGCGCGGCAGCCCCTTCTCCCTCGCGCCAGACCACAGCGACGCCATTCACCCCGGCGCCGACGACAACGCGTCCGGCACGGCCGCGCTCCTCGGCCTCGCCGAGACCCTGGCCCGGAGCGGCGCGGGACGCCGAAGCGTGGTCTTCGTGGCGTTTGCGGCCGAGGAGCTCGGGCTTCTAGGCTCCACGCACTACGTGGGCCAGCCGGCCGTCCCGCTCGAACGCACCGTGGCGATGATCAACCTCGATAGCGTGGGCCGGCTCCGCGACGGCCGCCTTCACGTGATGGGCGTCGACACCGGTCAAGGGCTCCGCGCCTTGGTCGAGCAGGCCGGCCAGGGGCTGCCGGCGCCCCTCGCCCTGCGCGGCGACGGGGTCGGGCCGTCCGACCACACGGCCTTCCTCAACCGCGGGCGGCCTGTGGTGTTCTTCTTCACGGGGCCGCACGCCGACTACCACCGCCCGAGCGACACCTGGGACCGGATCGACGCCGACGGGCTCCGGACGGTCACGACGGTCGCCTACCGGGTGGTCCGGGCCCTTGCGGATCGTGAGGACCGGCCGGCGTTCGTCCGCGTACCCGGCGGCCCGCCCCGGGCCGGCGCTGGGGCCACGGGCTACGGTCCCTACTTCGGGGCGGTCCCGGACTTCGGGGAGGCCCCGCAGCCGGGGGTGCGCCTGGGGGGCGTCCGCCCCGGCAGCCCCGCGGACCGGGCGGGGCTCCAGGCCGGCGACGTCATCGTGCGGTTCGCCGGGGTGACCGTCCGGACGCTCGACGACCTCGTGTTCGCGCTCCGGAGCCGCCGCGCGGGCGAGGCCATCGAGGTCACCTATGTCCGCGACGGCAGTGAGCGCGCGGTCCAGGCGGTCCTGGAGGAGCGACGCTGACCATCGGGCGGCCCGTGCCGGGCGGGACGCTCGATCGCCGCGCGGTGCTGCGCTTCGGCCTTACGGGCGCGGCCGCCGCGATGCTGGAGCACGTGACGGCCCGGCGGGCGCGCGCCCAGGCCGCCCGTGCGGCGGCGCCCGCCGACTCACGCGAGCGCCACCTGGGCGGCCTCCGCCAGCTGACCTTTGGCGGCCAGAATGCCGAGGCGTACTGGGACCGCACCGGGACGCGACTGGTCTTCCAGTCCACGCGCCCCCCCTTCGGCTGCGACCAGATCTTCACGATGAGCGCCGACGGGAGCGACGTGCGGCTCGTGTCCGCGGGCCGCGGTCGCACGACCTGCGCGTTCTTCCTCCCGGACGGGACCCGGGTCCTCTACGCGTCGACCCACCGCGACCGACCGGAGTGCCCACCACCGCCCGACCGCTCGCGCGGGTACGCGTGGGGACTCTACGACTTCGATCTCCTCACGTGCGCGCTCGACGGGAGCGCCGAGCGGTGGCTCACCTCGAGCGCGGGCTACGACGCCGAGGCGACGATCGCGCCCGACGGTCGGATCGTGTTCACCTCACTCCGGGATGGGGACCTCGACGTCTACCTGCTCGACGCCGACGGGGCCAAGCTTCGCCGGCTCACGGACCGGCCCGGCTACGACGGCGGCCCGTTCTTCTCGTGGGACGGCCGGCAGATCGTCTGGCGCGGGTGGCACCCGACGGATCCCGCTGACCTCGCGGAGTACCGGACGCTCCTCGCCCAGCGTCTGGTCCGGCCGAGCCGGGCCGAGCTCTTCGTGATGGACGCCGACGGGAGCCGCATCCGCCAGGTGACCAGCAACGGGGCGGCCAACTGGGCGCCGTCTCTCCACCCGGACGGCGAGCGGATCGTTTTCTCGTCGAACCTCCACGACCCGGGCCGGTTCGACTTCGCGCTCTACCTGGTCCGCCGCGACGGGCGCGGGCTCGAGCGCCTCACCTACGCGGAGTCCTTCGCCTCGTTTCCCATGTTCTCCCCGGACGGCCGCCGCCTGGTCTTCTGCTCGAGCCGGGGGGCGGCCCAGGCGCGGGAGTTCAACGTCTTCGTTGCCGACTGGGTGGCGTAGCCGATCCGGCGGCCTGACCGTCGCAGGATGCTAGAATGACCGAGTCCGGAGGCCTGGTGCCAAGCGCCCCGACGCCGCCCTGGAAGCCTGAGAATTGCGCGACGCTCTCCGACCTGGTCGCCCGCCGCGCGGCGGCCGAGCCGGGAGGCGTCTACTTCACGCTCTTCGGCACCCCCCTGACGGCCGAGCGGCTCCACGCAACGAGCCTCCGCTATGCCGGAGCCCTCCGGGCGCGCGGCATCGGGCCCGGGGACAAGGTGGTGATCGTCCTCCCGACCTGCGAGGAGTTCTTCTTCACCTTCTTCGGCGCCCTGGCGATCGGCGCGGTGCCGGTGCCCCTCTACCCCACGCTCGACCCCGAGCTGAAGGCCCGGGTCTTCCGGAGCTGTGAGGCCCGGGTGGTCGTCACGATCGACTGGTTCCGCGCCGACGTCGAAGCCGCGCGCGCCGAGGCGCCAGACCTCCGGTACCTCGTGACGCCGGACGTTCTCGACGCGGGGAGCGCCGTCTCCGCACCGGTCCTCGCCGCCGAGGACGAGGTCTGCTTCCTCCAGTACACCTCCGGGAGCACGTCCACGCCGCGCGGCGTCGTCCTGAGCCACCGGAACGTGATGGCGACCGTCCGGATGATGGTCGAGGCCGTCGAGGTGACACGGGCCGAGACCCTCGTGAGCTGGCTGCCGCTGTACCACGACATGGGGCTCATCGGCCTCGCCTTCGGGGCGCTCTACGCGGGCGCCCCCCTCATGCTGCTCCCGCCAGACCTCCGCAATCCCCGCCCGTGGCTCGAGGCGATCACCGAGCACCGGGCACGCGTTACCGTGTCGCCCGATTTCGGCTACCGGAATTGCGTCCGCCACATCCACGACACGGCGGGCCTCGACCTCTCGAGCCTGCGCATGGCGCTGTCGGGCGCCGAGCCGGTGCGGCTATCGACGATCCGCGCCTTCCAGGAGCGCTTCGGGGTGGGCGACATCTTCGCGCCGGCGTACGGGCTAGCCGAGGCGACGCTGGCGGTGTCCGTCTGGCCGCACGGGCAGCCCGTGCGCTCCGACCCGACGGGCAGCTTCGTCTCGGTGGGGTTGCCCTGCCGCGGCGTCCGGGTGGAGATCGCCGGCCCCGACGGCGCCGGGCGCGCGCGGCCGGGCGAGGCGGGGGAGATCCTCGTCCAGAGCCCCGGGGTGATGCAGGGCTACTACCGCGACCCGGAGGCCACCGTCCGCGCCCTCCGCGACGGGTGGCTCCACACCGGCGACCTCGGATTCCGGGATGCCGATGGATACCTCTTCATCACGGGGCGCATCAAGGACGTGATCATCGTGCGCGGTGAGAACGTCGTTCCGGGCGACATCGAGGAGGCCGTGGACCACGTCGCCGGCGTCCGGTACTCGGCCGCCATCGGGATCGATAGCGAGCGCACGGGCACCCAGCGTTTACACGTCGTCGCCGAGGTGCGGGGCGACGGTCTCGGGCCCGAGGACCTCTCGCGCATGGCCCACGACGTCACCCAGGCCGTTCGGCGACGGAGCGGGCTCCGGCCCGCGCGCGTGCTCCTCGTCCGGCCGCAGACGATCCCCAAGACGTCGAGCGGCAAGATCCAGCGCTCCGCGCTCGTCGCGATGGTCGCCGAGGGACGCGTGGAGGACCGGGTCCTCCACCACACGGGCGCGGCGGGTCACGAGCCGGGCGCGGCGGATCACGAACCGGACGCGGCCGGCGACCGCCGGTGACGGGGCTCCTCGCCCTTCTCCTGGTCGCCGCCCTGGCGGGCGCGGCCGTGTGGCTCTACAACAGCCTCATCGGGCTCCGGAACCAGGTCTGGAGCGCGTGGGCCCAGATCGACGTCCAGCTCAAGCGCCGCCACGACCTCATCCCGAACCTGGTGGCGGCCGTCCAGGGCTACATGCAGCACGAGCGCGAGCTCTTCGCCCGCATCGCCGCCGCGCGGACGCGCGCGCTCTCCGCCACCGGCGCCGGCGCGGTCGGGGCGGCCGAGGGCGCGCTCACCCAGGCGGTCGGAGGACTCCTGGCCGTGATGGAGCGGTACCCCGATCTCAAGGCGAACCAGAACGTCCTCGCGCTCCAGGAAGAGCTGGTCACGACCGAGAACCGGGTCGGGTTCGCGCGCCAGCTCTACAACGACCTGGTCGCGCGCTACAACACGCGGCAGCAGGTTTTCCCGACCAACCTCGTAGCGGGTGCGCTTGGCTTCCGGCCGGCGGAATTCTTCCAAACGGAGGCGGCGGACCGGGCCTTGCCTCAGGTCGACCTCAACCCGCGGTGACGGCCGCGGAGGAGTCGCCGACCTCCGTCGGCCCGGCCGCAGGGCGTCCGGAGCCGGGCGCCCGCAACCTCTTCGACGAGCAGCGGCGCAACCGCCGCGACACCTGGCTGCTCCTTGCCGGCTTCGTCGCGCTCCTGGCGTTCATCGGGTTCGGGTTCGACCTCTTCGTCCTCGGCGCGGCCGGCGTGGCGCGTCCGGGAGGGGTGCCGCTGCCCCTGCCGATCGCCGCCAGCGGTGCCGCGCTCCTCGGAATGGGCTCGGCGTGGGTCGGCTACCGGTTCGGCGACCGGGCCGTCCTCGCCTCGAGCTTCGCGCGGCTGGTCACCGCCGACGACGCGGCACCCGATGTCAAGCGGCTCACGAACGTGGTCACGGAGATGGCGATCGCGGCCGGCGTGCCGATGCCGCGCATCTACCTCATCGACGAGCCGGATCCGAACGCGTTCGCCACCGGCCGGGACCCGGACCACGCATCCATCGCGGTCACGACGGGCCTGCTCGCGTCGATGAACCGGGACGAGCTCCAGGGCGTGATCGCCCATGAGATGTCGCACGTCCGGAATCTCGACATCCGGAAAATGACGGTCGTCGCCGCGCTGCTGGGCGCCGTGCTCCTCCTGAGCGACTGGGCAACGCGCCTCCGCCTCGGCATGCCGTCCTCCGGGAACTCGAAACGGCGGGACGGTCCCTCGCTCGGCCCCTTGATGGTCGTCCTGCTCGTGGCCTGGCTACTCACCGTGCTCCTGACCCCCCTCATCGGGCGCCTCCTGGCGACCGGCGTCTCGCGCCGCCGCGAGTACCTGGCCGACGCCTCGGGGGCCGAGCTGACGCGCAACCCCCTCGGCCTCGCGAGCGCGCTCCGCAAGCTCGAGGCCGCGAGCGCCCCGACCCCGCGCATTCACCGTGGCACGGCCCACCTGTGCATCACCGACCCCCTCGGCAACGCGGTCAACGACCGCGAGGGGTGGCTCGCCGACCTCTTCGCCACGCACCCGCCGATCACGGACCGCGTGGCGCGGCTCGAGGCCATGGCCTATCGACGCAGCGCCTGACAACGCCACGACCCAAGCGGAGTACTCTGAGCGGGTGACCGAGGCGATCACCGGGAGGCGGACGTGAAGCTCGACGCAACGATCGCGATCGAAGACCTCGGCGACGTGCCGGCGCTAGCCCGGGAGGCCGAGGAGCTCGGCGTCGATGGCCTCTGGACCGCCGAGACGCGGCACGATCCGTTCCTGCCCCTCGTGCTGGCCGCGGAGCACACTCGCCGCGTGAGCCTCGGCACCGCGATCGCGGTCGCCTTTCCCCGGAGCCCCACCGTGGTCGCGCACGCCGCCTGGGACCTGCAGGCGGCGTCGGGTGGCCGGATGATCCTGGGGCTCGGCACCCAGGTCAAGGGGCACATCGAGCGGCGCTTCTCCGTCAAGTGGACGGCGCCGGGGCCGCGGCTTCGCGAGTACATTCTGGCGCTCCGGGCGCTCTGGACGGCGTGGCAGGAGCGGGGGCCGGTGAATTTCCGGGGCGAGCACTACGCGATCACGCTCACCACCCCGTTCTTCGCCCCCGGCCCGATCGAGCACCCGCGGATCCCGATCTACGTCGCCGCGGTCAACGCCTACAACCTCCGGCTCGCCGGGGAGCTCTGCGAGGGAGTGCACCTCCACCCGTTCCACTCGGTGAAGTATCTCCGGGAGTTCGCCCTCCCCAACATCCAAGCGGGGCTCGCCAAGGGGGGTCGGACGCGGGAGGGGCTCGCGCTCGCGTGCTCGGTCTTCATGATCACGGGCCGCGACGCGGAGGCGATGGCGCGCGCTCGCGAGCACGCCCGGGCCCAGATCGCCTTCTACGCCTCGACCCGGACCTACGAGCCGGTGCTCGCCGCCCACGGGTGGCAGGATCTGACGCCGCGGCTCCACCGGAAGTCCGTGGAGGGGGACTGGGCGGGCATGGCGGCCATGATCACCGACGAGATGCTCGAGGTCTTCGCGGTGGAGGCGCCGCTCGACGGGCTCCGGGCCGCGCTGGCGGAGCGCTACGGCGGGCTGCTGGACCGGATCGCGCCGTACGTCGCGCTCGAGCGCCGCACGTCCCGCGCGGAGCTTCGCGCCTTCGCGGAGGCGCTGCGGGCCCGGCCCTGACGCCGTTCACCATGAGCGAAGGGAGGCGGCGATGGTCAAGCTGATCGGGATCGCGCTGATCGTCCTCGGGGTGGTCGCGCTGGTCTACGAGGGCATCACCTACACCACCAGGGACAAGGTTCTGGACCTGGGGCCCCTCAAGGCCGAGGTCAAGCGCGAGAAGACGATCCCCCTGTCGCCCGTGGTCGGCGTGGCGGCGGTGGCCGGCGGGATCGTGCTCCTGCTGGTCGCCGGGCGCCGTTCGTAGCGGCCGGCCCGGGGGCGCTCCTGCCGGCGCGGCTCAGGTCGCGAGCTTGTTCGCCGCGTCGAGGGCGGCCACCTTGTAGCACTCGGCGAGAGTCGGATAGTTGAAGACCGTCCGCAGGAAGTAGTCGAGCCCGCCGCCGAGCCCGAGGACGGCCTGCCCGATGTGGATCAGCTCGGTGGCCCCGGTGCCGATCGCGTGGGCGCCGAGGAGCTTCCGGTCCTCGCGGTGGAACAGCATCTTGAAGAGCCCGCTGTCGTCCCCTAGGATCTGGCCCCGGGCGATCTCGCGGTACCGGGCAACGCCGATCTCATAGGGGACCTTCCCCGCCGTCAGCTCCTGCTCCGTAGCGCCGACCATGGAGATCTCGGGGATGGCGTAGATCCCCACGGGGAAGTGGGACGCCATCGGCCCGGCGGGAACGCCGAACGCGTGGCACGCCGCCAGCCGCCCCTGCTCGCTGGACGTCGCCGCCAGGCTCGGGTAGCCGATCACGTCTCCGGCCCCGTAGACGTGCGGCACGCTGGTCCGGAAGTCGGCGTCGACACCGAGCCGACCCCGGTCGTCGGCGGCGAGCCCGGCCGCGGCGAGGTTCAGCTTGTCGGTCGCCCCCGTCCGACCCGCCGAGAACAGCACAAGGTCGGACACGATCCGCTTTCCCGACTCGAGGAACAGCACCCCCCGCCGGGGCGGGCCCTCCGACACCTCGAACCGCTCCACCGTCTCCCCGAACCGGAAGGTGACGTCGCGCTTTCGCATCTGATGGATCAGCTCGTCCACGATCTCCCGGTCGACGAAATCCAGGGGCCGGTCCCGGCGCTCGACCACCGTCACCTCGACGCCGAGCGTGGCGAAGATCGACGCATACTCGATCCCGATGACCCCGCCGCCGACCACGGTCATCGCCCGCGGCAGGCGCTTCAGGCGGACGATGTCGTCGCTGGTGATCGCCACTTCGCCGTCGATGACCGCTCCGGGCGGGGTGACAGCCCTGGTGCCCACGGCGACGACGACGGTGGCGGCGCGCACGGCCCGGGAGCCGGACTCGGATTGGACCGTGAGGGTGTGAGGGTCCCGGAACTGGGCCTCGCCCCGGATGACGGAAATGTCGTTCCGCCGGAGCTGGTGGTCCAGCACCTCGATCTCCCGCCGCACGACGTCGCTGACGCGGGCCAGAAGCTGCTCCGCGGTCGGGCGCGCGCCGGTCCCGGCCAGCCCGCCCACCGCCCACACCGCCTCGCGGAAGGTCTTGCTCGGAATCGTCCCGGTCTCGACGCAGACCCCGCCAACGCACGCGTTCTTCTCGATCACCGCGACCCGCTTGCCGAGCTTCGACGCCTGGACGGCGGCGCGCTGGCCGGCCGGGCCGCTTCCGATCGCTACCAGGTCGAAGTCGTAGGTCTCGCCCATGGCTCCTGCACTCTAACTCACGTTCAGGGGGCGGCGGTGGAACGCTTTGGCCGGCCGGTCAGCGTGGCCCCAGCGCCTGGACCATGGCGGGCGTATCGATATACACCTCGAGCCGCGCGATGAGCGTGTCCAGGACGGTCCACACGTGGACGACGGCCAGGTCGAACGCGACGCCGCCCGATCGGGTGCGGCCGCGGGTCCGCCCCACCGCCACCACGTGGTCGCCCGCGTCGATCAGGCGCTCGACGGTCACGGCCGAGTCGATCGCCCCGAGCACCCGCCCGAAGAACTCCCGGGCGCCCTCGTGCCCGCGATAGTGGCCGCCCCAGGGCACGAGCTCGGTCTGGCGGATCTCGACGTCGGGGCGGAGACGCTCGAGCACCGCGGCGGCGTCCCGCCGCCCGAACGCGTGGTAGATCTCGCCGACGAGCCGGAGGCTCGAGACGGACACGGCGCGACGTCTACAGCGTCACGCCGGCCTTCTGCCAGTCGTCGAGGAAGCGCTTCAGACCGATGTCGGTCAGCGGGTGCTTGATGAGCTGCTGGAAGACGGCGAACGGCAGGGTCGCCACGTCTGCCCCGGCGAGCGCCGCGTCGATCACGTGCAGCGGGTTCCGGAGGGATGCCGCGAGGATCTTGGTCTCGAAGCCGTAGTTGTCGTAGATCTTCCGGATCGTCCGGATCAGGTCCATCCCCACGTGCGAGATGTCGTCGAGGCGGCCGAGGAAGGGGCTCACGTAGGTCGCCCCGCCTTTCGCGACGAGCAGCGCCTGGTTCGGCGAGAAGCAGAGCGTCAGGTTCGTCCGGAGACCTTCTCCACGGAGGACCCGCAGCGCCTTCAGGCCCTCGACCGTCGTCGGCAGCTTCACCACGACGTTCGGGGCGATCTTCGCCAGCTCGCGCCCCTGCTGGACCATGCCGTCGGTGTCCGTCGCGACCACCTCGAGGCTCACCGGCCCGTCCACGATGCGACAGATCTCCTCGACCAGGTCGCGGAACGGCCGCTTCTCCTTCGCGACCAGTGAGGGGTTGGTGGTGGCGCCGTCCAGGAGACCCATCGCCGCGGCCTCCTTGAGCTCGTTCACGCTGCCGGTATCCAGGAAGATCTTCATGGTCTCCCCCCGTCTGTCCTCATCGCCCCGATCGCCAGGCCCCCGCGGCGTCCGGCATCGCGGGCGCGGCGTCCGGCTCTCCGGCCTCCACTCGCTCCAGCCGGATGCGGGCACCCGCCGGCACGGCCTTAAACACCCTGGGATCTCCGTCCACACGTCCGAAGACGTTGACGGGGCTTGCCGGACGGCACTCGTCGCCATGGCTGGCCGGCGTCGGGCCGAAGAAGATGCAGAACGCCTTCCCCGGCGGCCAGTACCCGAGAGCCCCCAGCCCGACGACCGCCTGCGCGTCGTCCTCCGGAAGCGACACCGGGACCAGGAAGTAGATCTCGTCGCCCCAGGTCCGGGCGACCGCCTCGATCGGGAGCGCGTCCCACACCGCCCGCGCCGTCCGCGAGCCGTCCAGCGTCGCCCGCGCCGAGACCTCGCCGGCCACGATGCGAAGCGTCGTCGCCACGAGGTCAGTCTACCGCCGCGCGGCGCGTCGCGGCAACCGGCGGACCGGCCGCCCGCCATTCGCCGCGCCCGGATTGACCTGCCCAGGTCGACCCGGCCACGGTTGACCCGGCCACGGTTGACCCGGCCAAGGTTGACCCGGATGGACGCGCCCCCTACCATGATCTGGAGAGACCCTCCGGCCACCGCCACGTCGCCCCGGGAGACGCCATGCCGCCGGACCAGCTGACCACAGAGCCGACCGAGCTCCTGCGCACGATGATCCGGAACGCCTGCGTCAACGACGACACCATCGGCTCGGGCCAGGAGATCCGGAACGTGTCGGCGCTGGAGGACTACTTCGCGGGTTCCGGCCTCGCGTGCCGACGGTTCGACGCGGCGCCCGGGCGGGCGAGCCTCGTCGCGCGCATCGAGGGCCGCGACCCACGGGCGCCGGCCCTCCTCCTCATGGGGCACACCGACGTCGTCCCCGCCAACCCCGCCGGCTGGCGCCGGGACCCGTTCGCGGCCGACCTCGTGGACGGCGTCGTCTGGGGGCGCGGGGCGACTGACATGCTGAACCTCACGGCGACCATGGCCGTCGCCACGCGACGCCTCGCCGTGTCCGGATTCCGGCCCCGCGGCACGCTGATCTACCTGGCGGTCGCCGACGAGGAGGCCGGTGGCCTCTACGGGGCGCAGCACCTCACCAAGCACGCTCTCGACGCGGTTCGCGCGGACTACGTGATCACGGAGAGCGGCGGGGTCCCGGTCCCGACGCCGTCCGGCCCCGCGCTCCCGATCACCGTGGGTGAGAAGGGCGTCAACTGGCGGCGGCTTGTCGTTCGAGGCACGCCGGGCCACGGCTCGCGCCCGTTCCGCTCCGACAACGCACTCGTCACCGCGGCCGACGCCGTGCGGCGCATCGCCGCCTACCAGCCGAAGGCGCGCATCCTCGACGTGTGGCGGCGCTACGTCGAGGCAGTCCAGCCCGACCGCGAGCTGGGCGCCGCGCTGACCGATCCCGAGCGCGTGCTGGACGCCGCGCGGCGGATGGAGAGCCTGGGCCTCGCCCAGATGGCCCATGCCTCCACCCACACGACGTTCTCGCCGAACATGGCGCGGGGCGGGAGCAAGGTGAACACGGTGCCGGATCGCGTCGAGATCGACGTGGACATCCGGGCGCTCCCGGGCGTGACGCCGGCCGAGGTCGACGCGATGCTCGACGAGGCCCTCGGCGACCTCCGGGCCCGCGTGACGGTGGAGTCGATCGGCCGCGAGGAGGGCTCGATCACGCCGCCCGATACACCCCTGGTCGACACGCTTCGGCGCGTGACGCGAGCGCTCGTGCCTGGGAGCCACATCGTGCCGCGCCTCACGGTCGGCGCGACGGACGCGCGCTTCTTCCGCCGGCAGGGCATCCCCGCCTACGGCTTCGGCCTGCACTCTCCGCGCATCCCCCACGCGGAGTACCCGCTCATGTTCCACGGCAACGACGAGCGGGTCGACGTGGAGAGCCTCCGGCTCTCGGCCGAGATGTGGGAGGCGCTCTGCCGCGAGTTCCTCGGGTGAGATGGGGTCAGGCCTTGACTTTGACTTCCGACCGCTCTTCCGCAGCGGCCAAGGCGGACGCAGGGAAGTCAAAGTCAAGGCCTGACCCCGTGAAGGGAGCGACGGCATGACCGCACCGCATGGACGCGCATTCCGACCCACCGTGATGGGCCGCCGCGGCTGCGTGGCGGCCGCGCACCCGCTCGCCGCCATGGCAGGCATCGAGATCCTCCTCCAGGGGGGCTCCGCCGTCGATGCCGCCGCGGCGACGTCCTTCGCCCTCCACGTGGTCGAGCCGTACATGTCCGGCCCGGGCGGCGTGGCGACGCTCCTGGTGTTCCACCGCGGGCGGCGGGAGGCCGTCGTGTCGGCGGGCCGGATGCCGGCCGCCGCCGACCCGGCACGCGTGACCGTGGAGGACCTCAAGGCCGGTCCCCGCTCGATCGGCGTCCCCGGGCTGGTCGCCGCCACCTTGGGCCTGCACGAGCGCTACGGCTCCCTTCCCCGCGCCGCCGTCATGGCGCCGGCGATCCGGCTCGCGGAGGACGGCTTCCCGCTCACGATGAAGAACGTCGAGTTCATCGGAAAGGGGCGCCCCCAGCTCGCTCAGTCGGCGGAGGCCGAGCGCGCGTTCCTGGTTGAGGGCGAGGTGCCGCGCGCCGGAACGCTCCTGGTCCAGAAGGACCTCGGCGCCACGCTGCGGCAGGTCGCCGAGGGCGGCGTCGACGCCTTCTACCGGGGGCCCATCGCGCGCGCGATCGCCCGCGCGCTGGAGGCGCGGAACGGCTGGATCACGGAGGCCGACTTGGCCGCCTATCGGCCGACGTGGGGCACGCCGCTCGCCGTCGCCTTCCGCGGCCACGAAGTGTGCGTGCCGCCGCCGCCGACCAATGCGCTCCAGTCGGTGCAGACCCTGAAGCTCCTGGAGGGGTTCGACCTCAGAGGCATGGGACACAACTCGGCCGAGTACCTCCACCACTTCATCGAGGCGGCGAAGGTCGCCTCCGCGGACCGCGTCGGTCTCGACGTGATGCACCCGGAGGCGCCGATCGCCGGGCTCGTCTCCCACGCCTACGCGGTGCACCGGCGGTCGCTCATCGACCCCGGGCGCGCCGGGGTCTCCGGCGGCGAGCGGTGGAGCTCCGAGCGCCTGGCCGGGGAGGTCCTCCCCGGGCATCCGGCGGACTTCGCCAAGGAGCACACCACGCACTTCGCGGTCGCCGACGGACAGGGCACGGTGGTCACGGTCACCCAGACGCTCGGGAGCGTGTTCGGCTCCGGCGTGATGGTCCCGGGCACCGGCATGCTCCTGAACAACCTCCTCATGTGGGCCGATCTCGAACCGGACAGCCCGGCCGCGCTCCGCAGTGGCGCGGCGATGCAAACGCGTATGGCGCCGACCCAGGTCTTCCACGACGGGACGTTCCTCCTGTCGATCGGCACGCCGGGCTCCTACGGCATCCTCCAGACCACGCCGCAGATGCTGCTCAACGTGGTCGAGTTCGGCATGACGGTGCAGGAGGCCATCGAGGCGCCGCGGGTGCGCGCGTACCGGGACCGCCTGGTCGACGTGGAAGGCCGGATCCCCGAGAGCGTGCGGGCCGGCCTGGTGGCGCGAGGCCACCAGGTCAACGTGATCGAGGACTGGTCCTGGGTCGTCGGCGGCGGCCAGGGTATCCGGCGGGATCCCGAGTCCGGGGCGCTCCAGGGCGGCGCCGACCCGCGCCGTGACGGCTACGCGCTCGCGATCTGAGCGGTACGATCTGACCTGAGGAGACAGCGATGACGGTGGCAATCGACGACGTCAAGCGGATCCTGGTGGTCGGCGCCGGCCAGATGGGGGCCCAGATCGCGATGCAGGCTGCCCTCCATGGCTACGCGGTCACCCTCAACGACCTCGCGGCCCCCATCCTCGAGAAGGCCATGGCGGGGAACCGGGGGCACCTCGATCGCCGCGTGGCGAAGGGGCAGATGAGCCAGGCCGAGATGGACGCGGCCGTCGGGCGCATCCGCCTCGAGCCGGACCTCGACCAGGCGGCCCGGAACGCCGATTTCGTGATCGAGGCGATCATCGAGCGGCTCGAGCCGAAGAAGGAGTGCTTCGCCCGCCTGGACCGGGCCGCCCCGCGTCACGCGATCCTGGCGACCAACTCGTCGACGCTCGGCAACTCCCTCATCGCGCCGGCGACGACGCGCCCTGCGCAGTGCGTGAACATGCACTTCTTCTTCCCCCCGCTCGTCATGCGCCTGGTCGAGGTCGTGACGGGCCAGTGGACGTCGGAGGCGGCGGTCGACACGACCGCGGAGCTCGTCCGCCGCATCGGCCGCGAGCCGGTCGTGCTCCGGAAGGAGCTGCCGGGGTTCCTGGTCAACCGGATCCTGCGCGCGCTCGGCAACGAGGCGTACTTCCTGCTCGAGCAGGGCGTGGCGCCGTTCTGGGAGATCGACAAGGCCGTCGAGCTGGGCCTCAACTTCCCCATGGGCCCCTTCCGGCTGGGTGACCTGTCCGGCCTCGACATCGGCTACAACGCCCGGCTCGAGACCTACGACTCCACGAAGGACCCGCGCGACCGGCCCCCCGCCGAGCTCGAGAAGCGCGTCAAGCGCGGCGACCTCGGCCGGAAGACCGGCAAGGGCTTCTACGACTACCGGAAGACGCCCCCGGAGCCCATTCGCGACTGAGCGGGCAGGGCCCGGCGAGCCACGCGGGGCCGCAGGCGAGGCGAGCTTCGCCCGCGGCCCCGAGCTGACGGCGCGCTAGCGCGACTGGGAGCCGGCGCCGGCCGGGGCGCCCGCGGTCGATCCACCGAAGCGCAGCCAGACCCGGCTCGCCACGGCTTTGTCCCCGCGCATCTGGTAGCCGACCGTTACCGCGTCCCCGACCCTCAGGTCCTTCGGCGTGAGCGGCCGCCCCAGCCGCTGGATCTGCGTCTGGGCGTCGAGCGTGAACGCGCTCGGACCCGCCCCCGGCCCCGAGGCCTGACCGAGATCGATCACGAGTCGGCTGTCGGCGACGGACTTCACCACCCCGCGCGCGATGCTGAGCGGCACGCGGGCGGGAGCCGGCGCCGGGGCCGGGGCAACCGCCGGCGCGGGCTTCGCCACGGGCGGCGTGGGAGCCTGGCCGAACGCGGCCGGCGCGGCGAGGGCCACGCCGACGAGCACCGGAACGAGACGCACCTGAACGAAGCGCATCGGACACCTCCAAACTGTGAGGGCATCTGTGAGGGTTCACTGCTGCCCCTCACGGTGCGATGCGCGTGCCAGCTCGCGCGGTGGGGTCCCTCGGGGAACGCGCGGTGGAAGCGAGCGCGCAGCACGGAGCGCTTCGCGCGACTCCGCGCTCACTTACCGCCGGCCAGACGCTCCCGGCGACCGGACGATCCGGCGGCCGCCGGCGCCGGGCCGTCTCCGCGTCGTTACGCGGCGTATCTTCCGATCGCCGGCGACGCGGGCATCGCCCGGCGCAGAGCGCCGCCACGGGGCTCCCCGTGGGAAAGGCCGGGCTGGACGAAGGCTCGGGGCCGGGCCCCCGGACTCAGAGCTTGTAGAGCCGGGCGCAGTTGTCCCACAGGATCTTGCGCTTGCTCTCCGCCGGGAGGTGCGTCATCTCGAGGAAGCCGTCGATCGCGTGCGGGAACCGCGAATCGTCGTGCGGCCAGTCGGTCGAGAGCACCAGGTTGTCGTCCCCCAGCTCGGCGACGACGTACTTCGCAAGCTCCTCCTCCGGCTCCGCCGAGACGAAGCACTGGCGACGGAAGAGCTCCGAGGGCCGGGCCTCCTGCTGGAACAGCTGGCGGTCGCCCCAGGCCTCCCAGCGCTCGTCGAGCGCCCATAGCCACCAGGGCAGCCAGCTGCAGTTCCCCTCGAGGAAGGCCATGCGCAACCGGGGGAAGCGTGAGAGGACGCCCCCGGTGACCGCCGCCCCCAGCGCCAGCATCATCTCCACGGGCTGCCCGCACGCGTGGCTCAGCACGAGGTTGTCCAGGTAGCGCCGCGCCAGGTGCTCGGCGTAGGCGGCGTGGTTGCCGTGGAAGGACACCGCGACGTCCATCTCCTGCGCCTCGGCCCACAGCGGATCGTAGTACCGGTCGTAGATCGGCCGGCCGTTGATCAGGTGGGACGGGAGCACGAGCGTGATGGCCCCCAGCGAGCGGACGGCGAAGCGCGCCTCGGCGACCGCCAGGTCGACGTCCTGGAGCGGGATCAGGGCCGACGGCTTGAACCGGTCCGGACGCTCGCGGCAGAAATCGGAGATCCAGCGATTCCACGCGCGGCTCATCGCGGCGGCGAACGCCGGCTCCAGGCCGTCGATGTTGATGGCGTGGGTCGCCCACGTGCGGAACAGGATCCCCACGTCGATGCCTTCGATGTCCATGGCCTCCAGCACGGCCTTGGGCGGCGTGCTCCGGCTGATGCGCTGCCACGCCGCGGTGCGGGTCCGGAAGGACCACGCGCGGTCACGCTCGGCCCGCCCCGCATACGGCGGAAGCACCTTGCCGTCCACGTGGGCGCGCATCTGCCCGTCGCTGGCCGGCGCCACCTCGATCCGGCCGCGGAACCTGGGGTCGAGGTATTCCTGCCAGAGATCCTCCGGCTCGATCACGTGGAGATCGCTGTCCATGACGCGGAACCCTTGCTTCGCCATCTCACTCTCCTGCGTGCCGCCGCGACACTTGGCGAGCCCGGTCCGCGGCCGCCCGGCCGGGGCGGTCCGCGTCCTTGGACCCCGCGGCCGACGACGACGTCAAGACGAAGGACGCGCTGGCTGCCTAGCTGCGAAGCCGCGCGAGCGCCCGAATGGCGGGCTGGTAGCCGGGGTAGAGCGACACGGCGCGGTTGAACGCGCTGCGCGCGTCGCCCGTCCGCCCCTGGACGGCAAGGAGGTACCCCTGGAGGGTGGCGAACTGGGCCTGGTCGGCAAGCTGGATCGCCGCCTCGATCTCGCGCTGGGACTCGGCGACCTTCTGCCGCACGACCGCGTCCTGCTTCTGCTCCGCCGCCTGGGCGGCCTGCACAAATGCCTGGACGGCCCGGTCGTAGCGCGCGTAGGCGGGCGCGAGGCGCCGAACCGGCTCGGTCTGGCGAAGCCACCGGTCGGCGAAAATCCCATCGCCCTGGATCCGCACCTCGGACGGTGGAAGCGTCTTGACGTAGGTCTGAAGCTCCGCGACGCGCTCTTCGTGCCGGGGGTGGGTCGAGAGGATCTGCGACATGGCCGACGGATCGCTGCGCCGCTTGCCGAGGTTGGCAAGGTGGCCGTCGATGGCCTTGTTCAGCACCTCGTGCGACCGGGCGGCCTGACCCGGATCGTAGCCGGCGCGCGCCATGTAGAGCGCCCCCAGCTGGTCGGCCTGGAGCTCCTGCCCGCGGTCGTAGCTGAGGAGGAGCAGCTGGGTGCCCGCACCCGCGGCGCCGACCGCGAGCCCTCCGACCGCCCCCAGCCCCATGACCTCCGACGCGACGCCCAGGATGCCGACGCCCGCGCTCCCCAGCGTCGACCGGCTCTGGCGCGCCGCGCTGTGGCGCGCCGCGACGTGCCCCATCTCGTGCCCCATCACGAACGCGAACTGGGCCTCGTTCTCGAGGTACTGCAGGAGGCCGCGGTTCATGGCGGTGTGCCCGGGGATCGCCCACGCGTTCGGCTCCGAGGCGCTCTCCAGCGTGAAGTCCACCGGGAGGTTCGGGCGGTGGGACACCTGGTGGAGCTCCCGGACGATCCCGCTCAGGTAGCCCTGCGTGGCGGGGTCGATCCGGAGCGGTCCCCCCTGCTGCCAGGCGAGCTGGCTGAACGCCTGCTTGCCGAGGTCGATCTCCTCCTGCTCCGAGAGCAGCATCAGCTCCGACTGACCCGAGACCGGGTTGGTCGCGCAGCCGGCGGCGAGGCCGCCGACGGCGGCGGCGCCGAGCCCGCGCAGGAGACAGCGCCGGGACAGCTCGGGCCCGGGGTTGGACGGGCAGGGTTCCATCCCCTCATGTGTCTGCCGGGCGGGCCCCGATGTCAAGACGCGCCCCGACCTCGAGGATCCGTGCGAGAGCCGACGCGTGATCGGCCTCGACGGCTTTCAGGCGCCAGGCCTGCAGGCTACACTGAAGACACTCCGCCGGCGCGCGTGGACGCGCGCCCCTGAGCTTCCGATCCGGCCAGGAGGGGCACCCCATGCACACGAACGACCTCTTCATCGGCGGCCAGTGGCGGCCCCCGGCGTCCGGCGAGACGTACACGACCATCAATCCTGCAACGGAGGAAGTGAGCGCCCAGGTCGCGAAGGGCAACGAGCGCGACGTCGATCTCGCGGTCCAGGCCGCCCGCCGCGCCTTCGACCAGGGTCCGTGGCCCCGGATGCCCGCGGCCGACCGGGCCCGGTTGCTGTGGAAGCTGGCCGACCTGATCAGCGCCAACCTCGACGAGATGGCGCGGCTCGAGAGCGTCAACACGGGCAAGACGCTCTTCGACTCCGGGAAGGTAGAGATCCCGTTCGCCGCGGAGGTCTTCCGCTACTACGCGGGCTGGACGACGAAGATCCATGGGGAGACCCTGAACCTCCGCGACGGCGCGTTCACCTTCACGCTCCGGCAACCCGTCGGCGTCGTCGGCGCGATCGTTCCCTGGAACTTTCCGTTCCTCCTGGCCTCCTGGAAGGTAGCCCCCGCGCTGGCCGCGGGGAACACGGTGGTGCTGAAGCCCGCCTCGCTCACGCCCCTGACCGCGCTCCGCTTCGCGGAGCTGACCCAGGAGGCCGGGCTCCCCGAGGGCGTGTTCAACGTGGTGACGGGCCCGGGCGGAAAGGTCGGGATGGCGCTCGTCCGGCACCCGGCCGTCGACAAGGTCGCGTTCACGGGCTCGACGGACGTCGGCAAGGGCATCATGAAGGAGGCCGCAGGATCGCTGAAGCGCGTGTCCCTCGAGCTCGGCGGGAAGTCGCCCAACGTCGTCTTCGCGGACGCGGACCTCGAGGCGGCCCTCCGCGGTGCCTTGACCGGGATCTTCTACAACAAGGGCGAGGTCTGCGCGGCCGGCTCGCGCCTCCTCGTGGAGCAGCGCGTCCACGACGAGTTCGTCGGGAAGCTGGTCGACCGCGTCAAGGGCCTCAAGGTCGGCGACCCGATGGACAAGGCGACGCGGATGGGCCCCGTGGTCTCGGCCCAGCAGCTCGAGACGGTCCTGGGGTACGTGGACGTCGGCCGGCGCGAGGGCGCGACGCTGGCGGCCGGCGGCGAGCGGGTGCGCGTCGGCGACGGGCGCGGCTACTTCGTCCAGCCGACGGTCTTCACGGGCGTGTCGAACGCCATGCGGATCGCCCGCGAGGAGATCTTCGGGCCGGTCCTCTCGGTCATCCCGTTCAAGGATGTCGACGACGCCGTGGCCCAGGGGAACGAGACCTTCTACGGCCTGGCGGCAGCCGTGTGGACCCGGGACGTCGGCAAGGCGCTCCGCGTCGCCCGGGCGCTCCGGGCGGGCACCGTCTGGGTCAACGCCTACAACCTCTACGACGCCGCCCTACCCTTCGGCGGCTTCAAGGAGTCCGGGTTCGGACGGGAGCTCGGCCAGGCCGGGCTCGACCTCTACACGGAGGTCAAAAGCGTCTGGGTGGATCTCGCGTAGACCGCCCCGACGGCTCAAGGCGGCGCGAGATCGGTCACGGCGCCGTCAGCGCCACATAATTCATTCTTGACAATCCCGATGAAGATAGGTAGTTTCCGTCCATGGCCGACGGGAACCTGATCAGAGTCCTGGCGGGGGCCGAAGCCCAGCGCTGCCCCACGTGCCGGACGAAGATCGTGGTTCCCGAGCCGGACGGCCTCGTCGTGAAGAACGCGATCCTGCGCGTTAGTGGTAAGACGGGCCGCGCCGCGGCCAAGTGTCCCCGCTGCAAGAGCTGGGTGGAGGTGCCGCTGAACTACCGGGAGTGATCCGGACCCACGCACAGGCCAGCACGGCGTAAGTCGCACACGAAGACGAAAGCCGAGCGGCGCGGGCCCCCGACGGGCCCCGCCCTCGGCTTTCGCGTTTCCAGGCGCCGCGGCGCCACGATGGAGCCCCGGCAGGACGAGGACCAGAGATGAGCGTCACGGACGAGCTGCTCCGGAACAACGAGCACTATGCCGGATCCTTCACCAAGGGCTCGCTGCCGCTGCCACCGGCCAAGGGGGTGGCCGTCGTAGCGTGCATGGACGCGCGGCTCGACCTCCACGACCTCCTCGGGCTCGACGAGGGCGACGCCCACGTGATCCGGAACGCGGGCGGGGCGATCACCGAGGATGCGATCCGCTCACTCGTGATCTCGCAGCGGCTTCTCGGGACGCGCGAGATCATCCTGGTCCACCACTCGGACTGCGGGATGCTCACCTTCTCGGACGAGGCGCTGAAGCGCGACATCCAGGCGGAGACCGGGATCCGCCCCGCGTTCGCCTTCGAGCCCTTCCCCGACCTCGACGAGGACGTTCGCCAGTCGCTCGCGCGGGTGCGGGCGAACCCGTTCATCCCGCACCGCAACGAGGTGCGCGGCTTCGTCTACGACGTGCGCACCGGCCGCCTCCGCGAGGTGAAGTAGCCCGGGCCGCGGGACATTCCGGCCGGCCGGGGGGCGCAGCCGCCCCGACGCTAGTCTGGGAGGACTCGCAGACCCAGGCGCGCGCCCGTCGCGCGCACGCGACGGTCGAGGCTCAGTAGAGCGATATCCGGGAGCGACTCCGCCGCCAGGAGAGCGCTGGCGAGGTGGATGGCGTCCAGGCTTCGGATTGGCTCGCCCGGGAAAGGCTGACGCGCTCGATGGACGATCTCCCGGGAGACGGGCATGAGGCGCCAGTGGGCCACGGCGCGCGCCAGGATCACCCGGAGCCTGGCGGCGCGCTCTTCTCGAATGGTGGCCAGCGCGGCGGCTCGGACCAAACTCCGGTCGCATTCGAGGAGGGTGAGGTCGGAGGCCATGACGGCGTCAGCGCGATCGAGCGCCTCGATCGCGCGCCGGCCGCCCGGCTCCCCGAACAGCCAGGCGAGGATCACGCTCGATTCGGCGTAGACGATCAGCGCTCACCCCGGTCTTCGTCGAGGAGGCGCTGGACAGTGCCGGTCGGGACGAGTCGGGGGAGGCGTCGGTAGCGGGCCCGGCCCTCCGAGGATGGGGGCCTCAGCAGACCTCGCCGTTCCAGCGTGGCAAGCCCCGCGGCTGGATTGCGGCCCGTGGCCGGCGCCGGGGGGATCAGCTCGGCGACGACCTGTCCCCGGTCGGTGACCTGGACGTGCTCGCCGCCGCGTACCAGGCGCACGTACTCACTGAGCCGATTCTTGAGCTCTCGAAGCCCGACCTGCTTCATGGGCCAAATGTAGCTTCATGGGGCCACATTGTCAACTGACCCACGAATGAGCGCCCGGGTCCCGACGAGGGGATCCGAAACGCGGGAGGCCCGATCACCGAGGACGCGATCCGCTCGCTCGTGATCTCGCAGCGCCGCCTGGGGGACCCGCGAGATCATCCTGGTCCACCACTCGGACTGCGGAATGCTGTACCTTCTCCGAGGAGGCGCTGAAGCGCGGCATCCAGGCGGACACCGGGATCCGGCCCGCGTTCGCTCGAGCCCTCCCCCGATCTCGACGAGGACGTCCGCCAGTCGCTCGTCCGGGTGCGGGCGGCGCACGAGCCGAGACACTCCTCGAGCCGCCGGTCGCGGCAACCGGCGCGCGAGCCGTGGGACTCCTCGGGGCGAGGGTAGCCGAGCCCTCGCGGGGCGGCGGGGGCCCTGCTAGAATCGCAGCGTCGGCGGTCGCCCTTACCGGCGAGCCAGGTACCATCGGGAGGAGCGCGCCATGATCCGCAAGTTCTCGGTGCTCTACGTCGGCCAGATCGAGCTCGACAACATCGGGAAGAACGGGACGCCGGCCGACCAGCGGCGCTACGGCAACGAGCCTGTCGTCGAGGCCTACCGGTCCATGGTCGACGTCGCGCGCGTCATGGACGACGAGGGCTACTACTGCCTCTGGACGGCGGAGCATCACTTCCAGCGCGAGGGCTACGAGGTCCTCCCGAACCTGATCCTGGTCGGGACGTACCTCGCCGCGGTGACGCGCCAGCTCAAGTTCGGCTGCGCGTTCAACATCCTGCCCATGTGGCACCCGATCCGACTGGCCGAGGACTACGCGGTGGCGGACATCCTGACGGGGGGCCGCGTGATCATGGGCATCGGCCGCGGCTACCACACGCGCGAGGTCGAGTCCTTCGGCGCCCCGCTCCTGGACGCCGCGGCCAACCTGGAGCTCTTCGAAGAGCAGTTCGAGCTCATGTGGAAGGCCCTTCACGAGGAGCAGTTCTCCCACCAGGGCAAGCATTACACGGTCCCCCCCGCGGTGAAGTACCGGAGCTACGAGCTCAGCGAGGTGACCCTGGTCCCCCGCCCGATCCACCGCCCGGTCGAGATCTGGCAGCCGATCGCGAGCGGCAAGACGATCGACTTCCTGGCCAAGCACAACCTGAAGGGCATGGTCACGCTCAACGGCGAGCGGATCACCGATCAGGTCTTCCACGCGTACCGGGACGCCTGCGCCCGGCACGGCCGCGAGAAGCGGCTCGGCGAGGACCTCTGCCTCGGCCTCGGGTTCTACATGGCGGCCAACCGCGAGCAGGCGATCCGGGAGGTCGAGCCGGCCCACGACGAGCGCTACAAGTGGTTCGCCCCGTTCGGCTTCGTGCGCTACGCGGACGCCGAGGGTCGCCCCTGGGGCACGCCCGGGGCACCGGCGCGGGCCCCCCTGCTTCGGGAGGGCGTGGAGCAGAAGGCGTGGATGGTCGGCTCGCCCGCCGACTGCATCGCGCTGATCCGGGAGTACGAGGCGAAGTACCCCGGGCTCGACCAGATCATGCTCCACTGGCCGGAGGGTGTGCCGCCCCGCGCGTTCATGGAGCAGCTCCGGTGGTTCGCCCGGGACGTGATGCCCGCGTTCCGCGACCGGTGAGGCAGGCCGTGCGGACGCGTCGGGCATGAGCCGGCACGCAGGGCCGCCGACCGGCGCCGAGGATCCGGACGCCCCGCCGCCGGTCCCCGAGCCGACTTACGCCGAGCGCGCCCGCACTCTCCTGCACCGGGCGCGGGCCGGGACCCTGGCGACCCAGTCCCGCCGCCATCCGGGGCATCCCTTCGCGTCTCTCATGCCCTACGCCCTCGACGGAACTGGTCAGCCGCTCTTCCTGATCAGCTCGATGGCCGTCCACACCCAGAACCTCGCGGCGGACTCGCGGGCAAGCCTCTTCGTCGCGGAGCCGGACTGGGCTGGCGATCCGCTGGCGGCCGGAAGGGTCACGCTGATGGGCGCCGTGCACGCCGTTCCGGCCCACGCTCGGGCAGAGGCGCGCGAGGCGTACCTCGCCCGCCACGCGAACGCCGCCTACTGGGTCGACTTCGAGGACTTCGCCTTCCACCGCCTCGAGGTCGTCGATCTCTACTTCGTCGGAGGCTTCGCGGCGATGGACTGGATCGACGCACCCACCTACGCCGCCGCCCGCGTCGACCCCCTGGCCGACGTCGCACCGGGGATCCTCGAGCACATGAACAAGGATCACGCCGACGCCCTCGTGGTCTACGCTCGCGCGCTCGGGGACGCCCCCGAAGCGGAGGCGGCCACGATGGTGGCCGTCGATCGCCTGGGCTTCCGGCTCCGGGTCCGGACCGGTGGCCGTCTTCACGGCGCGCGGATCGCCTTCCCTGAGGAGGTCACGAGCGCGGAGGACGCCCGGCGCGTCCTGATCGCGATGCTGAGGGACGCGCGAAGCCGCGCCTGACGCGGATCTCCCCGACAATGGCCACGCCTCAGGAGTCGTCTGCCGCCCTGGCCCGCGCGGTCGAGCACCTGGAGAAGCGGGAGTGGCAGGCCGCGCACCAGATCGTCCAGGACGACAAGTCCGTGCTGGCCGCCTGGCTCCACGGGATCGTTCACACGCTCGAGGGCGACCTCGACAACGCCCGCTACTGGTACCGGCGCGCGAAGCGGGCCTTCCCCGGCCCGGAAGCCGTCGCGGCGGAGATCGCCCAGGCGCGCCACGCCATGGAAGGCGGCGCCCCGGCCGAGGAGAAGGCATGACCGAAAACCGCATGAAGGCCCGCGCGGCGCGGGGTGAGGTGCAGATCGGCACATGGATCACGATGGTCCGGACGCCGGGGATCCTGACCTTGCTCCAGGCCGCCGGTCTCGACTTCGCCCGGATCGACATGGAACACGGCGCCTTCTCGATGGAGACGGTCGCCGACATGGCGGCCCTCGCGCGCGCGCTCGAGTTTCCCCTGGTCGTCCGTCCGCCCGAGGGCAGCCGCGAGTGGATCACGCGGCTCCTCGACGCGGGCGTGCCGAACCTCCACGTGCCCCAGGTCGACACGCCCGAGCAGGCGCTCCGGGTGGCGCGGACTGCCCGCTACGCGCCGCTCGGCGAGCGCGGCATGTATGGTTTCGGCCCGCATACCGGGTACCGTTCGCATCCGATGAGCGAGCACATGGCGTCGACGAACGCCCAGGTACACGTGACGGTCATGCTGGAATCGCGCCGGGCGTTCGAGCGGCTCGACGAGATCGCGGCGGTGCCGGGGATCGACGCCTTGACGCTCGGGCCATCCGACCTCGCGCAGGATCTGGGCGTCCTGGGGACGCCCGCTCAGCGCGGCGTCGTCGACGAGCACCGCCGGCGCCTGGTCGACGCGGCCCGGCGCCACGGGAAGGCCGTGGCGATGTTGACCGACAGCGTGGAGGGCGTGCGCGAGATGATCGCGCTCGGCGCCACCCTGGTCAACTACGCGTCGGACGCCGCGGTTCTCCGCGCCGGGTACGCGTCGGTCGTCGCGGACATCCGGCGCGGCCACTAGTCCGTTAGGATCCCTCGGGTCGCCGGGACGGGCTCCGCCCGGCGCGCTCTGGCCGCGCCGGCGCGGCGGGGCGCCCTGCCTCCGCCCGACTCGCGCGAGGCGTGGCCGCGACGAAGCGCTCGGCGATGGTCACCGGGTTCGTGATGGCCGTCCCCACGACCACGGCGAACGCACCGGCCAGGAACGCCGCTCGAACGTCCTCGGGACCGCGGATCCGTCCCTCGCAGACAACCGGCACGGCGACGCGCGCCACCAGGTCGCGCACGAGCGCCAGGTCGGGGCCCTCGGTCGCCGGTCGGCGCTCCGTGTACCCCGCAAGGGTTGTGGCGACGAGGTCCGCGCCCGCGGCGACCGCCGCCACGCCTTCGTCCAGGGAATCGATGTCGGCCATGATCGGCCGGCCGAGGCCGCGCACCGCCGCGATTAGATCCTCCGGAGCGAGTCCTCCGCGGCGCGGACGGTGCGTGGCGTCGAGCGCCACGATGTCGGCGCCGGCGCGGATCACCGCGCGCGCCGCCTGGAGCGTCGGCGTGATGTAAACGGGCCAGGCGGTCTCCCGCCGCTTGAAGATCCCGATAATCGGGAGGTCCACGGTCCGCCGGAGGGCCCGGATGTCGCGGGGACCGTCCGCCCGAACCCCGACCGCGCGGGCGAGCGACGCCGCCTGGCCGAACGCGGCCATGAAGCGCGGCCCATGCACGGGACTGCCCGGACGGGCCTGACACGAGACGATCAGGCCGCTGCGCAGTCGCTCGAGGAGCTCGCTCGTCACGCGAAGCGGAGCGTCCCTGTGCTCGCGCGGAGCCCGGGCAGGGCCGCCGTCAGCGATGCCTCGCACGCGCGGAGCGCGAGCAGCACCGCCCCCAACACTGGAGGGAGGTCGGGGGAGACGAGCCGCGTCCGGACCCGGGAGGCCGCGAGCGCGGTCTCGAAGGCCGCCCTGAGTCCCTCGAGGTGCTCGAATCCGCCGCCGACGAGCGCCAAGGGGACCGGCTCGTCGCCGAAGTCGAGCCGCGAGAGCAGGGCCGCCGCCGTCCGCGCCAGATCGCGGCCGGCCTGGCTGATGATCTCGCCCGCCACCGCGTCGCCCCCGGCCGCGGCGGCGGCGACGATCGTCGCGAGGGCCGCGAACCCCCGGGCCCCGAACGCGGTCGCGTAGACGCGACGCTTAACGTCATGCATCCGGTCGACGCCGAAGTGGCGTCGCACCGAGGACTCGAGAGCCGTGGGGGGGCCGACGGCGTCGAACGCGGCGAGCGCGGCCCGGAGGCCACTCCGGCCGATCGCGACGGCGCTGCCCTCGTCCCCCACGAGCCAGCCCCAACCGCCGACCCGGACCCGGTGACCATCCTGTCGGAGACCGAGCCCGAGCGTTCCCGTACCGGAGATCACGATCGCACCAGGGCGGCCCGCGTGCGCCCCGTAGAGGGCCGTCACCCCGTCATTCTCGACGGTAACCCACCGCGCTTCGATGAGGGAGTCCAGCAACACCCCGACCGTTTCCGCCTCGACTGTCCCACCTTCCACGCCGGTCAGTCCGAGCGCGATGGTCTCGACCGCGCGGGGCGCGAGCGCCGCCTCGCGCCACGCTCCGCCGATCGCCTCGCCGAGCGCCGCGACGTAGCGCTCCCGGCTACCCTCCGCCGCCAGGTGAGTAAGTCCGCTCCCGACACCCTGGCCGAGCAGCCGACCGTCGAGCGTCGCGAGCACGCATCGGGTGGACGTCTGCCCGCCGTCCACCCCGACGACAAGCGGCCCCAACGTGCCCATCGCGCCCGCCGATGATCGCACGGGCTCGCGGACAGCGGCAACCGGACGACCCCTGGTCCCCTTGCTCCCCCAAACAGCGCTGGTGTACTGTCGCTTCGTCGTCCTCGGGCGAATCCGGCTTCCGACCGCAGGTTCTGTCCACCGGAGGTGACCATGCGAGTGAAGATGCTCCTCGGCCTCGTGACACTCTTGGGGCTGTGTCCCACATCGATCGCCTCGGCGCAGCAGCTCTCGTTCTGGAGCTGGCGCGTGGAGGACCAGGCCTTCTACGACGAGGTCGGACGGGAATTCGCGGCGGCAAACCCAGGCATGAGCGTGAAGTTCACCCCGTACCGCAACACGGAGTACGCGACCATCATCTCCACCGCGCTCGCGGCAGGGAGCGGTCCCGACATCATCCACACCCGGGCGTACGGCGCCCTCGCCCAACTGGCGGACGCCGGCTTCCTGCTGCCCGTCGACGGGCAGCTCATCAAGGGGCTCGACAGCTTTCCACAGCCGTTGCTGACGGCGGCGCGGGGCCGCAAGGACCCGCGGATCTTCGGGGTTCCGTTCGCCACCCAGACGATCGGAGTGTTCTACAACGTGCCGCTTCTGAAGAAGGCCGGCGTCGAGCGAATCCCGCCGACATGGGGCGAATTCGTGCGGATGCTCGATCGCGTCAAGCGGGCGGGGATCATCCCGGTAGCGAACGGCGGCAAGGACGGCATCGTGCTCGAGCAGGTCTTCGGGGCGGTGGGCCCGATGTTCTACGGCGGGACCGCGCTGTTCAACGACGTGTTGACCGGCAAGCGTGACTTCACGGATCCCGGGTTCGTCCGCGCGCTCAAGGAGGTTCAAGCTCTCGCGCCGTACCTCCCTCCCAACTTCATGGGCGTCGGATACGACGACCAGCGTGCACTCTTCTACAACGAGCAGGCCGCGTTCATGTTTGGCGGGTCCTGGGAGATCGGGTACTGGCGGGCTCAGAACAAGGCGCTGGACTTCGCCTTCGTCCCGGCACCGCCGGAGACCCCCGGTGGCCCGCAGTACGTGTCGCACTTCGCCGACGGGAACTACTCCATCAACGCCAAAACGCCGCACCGCGCGGCGGCCCTACGGCTCCTGAATCACCTGGCCACGAAGGAGTATGGGCAGCAGTTCACCTCCAAGCTCGCCCAGGTCTCGGCCGTGCCGGGCGTGAAGAGCACCGACCCCGTCCTTTCCAGCGTCATCGCGTACAACGAAAAGCTCGCGACGCCGTACATCATGCTCGTCGGCTTCCGGTACGAGAACCCCACCGGATCCAAGCTCCTGCAGGACGGCCTCCAGAGCCTCATGTCCGGGAAGGCCTCGGCCGAGCAGGTCGCCGCGGAGGTCACCAAGGGGGTGGCCACCTGGCACAAGCCCTTCCAGCGCTGAGCCGCCGGGGTGACGAGCGAGCGGGCAGTGGCTCTCGATGATGCCGCATCCCTCACGGTGCACCGCTCCTAGAGGGGACAGCGGAGGAGGCTCCGCCTGAGACCTCGCGCCGACGTCGACCAGGCCTCTCCCCGTGGGATGGCGAGGGACCGGGACGACGCCACCGCGCGCGGACGCCGCCGCCGGCGGCGCGCGACCCTCCAGCGAACCGCGTGGCTCTGGGTCTGTCTCGCGCCGGCGGTCCTGCTGATGCTCGTCTTCACGACGCTACCAGCGCTCGCCTCGCTCGCGTACAGCCTGTACGACTGGGAGAGCTTTCGGCGGATGGAGTTCGTGGGTCTCGCCAACTTCCGCCGGCTCCTGAGCTTCCCGTTCCAGCGCGACTTCCTGCGGGCCCTCGGCCACAACGCCGAGGTGTGCATCGTAATGCTGGTCGGGCAGAACGGACTCGCGCTGCTTCTGGCCGTCGCGCTTGCTTCACAGCCCCGCGGCTTCCGCGTCTACCGGGTCGTGACGTTCCTCCCTGTGATCCTGTCGCTCGTCATCGTGGGGTTCCTCTGGCAGCTGTTCTTGAACCCCCTCTTCGGCCCGGTGAACAAGCTCTTCCGGACGGTCGGCCTGCCCCAGCTGGCGCTCGCCTGGCTGGGGGACGCGGCGACCGCGCTGCCGACGCTCATGGTCGTGAACATCTGGCGGTGGGTCGGGTTTCCGACCCTGGTGTTCCTGGCCGGCCTCAACGCGATCCCCGAGGAGTATCACGAGGCGGCCCGGCTCGACGGAGCGAGCGCCTGGAACGACTTCCGCTTCGTGACGCTGCCGTTGCTCGCGCCGGCTTTCACGATCGTGACCCTCCTGACCTTCATCGGCACCTTCGAGTGGTTCGAGCTGCCCTACGTCATGGGGGGGGTGAACGGCCCGCCGGCCGGGGCCACCGACACGCTCGCGCTGATGTTCTATCGCACCGCCTTCGGCAGCGTGGACAGCGCCACGTCCAACGTCGGGCTGGGCGCCGCTATCAGCACGCTGCTCTTCCTGATCGTCGGGACGGGCTCGGTGATCGGGGGACTGCTCCTGCGCCGGCGGGAGGTCGAGCTGTGAACCCTCGGGCGCGCTCGCCGTGGGCGCTCTTCGTCCAGCTCCTCCTCGCGCTGAACGCGTTGTGGGTGCTCGGGCCGCTCGTGATCGCAGTCTTCTCGGCGTTCAAGAGCACCCGCGAGATCTTCGCCGCGCCCTTTTGGCCGCCGACGTCGCCGACCCTCGAGAACCTCGCCACCGTGTGGGCCGCGGGGCGCTTCGACCTCTACCTCCGGAACTCCGTCATCGTGACTCTCGGCGCCCTCGCGCTGATCCTGGGCACGGGCGCCACCGCCGCGTACGCCCTCGGCCGCTACCGGTTCCGCCTGAACGACCCGATCTACGTCTTCTTCCTCTGCGGGCTCCTCATCCCCGCCAAGCTCGCGATCATCCCTCTGTTCGTGCTGCTGAAGACCCTGGGCCTTCTCGACTCGCACCCCGGGTTGATCCTGGTGTACGCGGCCGGCGGCCTCCCGGCGGCCGTGTTCATCCTGGCAGGATTCTTCCGGGCGCTCCCCGCCGATCTGGACAACGCCGCGCGGATCGACGGCGCCGGCGAGTTCCAGGTCTTCTGGCGCGTGATGCTGCCCC
>DATAFX010000093.1:0-86629 GCA_036257195.1 Candidatus Methylomirabilota bacterium | reverse complement strand
CCCGAGTGACCCATGTATCAGTCGTCGTCCCCGTCCTGCCTCCGGACAGACCTTAACCGTACCCTCGCCGCGCGGGCGAGGAGAATTGCCACGGCGCTTACGGGTGCCTCTCACTCGTAACGTCATACCAGGTGACCCATGGCGGAGTACCGGACCGTTGACGCGCGGGGGCTCAAGTGCCCGATGCCGATCGTGAAGGCGAAGAAGGAGATCGACGCCATCCCGGTGGGGGAGGTGCTGCGCGTGGTCGCGACCGATCCGGGCTCGGTGCTCGACTTCCAGGGCTGGATCAAGACCAGCACGAGCTACGAGCTGGTGAAGCAGGAGGAGGGTCAGGACGAGCAGGGCCGGAAGACATTCGTGCACCTGGTGAGGAGGAAGGCATGACGACCGCGACGACGACCGAGCCGGCGATCGACCCCGCCGTCCGGGCGTACGTGGACCAGCGCTTGGCCGAGCTGCGCGCGCGGCAGCCCGACGACCGGGTCACGCTGGTGGTGTTCTCGGGCGAGCTCGACCGGAACCTCGCCGCCCTCGTCATCGCGACGGGCGCGGCGGCGATGGGCCTCGAGGTGTCGATCTTCTACACGTTCTGGGGTCTCTCCGCCCTCAAGAGAAAGCCGACCTTCCGGGGCAAGGGACTCAAGGAACGGCTCTTCGCCCTCATGACGCCGAACCGCCTGAACCGGATGCCCGTCTCCAGGATGAACTTCGGCGGCGTGGGGCGAGTCATGCTCCAGTCGATGATGCGGGACAAGCAGGTGGCCTCGGTGGACGAGCTCTTCGACATGGCCCGCCAGCTGGGCGTCAAGCTCATCGCTTGCACGATGTCCATGGACGTGATGGGCATCGCTCAGGAGGAGCTGATCGACGGCGTGGCGGTGGGCGGGGTCGCGACGTTCCTCGGGGACGCGGCGCGGTCCCGGGTGGCCCTGTTTGTCTGAGCGAGCCCCCGCCTCGCCTGGACGAGGCTCGGCTCCGGCCGCGGCCTTCCAGCCGGGGCTGCCCCTGGTCGTCGAAGGCCGTGACGGCCGAACGCCGCTGTCGTTCACCGTCCGCCACATCGTCTGCGCCGGCTACACGGGCCGGGACCGGGACGAGGCCGAGCGTCACATCCGGGAGCTCGAGGGCCTCGGCATCGCGCGGCCGAAGGAAGTCCCGGTCTTCTTCGCCGTCGCCTCCTACCTCGCCACGGTGGAGCAGGTCATCGAGGTCCAGGGACCCTTCACCTCGGGCGAGGCCGAGTTCGCGCTGATTTTCGGGCCCGGCGGTCCCTGGGTGACGGTGGCCAGCGACCAGACCGACCGCTTCGTCGAGCGCCACTCGGTCCCCGCTGCGAAGCAGCTCTGTCCCAAGGTGCTCGCCCCGATCGTCTGGCCGCTGGCCGACGTGGAGGGTCACTGGGACGAGCTCGAGCTCCGGGCCTGGGTCCTCAGCGGTCGGAAGCGTCGGCTCTACCAGGAGGCCAAGCTGGGGAGTCTCCTCGCCCCGGACAAGCTCCTGTCGGGGCTCCGCCGGCGCGTGGGCCGGAGCCACGACGGCGTGGTCCTCCTCTCGGGAACGGTGCCGACGGTGGACGGCCAAGTGGTCTACGGCGACGCATACGAGCTGGAGCTGGCTGACCCGCGTCTCGATCGGGCGATCCGCACCCAGTACGCGGTGCGAGTTCTGGAGCGAGACCCCCGCGGGTAGCCTCCGGGTGCCGCCGAGGCAGGTCTCACGCGCGACGAAGATGCCATGACAACGGGCATCGAGCACCGGCAGGTACAGGCGAACGGCATCACCTTCCACGTCGCGATGTCGGGACGGCCCGACGGCCCCCCCGTGCTGTGCCTGCACGGCTTTCCCGAGGGCTGGATGAGCTGGCGCCCGGTGATGCGGGAGCTCGTGGAGGCGCGCCTGTACGCGCCGGACCTCCGCGGCTACGGCGACACCGAGCGTCCGCGAAGCGGCTACGACGTCTTCACGCTCACGGACGACATCGCCGCGCTGATCCAGGCCCTCGGCCTCCAGCGGCCCGTCGTCGTCTCCCACGACTGGGGCGGCGCCCTCGGGTGGATCTTCGCGCACCGCTACTCGCACCTCATCGGGAAGCTCGCCGTCGTCAACTGTCCGCATCCGAAGACGCTAGTGCGGGCCGTGCTCCACTTTGAGGACTTCCAGACCATTCGCATCCCGTGGGTGCCGATCTTCGAGATCCCCTGGCTCCCCGAAGTTTTCCTGACCACGGCGCTCGGCCGGTGGGTCCTGCGGCTCTCCTTCACCCTCCGGGAAGGCCGGAAAGGCACGATGGACCGGGGTCTCGTCGATGAGCTCGTGGACCGGTTCCGGCAGCCCGGGGACATGCGGGGCCCGATCGAGTACTACCGGGAGATGGTGTCGACGCAGCTCTGGCCAGCCAAGCGCGCTCGCCTCGAGGCCGTCTACCGAACGCCGATCGCGGTGCCGATGACTCTCGTCTGGGCCGCGAGGGACGGCGCGCTATCCGCCCGAGTGGCGATGAACAGCGAGCTCGACGCAGGCTGCCCCGTGGATCTCCGGCCGCTGCCCGGCATCGGCCACTTCGTGAGCCTGGAGGCGCCCGACCTGCTCACGCGGGAGATCCGGCGGCTCCTGGGGACCGCTCCCCCCTAGGTCGAGCAGTCAGGCGTCGGTGGCCGCGTAGCGGCGCAGCGCCTCCAGGAAGGCGTCGACCTCCGGGGGAACCGACGTGAGGCGCACCACGGCGGGGGTCCCCCGGCCGTCCGGCGCGCGGATCACCTTGCCGTAGAAGTCGCGCGCCGCGAGGGCCTCGCCCGCCCCCGCGAGAGTCATCCTCACGTTCGCCATCGCCTCGAGCGGCCCGTCCGCCTCGAGCTCCAGGCAATGGCTCGCCAGCCGGGACACGTGCCCCTCGCCCGCCGCAGGGCCCGCCGCCTTGCCCTCGAGCAGCGTGTACCGCACGGGGACCTCTTTCGGCAGCCGGACGAACACCGGCGGGGGCTCCTCGAGCGCCAGGTGAAACCGCCCCGCAATGCCGCCCACCTCGTACATGCGCAGCGGAGCCTCCGCGCCCTTGGGCAGGACGTCCAGTTGGCCGTCGACGCGGAGCGCCTCGCCCGATGCCTGGCGTACCGACTCCGAAACCAGTATCTGCCCGCCGACGGTGTAGGACTCAATGCGGCTCGTCATGTTGACGCCGCTGCCCACCGCGGCGTACTTGCTGCGCCGGGTCGTGCCGATGTTGCCCACGACCACTTCCGCGTCGTTCAGCCCGATCCCCATCCGAAGTTCGGGCAAGCCGCTGGCGCGATTCCGCTCGTTCACCCGCGCCATGGCGTTCTGCATCTCGATGGCGCAGGCCACCGCCTGCTGCGCCCGGTCCGGCATGTCCTGCGGCGCGCCGAAGAACACCAGGAGCGCATCGCCGATGATCTCGTTGATCGTACCCCGATACCGGACGATCACCTCCACCATCACCTCGAAATAGTCGTTGAGCACACGCACTACCTGCTCGGGTGCGAGCCGCTCCGACATCGCGGTGAAGCCTCGCAGGTCCGTCATCATGATCGTCACGCGCCGCTTCTCACCGCCCAGCTCGAGGCTCGCCGGATTCTCGATCAGCGAGTTCATGACTTCCGGTGAGAGATAGCGTCCGAACATCCTCCGGAGCAACTCGGCCATTTCCTCCGACTTCGCCTTCTCGGCAGCGAGCGCCGACTCCGCGCTCGTCGCGGCGCGGTCGTAGGTCGCCGCGCTCAGAGAAATGACGAAGAATGTGGAGAGCGCGTTGCCGTAGTACAGCGCGTTCACGATCCACGGCGTGAGGGCGATCCGGGGCGGGACGTCTACCAGGAAGTAGTGGAGACCCAGGAAGACCGCCGCGTTGAGCGCCGCCAGGAGGACGTTCCACCCGAGGCGGCCCAGGGGCGCGAAGAAGACGACCACCGCCATCGCCAGGATGTAAAAGTGGAATCCCGAGCCCCACCCGATGAGCCACACGCACAGGGCGGCGTGCGCCACGATCTCGAGCGCCGCCAGCACGACGGCGCTCCGCAGCTTGCCCGAGAGGTGGAGGCCCAGCACCAGCGCCCAGACGAGGGTGGCGCCGACGTTCACGAGAGACAGAGGCCGAGCCCCGATGACCCAGAAAAGGAAGATGAACACGAAGTGCCACAGGAGCCCGCACAGGTATCCGTAGGTGGCGGCGACGTAGAACCGGTGATGCTCTGCCGCGACGTTCGCGGGCGGCCGGGGGAGCCTCGCCCCGAAACGCTCGAGCCACGTCCTCACGTCGACGGTCACGACGGGGCGGCGAGCGCCGTGTAGACGGGCAAGAGGAATATCGCGCCGAAGTCGACCCCCGGCGCCGCGCCGTGGACCTCGAGCTCCCAGTACCTCGGCGGCCGGTCGGCGAGGCGAGTCTCGTACGGCCCGAGAGGGAGCCGGAGCGCGATCGGCAGGTTCCAGCCTTCGCCGATGCGCCCCCAGGCGGGATCGACCGGGAGCGTCTCGGCCCACACCTGCTCGCTCAGGGTCGAGCTCGAGTCACCGTCGGCCACGTAGCGCTCCTCGATGCAGCGAAGCGCGGCGGTCAATCGACACTCGGCCGGCGCCCGGGGCACCCTGAGCCACACCCGGGCGGACGTGCCGAGGACCATGGGGAATCGCTCGAAGCGGAGGAACACCGACCCGAATCGAGCCCGTCGCCAGCCGAGGTATGCCGCGTAGCCGGCCACGATCACCGTGAGCACGTCGAAGACGCCCGTCACGACGACGAACAGGATGCGGCCCCAGATGAGGATCCCGGAGCGCGGGGAGAATGCCACCCAGTTGAAGGGCACGAGGAACAGGGCCAGGGTCACGGCGAGCGCCGCGGCGGCGATGGCCCGGCGGCCGGTCTCGTCTCGGGCGCCGGCGGGGTCCCAGGGATGGTCGGCGAGCCATGGCGCGCCGGGCATCGTCCGCCGGAGCCGCGCGGCGCGAGCGTCGCGGAGCCCGTCGCCGATTCGGATCGCGAGGAGCCACGCCCCCAGGACCACGAAGACCACGCCGATCGCATAGGGAACCGGGGTCGGAACGGGCACGTGGGACTCGGGCCGCAGGGTTCCGGCGCCGACGAGGACCAGGGCCCCGCCCGCCGCGATCAGGCCGAGTCCGATCAGGACCAGGATCCATGCCGCCACCCTGGGCACGGTCCGGGTCTGGTGTCCCTTCAGGGTTCGCCGCTCGGTGTCAGGCACGAGGATCCCGGCGCTCGAGTCCCCCGTCAGCTCACGCGGCGCTCGCGCCCCTGCCAGTAGGGCTCGCGGAGCCGGAACTTCTGGACCTTGCCGGTGGCGGTCCGCACCAGCTCCTGACGAACCTCGACGGATGTCGGGCACTTGAAGTGGGCGAGCCGGCTCCGGCAGAAGTCGATGAGGTCGCGCTCCCCCGCCGCCGCGCCTGGCTTGAGGACGACCAGCGCCTTGATCGTCTCGCCCACTTCTCGTCGGGAACCCCGATCACCTCGACCTCGGCGACCGCCGGGTGCTGGAACGGGCAGTCCTCCACCTCGACGGACGAGACGTTCTCGCCGCCGGTGATGATGACGTCCTTCTTGCGGTCGCTGATGACCAGGTACGGCACGTCCATGCGGCCGCCGTCGCCGGTGTGGAACCAGCCGTCGACGATGGCCTTCGCCGTCTCCTCCGGCTGCTCCCAGTGGCCCTCGAACACGTGGTTGGACCGGGCGACCACCTCGCCCTTCTCGTCGACGGCGGTCAGGCGTCCCAGCGAGGCGGGGGCGCCCGGCTCGTCCACCACCGCCACGCGATCGCCGTGCACCAACGCCGCCCGCTCGAGGTAGTCCCAAACGTTCAGCGGCATCCGCATCGCCGACTCTTCCCTTGGCCTGCCGAGCTTAACACGAGGCCGCGGCGCGGCTGGCACGGCCGGACGGAGGGTGTCCCGCGGGCGGGCCGGCGTCAGCGGGTGACGCCGGCGAGGAGCGCGAGTGCCTCGTCGTGAAGACGCCCGTTCGAGGCGAGCACGGTACCGGAGTAGATGGTCGGGCGCCCCGCGAAGTCCGTGAACCGCCCGCCCGCTTCCTCGAAGAGGATGCGAAAGGGGGCGAGGTCCCAGGCCTTCAGGTCGGCCTCCAGCATGAGCTCCGCCTGGCCGCGCAGGACGAATGTGTAGCCGAGGTAGTCGCCGAAGCCACGCTGGCGGTCGGTCCGGTCGACGAGGCGCACGAACCCGTCCCAGTAGCGCCCACCCTCGAGCGGGCGCAAGAGGTTGAGGCTGGAGTGGATCAGCATGGCATCCTCCAGCCGGTCGCGCGACGAGACGCGGAGCCGGACGCCATCCAGCCACGCCCCCTGCCCTCGCCGGGCCCAGTACAACTCGCCGGCCACCGGGGCGTGGACCACGCCGAGCGTGACCTCCCCCTCTTCCTCCAGGGCGAGCAGCGTCGCCCAGTAGGGAATCCCCCGGATGAAGTTCATCGTGCCGTCGATGGGATCGACAATCCAGCGGCGGGCCTGGTCACCCTGCGCGCCGAACTCCTCGCCCAGGAATCCGATGTCGGGAAACGCCGGCCGGAGCCGCTCCACGATGGCGGCCTCGGCCTCTTGGTCCGCCTGGGTGACGGGCGTGTGATCCGCCTTCTGCATCACGCGGACGTCGGCGCGGAAGTATCGGAGGGCAATCGCGCCCGCCGCCCGCGCCGCGGCCAGCGCGCCCTCGAGAAGCCGGTCGGTCACGCTCGGGGCAGCCCCAGCACGCGGTCGCCGATGATGTTGCGCTGAATCTCAGACGTCCCGCCGGCGATCGCGAAGCGGCGCGCGAAGACCGACTGGAAGGCCCAGCGACCTCCGTCCGGAGCCCGCGCCGACCCTCGCCACAGCTGCCCGCGCGGTCCGAGGAGGCCGCTGGCGGTCTCCGCCATCCGCACGTACGCCTCGCTGAAGGCGAGCTTCAGCACCGAACCCTCCGGTCCGGGCGGCTCGCCGCGGAGCCGGCGCGTCACGGAGCGGAGGCTGGTGAGCCGGAGCGTCTCGGTCTCGATCCAGCACTGGGCCAGCGCCTGACGCACGACGGGGTCCTTCGACGCCGGCCCGTCGCCCCGCGGGGTCCGACGCGCAAGGTCGAGGAGACAGCGCGTGAAGTGGTGGAGGTTCGTCTGGTTACCGAGGCCCGTCCGCTCGTGCATCAGGACGGTGACGGCCACCTTCCAGCCGCCGTGAAGGGGACCCAGGAGCCGGTCCCGGGAAACGCGGACGTCGTCGAAAAAAACTTCGTTAAACTCGGCGTCGCCGGTCAGCTGGACCAGCGGCCGGACCGTGATGCCCGGGCTCCGCATGTCGACGAGGAGGCACGAGATCCCGTCGTGCCGCGGCGCGGCCGCATCGGTGCGAACGAGTAGGAGGCACCACTGGCTCCGGTGAGCGTTCGAGGTCCAGACCTTCTGGCCCGTGACGCGGAAGGTTTCGCCTTCCAGGACCGCGCGCGTGCCGAGAGCCGCCAGGTCGGACCCCGCTCCGGGCTCCGAGAAGCCCTGACACCAGATGTCCTCCGCCGAGAGGATCGGCGGCAGGAACCGGCGTCGCTGCTCCTCGGTCCCCCACTCCATGATCCCGGGGCCCGCCAGCATGAGGCCGATCGTGTTCACGCCAGGCGGCGCGCCGGCTCGCACCATCTCCTCCTGGAAGATCATCTGCTCGACCAGGCCGGCGCCCCGTCCGCCGTATGCCTCGGGCCAGGCGATCCCCACCCACCCGCCTCGGTGGAGCCGCTTGTGCCACGCCTGGCAGGCGTCGAACGACCGGTCGGGGTGGAGCGTGAACTCGTCGTCGGTGGCGGGCCATTCCGCCCGGTGGGCGGGCAGCTCGCGCTCGAGCCACCCCCTGAGCTCGGCGCGGAGGGCCTCCTCGGCCGGCGCGAACGCGAAGTCCATCGTCAGGGCGTGTGGTAGCACACGCGACAGGGACGGTCAAGGATACGCGCGGTCGGAAAGCCTCCGCTCCGGCCGTCACCGGCGCACCGCGCGACGCCGAAGCCTCGTCGCTGGCCAAGGACGTGGGGTTCGCGTAGTCTCGGCATCGTGACGGACTGCTGCGGCGTCCACGAGGTTGCCGACCGGCAGCGGCGCGTCCTCCGCACCGTGCTCTCGATCAACGCGGCCATGTTCCTGGTCGAGGCGGTGGCCGGAGTCCTCGCCAACTCCACGGCGCTCCTGGCCGACTCGGTCGACATGCTCGGCGACGCCATGGTGTACGGGTTCAGCCTCTACGTCGTCGCGCGCGGCCCCGGCTGGCAGGCCCGGGCCGCCTGCTGAAGGGCATTGCGATGGCGGCGTTCGGGGCGGGCGTCCTCGTCCAGGTCGCCTTCAAGATCGCGAGCGGGCTCCCCCCGACCGTCGAGGTCATGGGCGTCGTCGGCCTCTTGGCGCTGGCCGCCAACCTCCTCTGCCTGGCCATGCTGTGGGTCGGCGCGGAGACGACATCAACATGCGCTCGGCATGGCTCTGCTCCCGCAATGACGTGGCCGGGAACGCGGCCGTGCTGGTGGCCGCCGGCGCCGTGGAGCTGACGGACTCTCCGTGGCCGGACATCGTCGTCGGTCTCGCCGTCGCCGCTCTGTTCTCGCGCTCGGCCGTCCAGGTCATCCGCGAGGCGACCCGGCCGGCCGTCCCGTCGACCTGAGCGGCGCGGCGCCTCCGCCGCCGAGGCTTGCGCTCGGGGGCGTCCTGGCCGAGAATCGGCGGGCGTCGGCCGAGCGCCACTCACACCCCCGGAGGAATCGCGATGCCCAAGCAGCGCTACTGCGCGAAAACCGTCTTCGACTCTCCTGCCTACAGCCAAGGCGTCAAGGTCAGCGGCCCCGGCACGACCCTTTACATCTCCGGGCAGATCGCCCAGGACGCCAAGGGCAAGATTGTCGGACGGGGTGACTTCCCTGCGCAGGCCCGGCAGGTCCTCAAGAACGTCAAGGCGATGGTCGAGGCCGGGGGCGGCACCCTCGCCGACGTGGTGAAGGTCACCTTCTTCCTCACGGACGTGCGCTACCGGCCGGACCTCGTCCCGATCCGCGAGGAGTTCTTCGGGCCCAAGCTCCCCGCCTCGACGCTGATCACGACGCCGGCCCTCGCGCACCCCGACTACATGCTCGAGGTCGAGGCCGTCGCCTTCGTCGAGGGCCGCTGATGCGGCTCCAGGGTAAAGTCGCTGTCGTCACGGGCGCGGCCCGGGGAATCGGCCTCGCCATCGCCCAGCGGTTCGTCAAGGAGGGCGCGAAGGTCGTGCTCGCCGACTGGCTAAAGGCCGAGGTCGAGGCCGAGGCCGGCCGGCTCGGCCCGGCCGCTGTGGCCGTGCCCACCGACGTGGGCGACGCGGGCCAGGTCCGTCGCCTGGTCGAGCAGGCCCTCGAGCGCTTCGGGGCGCTCGACTGCATGGTGGCCAACGCCGCGGTCCAGGCGGAGATCCCCTTCCTGGACCTCACCGAGGAGGAGTTCGACCGCGTGATCCGGGTGAACCTCAAGGGCGCGTTCCTCTGCGGCCAGACCGCCGCGCGCCAGATGGTCAAGACCGGCACGCGCGGCACCATCATCAACATGAGCTCCGTCAACGCGGTCGTCGCGCACCCGGTGCTGGTCCACTACGCCGCCTCCAAGGGTGGCATCGCCATGCTCACCAAGGGCATGGCCGTCTCCCTCGCTCCGCACGGGATCCGCGTGAACGCGATCGGCCCCGGCACGACCAACACCCCGATCAACGCCAACTTCTTCAGCATGCCGGGCATGATCGACCGCTTCCTCATGCGGACCCCGCTCGGGCGCATCGCCGAGGCCGACGAGATCGCCAGCGTCGCGGCGTTCCTCGCCTCGGACGAGTCGTCCTACGTGACCGGCACGACGATCTACGCCGACGGCGGGCGCCTCGCGCTCAACGGCCTAATGGCGAGGACCGGGTAGCCGGCCATGGCGGTACTGGACCGCTTCCGCCTCGACGGGAAGCGCTGCGTCGTGACCGGCGGCAGCCGGGGGCTCGGGCGCGAGATGGCGCTCGCCATCGCCGAGGCCGGGGCCGATCTCGTTCTGGTCGGCCGTGACCGGGCCAGCCTCGAGGCCACCGGGACCGAGATCCGGCAGCGCGGCCGCACCGCCGCCCTGATCCAGGCCGACGTCAGCCAGCCGCTCGAAGCCGAGCGCGCGTGCCGCACGGCCCTCCAGGAGCACGGCCCGATCCACATTCTCATCAACAACGTCGGTGGGCGCCGGTTCGACGTGCCGACCGAGGACTTCGATCTCGAGCAGTGGCAGGAGATCGTCGACCTGAACCTCACCAGCACGTTCCTCTGCACGAAGCTGATCGGGGGCGCCATGGTCCGACGCGGCCAGGGCGGCCGGATCATCAACGTGGCCTCGATTTCCGGCATGGTCGCGAATCGCGGAATCGGCGGCCGGAGCTACGAGACTAGCAAGGCGGCGGTGATCCAGTTCACGCGGGCCGTCGCCGCCGACTGGGCGCCCCACCGCGTAACCGTCAACGCCATCGCGCCGGGGGCCTTCCTTACCGAGCCCATTGTCCGCTGGAGCCGGCTCAAACCGGCCGTGATCGAGACCTTCAAGGCCCAGATCCCAATCGGCGAGTTCGGCCGGCCCGAGGACCTCGGGCCCCTCGCTGTGTACCTGGCCAGCGACGCCTCGCGCTACATGACCGGCGCGGTGCTGGTCATCGACGGCGGCTACACCGCCTGGTGACGGCGGACCGAGAGGATCCTCGCGGTCGGGGCAGCCGCAACGTCAGCGCGGCGGCGGATAGGGCGCGCCTTTCCGCCGCGCGGCCTCGGCGATGACGGAGTGCACCCGGTCGAGGACCGGGCGCACCGGCTCGCCTCCCTGGAGGATCCGCCGCACCGCCTCGTTCATCGCGTCGCTCGCGTCGGGCCAGTAGGCCACGGGGGGCCGGTACCAGCCGTCGCTGAGCGCCCGGCCGATGGCCTCGAACGTCTCGCGCTGCGCCGGCGGCACGGCCCCAGAGGCGTCGGCCCGGATGACGGGCCACGCATTGCCGGCAGCGAGGCGCTCCTGCGCGTCCCGCGACATGAGGAACACCGCCAGCCGGACGGCCCGCTCGCGACGCGGCCCCGTGACGCCGCGCGGGATCCCGAGGACGTCCCCGCCCACGACGTGGGCGGCCCGCGCCGGTCCCCGCCACCCCTCGTAGACCTGGAATCGGTCGAGAAGGTCCTGGCGCGCCAGCACCCCGGAGGTAAACGGCCAGTTCGGCGCGAGCCACGCCGTCTCGCTGACGAGGTGATCCACCTGCGTGTCGTACTTGGCGACGAGGCTCTCGCGCGCCAGGAGCCCGTCCTTCCAGAGGCTCGCCAGGAACTCGAAGGCCGCGACCGAGCCCGCGTCGTTCAGCACGAGCGGGTCGCCCCCGAAGCCGAGGACGAGCTCGGAGACGGTGATGGCGGCGGGCGCCCCCTCAGCGAGCGACAGCACGAGCCTCGGCGCGCCGCGGCGAGTCTTGAACGCCTGCGCCACCGCGCGGAGCTCGGCGGCGGTTCGCGGCGGGGCGACGCCCGCTTCGCGGAGTCGCGCCCGGTTCGCGTAGGTCACCTGCACGTTGGGACGGAACGGCAGGAAGTAGCGCGTCCCCTCGAAGCGCGGCGGCACCATCGCCGGAAGCACGGCGTCCGGAACGGCCACGTCGTCAAGCGCCTCGACGAGCCGCCCATCCACGAGCGAACGGAGCGCGAGGTTGTCCTGGGCGAAGAGGTCTATGGTGGGCCGCCCCGCGCCGACCTCCACCTTCAGCTTCTCGGGCAGGTCCGTCGCCGTCACGGAGACGAGCATCACGGCGATGCCGCTCTCCGTGCGGAAACGCTCCAGCACGTCGCGGACAGCCGGCTTCTCGTCCTCGGCCAGGGACGCGCTGAAGGTGAGCGCCGGCCCGGCGTCGTCCGCGCCGCCACAGGCGACCGCCAGGACGGCCGCCAGCAGCAGCACCGCCACGCTCCGCAGCAAGGGCCCGCGCGTCATGCCGCTCCCCTCATCCCCGGATCGCCCCGGCCAGGGCGCCCGGACGCAGATGTCGCTGGAGGACCGCCACGACCCCCAGGATCGGCAGCACCAGGACGACGGCAACGGCGGCCATCTGCTGGCGGGTGCCCCGGTCGATCGCCTGGAACACCTGGAGCGGAAGCGTGTTCTGGGACGTGGTGAGGAGGCGCGCGTAGAGGAACTCGTTCCAGGAGTACAGCCACGCGAAGAGCGCGGTGACCGCGAGCGCGGGCGCGGTGATCGGCAGGACGACCCGGCCGAGCGTCGCCAGCCGGGACGCCCCGTCGATGGCTGCCGCGGCTTCCAGGTCGCGGGGCACCCCCTCGAAGGCCCCCACCAGGAGCCAGGCCACGAGCGGGAGGACCCCCGTGAGGTGGGCGAGCGCGAGCCCCAGGTAGGTGTCCGCGAGCCCGAGCTGGGCGAAACGCGTCGCGACCGAGACGCCGATCGAGAACTCCGGGAGCATGCGCGTCACGAGGAGCCCCACGACCACCCCGTAGCGCACGCGCGCCGGGAGGCGCGCGATAGTGTACGCCCCGGGCGCGCCGAGCACGAGCGCCCCGGCCGTCGTCATGACTGCGACCGCGAAGCTCTTGCCGAGTGGCGCCCAGAGGTCGCCGCCCTCGAGGACGACACGCCAGAACCGAAACGTCGGCGTCGTGACGAACAGCGGGGGCCGCTCGCCGAAGAGCGCCGAGCCGGGGGCCACCGAGACCATGAGGAGGACGAGGATCGGACACAGGGCCGCCGCCGCGCAGATGGCCACCCACGCCGCGAAGAAGAGCCGCGTCCCCGCGCGAGGCCGCTCCCTCGGCGCCGGCCGTCTCGCGGCCTCCGTCACGCGGTGACCTCCTGGCGCCCGGCGACGAGGCGAAGGTAGAGGACCACGAAGCCGAGGATGAGGGCGAAAAGCACGATGGCTGCGGCCGCCGCCGTGAAGGGGTCGCTCGTGGGCGGAGCGTAGCGATTCCAGATAAACGTGCCCAGCACCGGCTCGACGCGTCCGGCGAGGACGAGCGCTACCTCGAAGATGCGGAAGGCGTCGATCGCGCGGAGAATCACGGCCGCGGTCAGGTAGGGGACCAGGAGCGGGAGGATGACGCCGACCAGCCGCCGCCAGCCCGTGGCGCCGTCCACCCGGGCCGCCTCCTCGACCTCCTCGGGGATCGCCTGAAGCCCCGCGAGCAGGATGAGCGTGACCACCGGGACCACCTTCCACGTGTCGGCCACCGCGACGGTCAGGAGCGTGGGCAACCCACCCTCCACGGTCCACGCCACCGGCTCGAACCGCCACTCGATCCCGAGCACACCGAGGGCATCGGCGCCGACGAGCAGCAGCGCGTTCAGGTACCCGGACCGCGCGAAGACGAGGAGCATCACCGCGGCCGACACGACGGTCGGCACGCCGAGCGGCAGGAGGACCAGCGTCCGGACCAGGCCGCGCAGGGGAAACCGCCGGTGCAGTGTCAGGGCGAGGGCGAGCCCCAGGCCGGTCTCGAGCACGAGTGAGAGCAGGGCGACGACGAGGGTATTCCGGAACGCCGCGCGGAAAAGGTCCGAGGCCAGGAGGGCGCGATAGCGTCCCAGGGACGGGAAGCCCCCGTCCAGCGGCGAGCTGACCGACAGCCGCACGGTCTCGACGATGGGCGCCGCCGTGAGCAGGGCCAGGTAGGCGACGAGCGGCAGCACGAGCGCCACCTCGAGGCCGTGCGCCCGGATCCAGGAGCCGCCCGGGGCTCGCGGGCTTCCCGGGCGCCACACCGTCAGCCGACCGCCCATGGCGAGACCATTGTCGCCCCGGGGGCGCTTCTGGTGAAGCGTGTGATGGGCGCGCTGGTTGCGACGTCCTTGACAATGCGCATGCCCCGTGCACGCTCGGAGCCAGCGGTCCACCCACGGCCACCGACGGAAGGAGCCAGGCATGCCGGCGATCAAGGGCATTGCCCACGTGGAGCTCAGCGTGCGCGACCTCGACCGTAGCGTCCGGTGGTACTGCGAGCTGCTGGGAGCTCGGGACGTGTTCCGCGCGACGAGCGACGTCTACGGCATCACGGCGTGCGCGATCCTCGAGCCGCACTCGAAGCTCGTGCTCGCGTTCACCCAGCATCGCGAGGAAGATCCTTCGGAGTTCGATCCGCGGCGGGTGGGGCTGGACCACGTGTCGTTCGCGGTGGCCGACCGGGCGGAGCTCGGGGCGTGGGTCAGGAGGCTCGACGAGCTCGGCATCGAGCACAGCGACGTGCAGGACGAGGGCTACGCCTACCAGGTGACGTTCAAGGATCCGGACGGCATCGCCCTGGAGCTCAGCGCGCGGATCCCGCCGGCGGGAGGCTAGTCGAGGCCCTCGGGCTCGCCCGAGCCCTCCCGGGAGCGCCTCGACGGGCCTGCCGGCCCGACTCCGATGCTATCATCGAAATGACGGCCAGCTTCGCCGCACGAGCGCTCCAGTGTTCGACTCAAGCCTCCGACGCGTGGGTGATCGACCGGGCCCAGGCACGGGACCCCTTCCGGTCCCGGCCGGCGGGCCGGGGCGGTTCTGCGCGCGCCCGCGCTGAAGTGGGCAACACCGGGCCGGAGCGCGCGACGGGGGCGGCCAGGTCGTCGAGCGCGGCGGTCATCCAGGCGCTGGCTCCCCAGCTGCGCGAGGCTCCGGCCCTCTTGCTCCTGCTCGACTATGACGGCACGCTTGTCCCCTTCGCGCCGACGCCCGATCTGGCCCAGCCCGACGACGAGCTGCTCCGTCTGCTGCTCCGCCTCGCCGTCCGCCCCTCGACCGAGATCCACGTCGTGAGCGGGCGTCCCGGCGAGACCCTGGAGCGCTGGCTCGGCGTCCTCCCGATCGGCCTCCATGCCGAGCATGGCTTCTCGTACCGTGCCCCGGGGGCCGCGACGTGGGTGTCGGGATCCCTCCCGACCCAGGAATGGCGTCCGGCGACCCTCGCCCTCATGCGGGCCGCCGCGGCCGAGACCCCCGGAGCCTTCGTCGAGGAGAAGTGCGCCGGGGTGGCCTGGCACTACCGGCTCGCCGACGCGAGCCTCGGTGAGGCCCGGGCCCGCGCCCTCGTGCGGGACCTGGGACGCGTCGCCGACCAGGCGCCGATCGAGATCCTCCACGGCGCGAAGGTCGTCGAGGCCCTGACGCGCGGCGTCCACAAGGGCCGTCTCGTCCCCTCCGTCGTCGCCCGAGCCCCGGGAGCGCTGGTGGTTGCCATCGGCGACGATCGGACCGACGAGGATCTCTTCGCCGCTTTGCCCCAGGGCGCCCTGGCGATCCACGTCGGCGCCGAGCCCACCGGGGCTTCGATCCGCCTCGGCGGCGTGACCGACGTCCGCGCCCTGCTTCGCGCCGTCGCGGACGACCGACCGAGGTAGCCGGGGACGCGCTATCCTGGAGGTGCGGTGGCGAGGAAGGGAGCGTCCCCTGCCCGACCCTCGCCGCCGAGACCAAGGGAGCGAGGCGCCATGGCATACCGGTCGCCGCGTGGCGACGTCCGCAGTGTCTGGATCGGTGATGTCCGGCCCGAGCTGGACGGCGGGCGATTTCCCGTCAAGCGCGAGGTCGGCGACACCCTCGAGGTCACGGCGGACATTCTCCACGAGGGCCACGGGGGCCTCGCCGCCGTCCTCCGCTACCGAACCGCGAAGGACACCGCGTGGCACGAGGTGCGCATGGAGCCCGTCGGCAACGACCGGTGGGCCGGCCGGTTCCCCCTCGAGGAGAACACGCGCTACGTCTACACGCTCGAGGCGTGGCCCGACGCGTACCGGAGCTGGGCCGACGACCTCCGGAAGCGGATGGCCGCGGGCATGGACGTGGCGAGCGAGCTGCTCGAGGGCGCGGCGCTCCTGCGGGGCGCCCTCTCGCGCGTGGTGGGAGCGGACCGTCGGCGGCTCGAGGCGCGCCTCGGCGAGTTCGAGACCGCCGGCGACACCGACCGCCGGGGGCGCCTACTCCTCAACGAGGAGGTCGGGGAAATCCTGGACGCCTACCCCGACCGCGAGGCCGCGACGCGCTACGACCGGGAGCTCGAGGTCGTGGTCGATCGACCGCTGGCCCGGTTCGCCGCGTGGTACGAGCTCTTCCCCCGCTCCCAGGGGCGAGTCCCGGGCCGGCCCGGCACCTTCCGTGACTGCATGGAGCGCCTGCCGGACATCGCGGGCATGGGCTTCGACGTGATCTACCTGCCCCCGATCCATCCGATCGGGCGGAGCTTCCGGAAGGGGCGCAACAACGCGCTGGAGGCGGGCCCGGACGACCCCGGCTCTCCCTGGGCCATCGGCAACGAGCAGGGCGGGCACAAGGCGATCGACCCCGCGCTGGGGACGCTGGCGGACTTCCGGGCGTTCCTTCGCGCCGCCCGCGAGCACGGCCTCGAGGTCGCGCTGGACTACGCCCTCCAGTGTTCGCCGGACCACCCCTGGGTGACCGAACATCCCGAGTGGTTCCACCACCGGCCAGACGGGACGATCAAGTACGCGGAGAACCCTCCGAAGAAGTACCAGGACATCTATCCCCTGAACTTCTACGGCCGCGAGCGCGAGGCGCTCTGGGAGGAGGCCAGGGGCGTCCTCCTCTTCTGGATCGAGCAGGGTGTCCGGATCTTCCGCGTCGACAACCCGCACACCAAGCCGATTCCGTTCTGGGCGTGGCTGATCGCGGAGGTCCAGGCCGTGCACCCGGACGTGATCTTCCTCGCCGAGGCCTTCACGCGCCCCCGGGTCGTGCAGGCCCTGGCCAAGGTCGGCTTCACGCAGTCCTACACCTACTTCACGTGGCGGAACTTCAAGCAGGAGCTGGTTGACTATCTGACCGAGCTGACGCAAGGCGAGATGGCGGAGTACTTCCGGGGCAACTTCTTCGCGAACACGCCGGACATCCTGCCCCCGATCCTCCAGCAGGGCGGGCCGCCGGCTTTCCGGATGCGGCTCGTGCTGGCGGCGACCCTCTCGTCCCTCTACGGCATCTACAGCGGCTACGAGCTCTGCGAGAACGTCGCCGTCCCCGGGACCGAGGAGTACCTCGATTCCGAAAAGTACGAGATCAAGGCCCGCGACTGGAACGCGCCCGGCAACATCCGCGAATTCGTCGCGCGTCTCAACCGGATCCGCCGCGAGAACCGGGCGCTCCACGGGTACCGGAATCTCGTCTTCTACGACAGCGACGACGAGCACGTCCTCTGCTACGGGAAGCGGAGCGCGGACGGCGCCAACACCGTCCTCGTGGCGGTGAACCTGGATCCCTTCGCGGCCCACGAAGCGCGGGTCCGCCTCCCGCTCGAGGCGCTCGGGATCGCGGCGGACGAGTCGTTCCAGGCTCACGAGATGGTCTCCGACGAGCGCCATCTCTGGCGGGGGCCGACGCAGCGGGTGCACCTGGACCCCCGGCGGGAGCCCGCGGCGATCTTCAGCCTCGAGCGCTTCGGCCAGCGCGCCTTCGGGACGCCGTGCTACTGAGACTCCGCGACCGGCCCGCTCGGAACGCGTCACCCACCCTTCCACCGGTGGGCGTGCTCCATTGAGCCCGCGCGGGATGGCTGTCGGACACCCGGCCCCGGAGGGCAACGGCGCCGCGGAGGGCAACGACGGTGGATGAGCTCTGGTACAAGGACGCCGTCTTCTACGAGGTCCACGTCAAGGCCTTCCAGGACTCGAACGACGACGGCGTCGGCGACTTCGGGGGTCTGACGGCTCGCCTCGACTACATCCAGGACCTGGGCGTCGACTGCCTGTGGCTCCTGCCCTTCTACCCCTCTCCCCTTAGAGACGACGGCTACGACATCGCCGACTATCGGGACGTCTCGCCGCACTACGGCAAGATGGCGGACTTCGAGACCTTCATCGCCGAAGCGCACCGGCGCGGTCTTCGGGTGATCACGGATCTCGTCGTGAACCACACCTCGGACAAGCATCCCTGGTTCCAGGAGGCCCGGTCCGCTCCGGGCTCGCCGTATCGGGACTACTACGTCTGGAGCGACACCGACCAGCGCTACAAGGACGCTCGCATCATCTTCGTGGACACGGAGAAGTCAAACTGGACGTGGGACCCCGAGGCGAAGGCCTACTACTGGCACCGGTTCTTCAGCCACCAGCCGGATCTGAACTTCGACAACCCGGCGGTACAGACGGCCATGCTGGACGTCATGCGCTTCTGGCTGGACAAGGGACTCGACGGGTTCCGGTGTGACGCGGTCCCGTACCTCTTCGAGCGCGAAGGGACGAGCTGCGAGAACCTCCCCGACACCCACGTCTTCCTCAAGCGTCTCCGGGCCAGCCTGGACGCCCAGTACCGCGGGCGCATCCTCCTGGCCGAGGCCAACCAGTGGCCGCGGGACGTCCGGCCCTACTTCGGCGACGGCGACGAGTTCCACATGGCCTTTCACTTCCCGCTGATGCCGCGCATGTACATGGCCGTCTTCAGCGGAGATCGCCGGCCGGTCACCGACATGTTCCTGCACACGCCTCCCATCCCCGAGACGTGCCAGTGGTGCCTCTTCCTCCGGAACCACGACGAGCTGACGCTCGAGATGTGCACGGATCCGGAGCGGGACCTCATGTACTACGCCTACGCCCAGGACCCCCGGATGAAGCTCAACATCGGCATTCGACGGCGGCTGGCGCCGCTGCTCGAGAACGACCGGGCCCGGATCCAGCTGCTCAACAGCCTGATGTTCACCCTGCCCGGCACGCCGATCATCTACTACGGCGACGAGATCGGCATGGGCGACAACGTGCACCTCGGCGACCGGCACGGGGTGCGGACGCCGATGCAGTGGTCGGCCGACCGCAACGCCGGCTTCTCCCGCGTCGAGCCGGAGCGGCTCTACAGCCCGGTGATCGCCGACCCCGTCTTCGGATACCAGGCCGTCAACGTCGAGACGCAGCACCGGGCGTCCTCGTCGCTGCTCGGATGGACCCGGAGGCTGGTCGCCGCCCGCAAGCGCTCGAAGGTCTTCGGGCGAGGCACGCTGCGGTTCCTCGCGCCTCCCAACACTCGCGTCCTGGCGCACCTCCGGGAGTACCGGAACGAGGTCGTGCTGCTGGTCCACAATCTGGCCCCCTCGGCCGAGGCGGTGGAGTTGGACCTGGCGGAGTTCCGCGGGGCCATGCCCGTCGAGCTCTTGGGCGGATCGCGCTTCCCGACCATCACGGACCGGCCGTACGCGCTCACGCTGGCGCCCCACGGCTCCTACTGGCTCCGGCTGGACCGTCCCGGGCGCCCCGCCGAGGCCTACGGCATCGAGCGGGACTCGGTGTGAACGCGACCGGCCCGTCGACGGGCACCACTCGAGCTCCCCTCACTCCCAGGGACCTCCGTTGAAGGTCCTCCTGCTGACCCGTGAGTATCCGCCCGACATCTACGGCGGCGCGGGCGTGCACGTCGAGTATCTCGCCCGGGAGCTGGCGAGACTCGCGTCCGTGGAGGTGCGGACGTTCGGACATCAGGACGTGGAGTCCGAGCGCCTGGTGGTTCACGGCTACGGGGCGGCCGCCGAGACGGCCGACAACCCGGAGGGTGCCTACCCGTTCGCGCCGGTCGTGCGGGCGCTGCGCGTCTGTCTGAGCCTCGGAGTCCAGGCGACGGACGCCGACATCGTCCATTCCCACACGTGGTACGCAGCGTTCGGCGGGCTCTTGGCCCGGCTCATCCACGGCATCCCGCTGGTCGCGACCGCCCACTCGATCGAGCCTCTCAGGCCGTGGAAGCGCGAGCAGCTCGGCCGGGGCGCCGACATCTCGGCGTGGGCCGAGCGCGTCGCGCTCGAGGCAGCCGATGCGGTCATCGCGGTCTCGACCGAGATGCGGTGGGATCTCCTCCGCCACTATGCGATCGCGCCAGATCGGATCCACGTGATCCCGAACGGGATCGACACGGACACATACCGCCCGACGTCGGGCCGGGCGCGCCTCGGTCGGTTCGGGATCGATCCCAGCCGGCCGTACGTGCTCTTCGTGGGACGGATCTCCCGGCAGAAAGGCATCCTCCATCTCATCCAGGCCATTCCGCACCTCCTTCCCGAAACTCAGGTCGTGCTGTGCGCCGGGACGCCCGACACGCCCGATTTGGCGCACGAGGTCGAGGCGGCCGTGAAGCAGGTCCAGACCGAGCGCCCGGGCGTCGTGTGGATCCCGGAGATGGTGGACCGGCCCACGGCCGTGGAGCTCTACTCCCATGCCGCTGTCTTCTGCTGCCCGTCGGTCTATGAGCCGTTCGGCCTCATCAACCTCGAGGCGATGGCCTGCGAGGCGCCGGTGGTCGCGAGCGCCGTGGGCGGAATCCCGGAGGTGGTCGTCGACGGGGAGACCGGCCTCCTCGTCCCCGTCGAACTGATCGAGCACGACGGAGTGGTCGAGCCACGCGATGCCGATGGATTCGCGCGGGCCCTGGCGCGCGCGCTGAACACCCTGCTGGCGGACCCCGCGCTCCGACGGACCATGGGCGTGAAGGGGCGGCAGCGGGCCGAGGCGCATTTCGGGTGGGCCACGGTGGCCCGCCGGACTCTCGCGCTCTACCAGACCCTTATCGAGGCCCATGCGCCCGGCCGCCGCCACGGGCCGCCGCCGGGCGCCGCAAGCAGAAGGCCCGATGCCGAGCGAGGGTAACCCGGTGACCGCCAGGCGGCGCGGCGAGACCCCGACCCGGGATCGCGAGCCCTCGGCGTCGGAGGCTCTCACCGTCCGCGCCGCCGCCGCCCTGCGAGATACCCTGAGCGGCCAGCGTTGGTTCGGCAGCAAGAACCGGGACGTCTCCCTGGTCACCCCGGCCGATCACACCGCGATACCTGGGACCACCGGGCTGCTCGCCCTGTTCGACGTGATCTTCGGCGACCAGGGTCGGGAGCGCTACTGCATCCCCGTCGCACCGCCGGGCGCCGGCCAGGAGCCGTTCACCGACGCGATGGGCGATCCAGCGTTCGGCCTGGCTCTGCTGGAGGCGATCCGGAACGGCGGGACGCTCGCGGGCACCCGCGGCACGTTTCGGTTCACGGCGACGCCGGTCCTGGCCGAGATCCTGCCGACCGCGCCCCACGAGTCCCGACCCATCGCCGGTGAGCAGAGTAACACCTCGATCGTCTACGACCGCCGGGGCATCCTGAAGCTGTTCAGGCGGCTTCAATCCGGTCCGAGCCCCGAGCTCGAGCTGACGGATTTCCTTACCCGCCAGGCGGCATTCGCCGGTGCCCCCCGGCTCGCCGGTTCCGTTGCCTATCAGGCCGAGGGGGCGGAGCCGGTCACGCTGGCCGTGCTGGACGAGTTCGTCCCGAACCAGGGGGACGCGTGGACAGCCACCCTGGAGCGGCTCGTCGAGTACTATGCCGCCGCGATCGAGGGACGGGGGGAGGAGTCGCCGGACCCCGTGTTCGCCCGCGCTCTGGCGTCGGCCGACGCGCACGAGGCGGCTCGGCTCGGCGTGCTCACCGGTCGCCTTCACCGAGCGCTGGCCTCGGCACCGCCGGGCCACGCCCTGGCCCCCGAGCCGATCACCGCGGGCGACGCGGCCGCCTGGATGGAAGCGATGCTCGACCAGTTGGGCCGGGCGACCCAAGCGCTCGCCGACGGGTTGCCGCGCCTCCCGCCGGTCCTCCAGGGATCGGCGGCACGAGTCGCGGCCGACGGCGCACGGCTCGGGGATGCGCTGCGCGTTGTGGACTCGCTCGCGGCCGCGGGCGTCGTGAAGATCCGCGTTCACGGCGACTACCATCTCGGGCAGCTCCTGCGAACCGCAGACGGTTTCACCATCCTGGACTTCGAGGGCGAGCCCGCGCGGACCCTGGCCGAGCGGCAGGCGAAGCAGTGCGTGCTCAAGGACGTGGCCGGGATGCTCCGCTCGTTCGCCTACGCGGCGCGCGTTGCCCTCGGACGCCGCCTGGAGGCGAGCCCCCACGAGGCTCGGCTGGAGGAGCGCCTCCGGCCCTGGGCCGACACGTGGGAGGAGGGAATGCGGGCCGCGTTCCTGGAGGCGTATCTCGGCGAGGTGGGCGGGGCCGGTGGCCCGACGTTGGTGCCGAGGGAGCGCGAGCCGTTCGATCGAGCGCTCCACGCCTACGAGCTTGACAAGGCGCTCTACGAGCTCGGATACGAGCTCGCCAATCGCCCCGCCTGGGTCGGGGTCCCCGTTGCCGCGCTCGAGCGCGCGATCGCGAGGCTCCCCGGTCCGGCGGCCGGGCGGCTCCAGCCGGGCGAGGGCCCCTTCGTCTTCACGGCGTGCATGGAGCTCAAGGAGTTCGTCGGCCTTCGCTCGGAAAACGAGCGGCAGCTGGCCCAGCTCCTGGACGAGGTTCCGCTCGACTCGATCTACTACCACACCCACGGCTTCCTGCTGCGGCATCGGCTCGCGATCGGACCATACCCGAACGATTTCGCAACGTGGGTCGACGTCCAGGTGCGGGACCGGATCCTGGGCGAGCGGCTAGCGATGGTGGACCCCGCCGACTTCACGAGTCTGCAGGCCCTTCGGGAAGAGCTGGTGTCGGTGGTGGACGAGCATCTCCGACGTCTCGGCATCGTGCCGCAGCTGGTATCCGGGGAGCCCTTCGATTTCATACAGTCGAAGATCGTCGAGGTCCCGACGGGAGTCGAGGCGCGAACGCTCCCCGAGCTCCGGAACGCCCTCCTCGAGATCGACCAGAGCGCCCTCTACTTCCACCTCGTCGAGGCCCGGCTTCGGCTCGGCCGGGGGCGCAACGACTTCGCGGCCTGGCTCGAGCGAGGCCTCGGGCTGCCCGAGCTGGCCGCCCGCGTCCAGGCCGTGAACCCCTACGCCGCCGGCCTCGAGCAGGCCCGGGTGCGGCTCATCGCGCTCCTCGACGAGGCGTTGGCCGCGGGAGCCGGCCGATGACCGGTGCGCGCCTCGAGGACTACCGTGACGTCGCGCCGCGGGGCGCGATCGATCTCCTGCTGAAGCTCGCGGAGCGGCTGCAGGGACGGCGCTTCGTCCACGTCAACGCCAGCCGCTACGGCAGCGGGTCCTCGGAGATCCTGGCTCGGCTCGTGCCCTTGTTCCAGGACCTGGGTGTCGATGCCACGTGGGAGGTGATCGTCGGAGACCCGACGTTTTACGGAGCGGCTCGCGCGCTCGAGACCGCCCTCGGCGGCCAGCCAGCAACCATCACGGAAGCCATGCTCGTCTCCTACGTGGAGACCGCCGCGACGAACGCCGCCGCGCTCCGGCTCGAGTCCGACCTCGTCATGGTCCATGACCTTCCGGCCCTGCCGCTGGTCCGCCACCGCTCGGAGCGCGGTCGCTGGGCCTGGCGCTGCCACGCCGACCTTTCCCATGCCTGGCGGCGCGCTTGGCACCTCGTGCGCCGCGACCTCGAGCGTTACGACGTCGTCGTGTACTCGATGCCCAAGTTCGCCCAGCGGGTCCGCGTCCCGATGCTGGTCGTCCATCCCTCGATCGATCCGCTCGGCGAGAAGAACCGGGAGCTCGGACGGAGCGAGGTGCGCGAGGTCCTGGATCGCTTCGGCATTCCCCGGGACAAGCCGATCCTCCTCCAGATCGGCGCCTACTCCCGCGCCGCCGATCCCAAGGGGGCGCTGACCGCCTTCTATCTCGCGCGGAAGTACGTGTCGTGCCGGCTCGTGCTCGCGGGCTGGGGGGCGACGGACAACCCGGAGGGGAGCGCCGTCCTGGCCGAGCTCCGCGAGGCCGCGGGACAGGACTCGGACGCCCACGTGCTGGTGATACCGCCCGACGCCGCCCGGGAGCTGAACGCGCTCCAGCGGGCGGCGACCGTGGTCCTGCACCTGCCGCGGCAGGAGGGGTTCGGCCTGGCCGTGGCCGAGGCGATGTGGAAGGGCAAGCCGGTCGTGGGAAGCGTCGCGGGCGGGATCCCGGCCCAGGTCCTCTCCGAGGTCACCGGCTACACCGTGGGCTCGGTCGAGGGGGCGGCGTTCCGCATCCGGCAGCTTCTCCAGAGTCCCGACCTTGCCGCGCGCCTGGGCGGGGCTGCCCGTGAGTACGTGCGCCGCAACTTCCTGCTGCCGCGTCACCTGGGGGACTACCTGGCCCTCCTCGCCCAGATGACCGCCTAGCGAGGGCGGCGTGGGCGACGGGCTCACCCTCGCGGCCGTGCTCCCGCCCGACGGCGCCGCATCCGTCGAGGCCCTCGGGCCCGTGGAGGCGCTGGTCGCCGTCACGGCACTGAACCAGGCCCACACTGCGGGGGGCGTCGTGGACACCGTGGCCGCCGGACTGGCCCGTGGGTTCGCCGGGCGGAAAGCCGCCGTCCTCTTCGTCGACGGCGGATCGCAGGACGGCACCTTCGAAGGCGTCAGCCAGCGCCCCGTAGACGGCGGGGCCGTGCCCGTCGCGAGCGCCCGCGTGGCGGGGCGCCCAGGCCGAGGGCGGGCGGTCCTCGCGGCACTGGCCGCGGCGCGGCACGTCGGGGCCCGCGCCGCGAGCGTCGTCGACGCGGGCCTCGTCAGTCTCGCCCCCGAGTCGGTCGAGATCCTCCTGGCTCCCGCGCTCGGCGGGGACGCCGACTACGTCTCGCCCGTCTACGACCGAGCGCTCACGGACGGCACGCTCACCACGAATCTCCTGGGACCCCTCGTGCGCGCGCTCTTCGGCAAGCGCCTCCAGGAAGTGCTCGGGGGCTGCGCGGGGGTCTCGGCCGCGCTCCTCGACACCCTGCCCCCGGCGGAGGAGTGGGACGACGAGCCGACGGGCCAGGGAGCGGAGATGCGGCTTCTCGGCCAGGCCCTGACCCGCCAGCATGCGGTAGTCGAGGTGCACCTGGGGCGGAAACAGCTCGATCCCGGCGTGGCTCCCACCGATCTGGCCCACACCCTCGTGGACGCCGTCGGGCCGCTCTTCCGCCTCATGGAGCGCGATCCCGGCACGTGGCAGGACGTGCGGGGGAGCGTGCCGGTCCCCCGGCGGGGTCACGCGGGGTCCATGGCGCCGCCGGCCGGTGACGTCCGGCCGGATCGGATGGTCCGGGCCTTTCACCTCGGCCTGAAGGATCTCCTCCCGCTTTGGGAGCAGGCCCTGTCGGACGAGACGCTCGGTCAACTCTATCCGTTGGGACTCCTCGGACCCGACGATTTCCGCTTCCCGCCACCCCTGTGGGCTCGCGTGGTCGTCGACTTCGCGGTGGCTCACCACGAACGGCGGCTGCCCCGGGATCACCTCCTTCGGGCGCTGACGCCGCTCTATCTCGGTCGGATCGCCGCATTCGTGCTCGAAACCCAGGCCGGATCCTCGCCCGGGGGCGCCGACGCCCTGGAGCGAGTCGGTTCGGCCTTCGAAGCCGAGAAGTCCGTCCTCTCGGCTCGATGGAGGTAGCGATGCAACAGGAATGGAGCGACATCGTCCTCGACGCGATCCGGGACGTGGGGCATCGACTCCTGGTCGTGACGCCTCGCCTGCTGGCCGCGCTCACGCTGATCCTGCTCGGGTGGGCGGTCGCCGCCCTGGTCCGCCGGGTCGCCCTGCGGATCATGAGCGCGGCGGACCTCGACGCGCGCTGCGTGCGATGGGGCCTCAGCGGAGCGCTCGGCCGGAGCGGTCACCGGCTCTCGCCGACCGAGCTCGTCGGGCGGCTTGTCTACTGGGCCATCTTCCTGGTCGGGCTCCTCATGGCCGTCGAGGCCCTGGAGATGCCGGGAACCAGGGGGGCGGTCGGCACCCTGCTCGCGTTCCTGCCTCACGTCATCGTGGCGGTCCTGGTCGTGGTCGGGGGCTGGATGCTGGCCCAGTTCCTGGCCCAGGGAGTCCTGATCGCGGCGGTCAACGCCCAGGTGGCCGGAGCTTCGCTGCTGGCGGCGGCGGTCCGCTGGCTGGTCCTCACGGTGGCGGCCGCGGTCGCCCTGACGGAGCTCGGCGTCGCGCGCGAGATGGTCCTGCTCGTCTTCGGCATCGCCTTCGGGGGCGCGGTGCTGGCGCTCTCGCTCGCCTTCGGGCTGGGGGCCCGGGAGCTGGCACGCCAGGCCCTCGAGAGCTACCTCAACCGGGCGCGCGAGGACCGTGGCCAGCCCGTCTCGCACGTCTGACGCGACGGGAGGGCCCATGGCCGGGATGATCGACAGCGGGTTCTTCGGGGATCTCTACTCGACCGCCGAGATGCGCGAGGTCTGGAGCGACCGGGCGATGATTCAGCGCTGGCTCGACGTCGAGGCCGCGCTCGCCCGCGCCGAGGCCCGGCTGGGCATCGTCCCCGCCACGGCGGCCGAGGAGATCAGCCGGAAGGCGCGCGTCGAGCTCCTCGACCTCGCCGAGATGAAGCGGGAGCTCGACCGAGCCCGCCATCCGATCATGCCCCTGATCCGGTGCCTTGCGCGCGCGTGCGCGCCGGACGCGGCCGAGTACATCCACTGGGGTGCGACGACCCAGGACGTCCTCGACACAGGCCTCGTGCTCCAGCTCCGGGCGAGCCACGCCATCGTGACGCGCGACCTCGGCGAGATCCGAGGACTGCTCGCGGCCCTCGCCCGCCGCCATCGCGACACCGTCCAGGCGGGCCGGACCCACGGGCAGCAGGCCCTGCCGATCACGTTCGGCTACAAGCTCGCCGTATGGGTGGCCGAAGTGGACCGCCACCTCGAGCGGCTCGCCCAGCTCGAGCCCCGGGTCTTTCGAGGTCAGCTGGGGGGCGGGGTGGGCACGCTCGCGTCCATCGGCGAGAAGGGCTTCGAGCTCCAGGCGCTCTTCTGCGAGGACCTGGGTCTGGCCCTCCCGGAGATCGCCTGGCACACCGCCCGGGACGGCGTGGCCGAGGTCGTCTGTACCTACGCGCTGGTTGGCGGCACCCTCGCGAAGATCGCGAACGAGGTCATCGACCTCCAGAAGACGGAAGTGGCGGAAGTGGAGGAGCCGTTTCACCGGGGGAAGGTCGGGTCCAGCACGATGCCCCACAAGCGCAACCCGTCGGCATGCGAACACGTGGTGGCGCTGGGCCGGCTCCTTCACGCGCAGGTCGCGCCGGCCCTCCAGGGCATGGTCTCGGCCCACGAGCGGGACAAGCGGGCGGGCGTAACCGAGCAGGCGGTCGTGCCCGAAGCCTCGTGCCTCGTCGCCGGGATGCTGCGTGGGACCCAGGCCATCCTCGCCGGCCTCCAGGTGTACCCGGCGCGGATGCGGGACAACCTGCAGGTGCTCGACGGACTCCTCCTGAGCGAGGCCGTGATGCTGGCGCTCGGACGACACATCGGCCGCCAGCAGGCCCACGAGGTCGTCTACGAGCTGTGCATGGACGCGGTGGAGGGCCAGCGATCGCTCAGGCAGCTGCTCCTCGAGGACCCTCGGGTCCGCCCCTACCTGGGCCCGGCCGAGCTGGACGCCCTCCTCGACCCCGCCCGCTACACCGGGCTGGCCGCTCGCTTCGTCGACCGCGTGGCTTCCCCCTAGCCTCCGGCGCCCTCACGCCATCGCGCGATCAGGCGCGCGGCATCGTCGATGTCGCGAGCCTTCGGGCAGTCGTCCACCACCCAGGCGCCGCAGGGGTCGAGGAGGATGGCGCGGGCCCCGGCCGCGCGCGCGCCGATGACGTCGACGGAGTAGAGATCGCCCACGTGGACCGCCTCCTGGGGCTCCACGCCGAGAATCGACGCCGCGTGGCGGAATATCCGGGGATCGGGCTTTTCGAATCCGACCACGCCCGAGTCGACGACGGCGTCCAGCCAACGCGCGAGACCGAGCGCTTCGAGGAGGCGGGCCACCGTGCCGTTCGAGTTCGAGACGACGGCCAGCCGGAGCCCGAGCCGGCGGAGCGCCGCGAGCGCCCCCGGCGCCTCGGGCAGGCACACCGACCACAGCCCGAAGGGCGGGTTGACGGCGCGCAGGTCCTGCACGAGGCGTTCGCTCCCTTCGCCCCATCCGAGCCCGAGCTCCTCGAGCACGTATCGCACGTAGCGGGTGAAGACGTCCGCGGTCTCCGTCGACTGGCGGGCGGCGAGGTGGGGATCCAGCCGGACGCGGGCGCGCGCCTCCGCGGACCGCACCGCGGGCGCCTCGACCCGGTGCCCCTCGTCCCCGATCCGGCGCGCGATCGTGTCGTAGTCCAGACCGACCAGCGTGTTGCCCGCGTCCAGGAAGACGGCACGCAGCGGCAAGGCTACTTCTTCACCCACTCCCCCTGATCGGTCTGGATCCACTGCCCGCCCTGAGCTCGTTCACGGTAGGCCTTGGCGAACGACGCCTTGACGCGCCCCGCCTCCGAGGCCGCCATGTTGTTCTGGCGGATGAAGGTCTCGATGATCGCCTGACGATCCCGGTTCTCGTCCCCGATCAGCCTCGCGACCTCGCCGGAGCAGCCCTGCCCGGGACGCGGCTCCACCAACCCCTGGTTGCTCTCCCCGATGCATCCGCGGGCCATCCACTGCTGGAGCGCGCCCAGGCGCTGGTTCTGCGACTCGGTCAGCCGGCGGAGCTCCACGCTGTCCGTCTTCGGCGCCTGCGCCACCTCGATCCGGCGTTCCTCGGCGAAGGCTTCGCGGGGCCCCAGGCGCACCGGCCACCGGTCGAGGCTCGAGCCCGGCTTGGGCGGGGCGCCACCGGGCGACGATGACCCAGGCGGCGGCACGCCCTCCGGCCGCCGGCTCATGTCCACGATCTGGTTCGCCGCGTCGTCGAGCTTCTCCTGGGGGAACGTGATGTTCACCGTCACCGGGACGCAGGCGGCGAGGACCGCCGTCAGCACGAGAATCCCAACGTGGCAGCCGAAGCGGATCCGCCCCATCGTGCCCATCGTGCGCTCCCCCTTTGGCACCCGCCTGGTCACGACTTCCTGGCCCATTGGCCGTCTTCCAGCTGAATCCAGTCATTGGGGCGCGAGCGCTCCTGGCGGGCCTTCGCGAAGGCGCTGTTCACACGCGGCCGGTCGGCTGCCGGAATGTTGTTCTCCTTCATGAACACGTCGTAGATGATCCGGCGGTCGGCGTTCTCGTCGCGGATCAGCGCCGCGACTTCCGGACCGCATCCGTCGCCGGGCCGGGCCACCAGCGTCCCCTGGTTCGTCTCGCCGACGCAGCCCCGATTCTTCCACTCGCGGAGCGCGGGGCGGCGCTCGCGGCGGGACGCGTTCGCCTTGACGACCTCGGGCGACCGGGTGTCGACCCTGGGCGTCACGTCAACCGTCCGGCCCCCGCCGGGGGGCGGAGCCGGCGGCGGGGGGGTGGCCGCGGCCGGGGCTGGCATGTCCTCGATCTTCCGCGCCGCGGCGTCGAGCTGCTCCTGGGGAAAGGTGATGTTGACGGTCACTGGCACGCAGGCGGCGACGGCAGGCGCGAGCGTCGCGAGGGCCAGAGCGTGGGCGGCGAGCCTTCGCTTCGTCATCATCACAGGCCCGGAAACTGCCGCGCCAGGAACCCGATGGGCATGTCGCGCACATTGATCTCCTTCACTCGCGGCGGGAAGATGCCGAGGCGCTCCCGGCCCTGGAGGCTCAGACTCACCCGGAGGTCGTCGCTGGCCGTGCGGACCGTCGCCTCGGCCGCCTTGAAATCGAAGGCTCGGAGGTTCCCGAGGGCGCGCTTCACCACGCCGCTCGGATCGGCGGACGCGTACGAGAGGAAACGGTCCAGCAGCTCGATCGTGACCGTTCCTCCCTCCGGCACCAGGAACCGACCATCCGCTCCCAAACGGCCGCCACCGTAGCGCATGGTTAGATCGTACCGCAGAAGACCCGTCATCGTGCCGCCACGGATCCCGTAGGCGGCGATGAACTCCTCGATGCGCACGTTTTCTCCCGTGAGCCGCCCACGTGCCGTCGGCCCGGCGGCGGCGAGCTCAAGTTCGAGCGTCCCCTGGCCCTGGCCCGAGTACAGCGCGTAGCGGAGATCGTCGAGCGCGAGCCGCTCGTCTATCATCCGACCCTTCCCCGTAAGGTCGTACAGGACGACCCCGTATCCGATCAGCTCTCCCACGGCGAGCGATCCACCGGACATGGGAGCGGCCGTCGCGGCGCTCTTGCCACGGTAGAGCGGCACGTCGGCCGTCACGTCCCGGAGGCTCAAGCGGCCGCCGAGGAGCTCCGTGGTGGCGACCTTGAGGCCGAGCCGGCCGTCGTACGCGCCGAACCCCAAGTCCGGCGCCTGGAGCTCGACCGTCGCGGACCCGTACGCTTGCCGGGGGACGGACGGCCAGAGCGACGCGAGACGCTCGAGGGCGGGCATCCGCGCCGTCAATCGTACGGGCGCCGCGCCGCCGGCCCCTTGACGTGCGATGTCCGCCTGGAGCATCTCGCGGCCCTCCCCGTCACGTGCCGTCACCGTGGCGCGGGCGAGGCGCGCGCTCCCGTCGGGACGATCGACGTCGGCGGAGCCGACGACCCGTGGCACCAGTCCCTCGAACCGGGGCAAGGCGCCCCGCACCCGCTCGGCCGCGAGGGCGATGGCCGCGCCCCCGGACCGGACGTCCGCGGTGAGGCTCGCGCGCTCGACGGCAGCCTCGCCCTCGGGCTGCCGGAGGACCAGGCCGCGGATCTCCGTCTCGACCTTCCCGTCGCTCCAGCCTCTCGGGTCGAGCGCCGTCACGACCACCCGGACGCTCGAGGCGCGGAGCTGGTCCGACGGGCCGAGCATGTCCACCCCGAGACGGCGGGCGAGCGTGTCGAGACGCGCCGCGCTCGACTCGACCCGGGCGTCTGCCCGTCCCCGCGCCACGTCGTAGGCCACCGTGCCCCGGAGCGGCAACCCGTGGACCTCTGCGGTCAGGCCGGTCAACTCGACCCGCGAGACGCCGCCGCCGGCGTCGAGATCAACCCGCAGCGGAGTCGCCAGCGGCGCCAGCTCGAGTCCGGCCACCTCGACGCGCTCGCCGCGAAGCTCGCCCCGCGCGCTGGCGCCCCCTGGACGGGGCTCGAGCGTGAGCCGGGCCTCCACCGCGCGGGCGAGTACGTTGACGCCGGTAGCGGAGGCCGGCAGCGCCGCGTCCAGCAGGTGCAGCGTGACCCGCGCCTCCGGCGGCCCACCACGCTCCGGCACCCAGGTGACCTCGCCCTCGGCGAGCTCCACGCGGCCCTTCACGGGACCCGCCAGCCCCGCGGTCGTTCCGGCGAACCCGAGGTCGGCGGTGCCGCGAAGCCCCGTGAAGCGGACTCGCTTGTCCTGAACGGAGAGCGTCCCCTCGACCGCAGCGAGGTCACCGAGCCGCGCGCTCGCGTGGCCTCCGGCGCGGTCGCCCGGCGAGAGCGCGAGCTGAGCGCGCGCGCCTACCGGCGTCGTCCCCGCCGCCCGCGTCAGTGCGGCCGGCAGCCAGGGCGACAGGGGCTCGAGTCGACCCTCGCCGGCCAGGTTCAGATGAATCGTGTCGCCCTCCGCCCGCGCGTGGAGTCCCAGCGTGAACCGGGATGGCGCCCGGTTCCGGAACACCACTTCTCCACGCGCCTCACCGCTCCCCTTGTGGAGTGTGGCGTCGAAAGTCGCCGTCTCGGCGGCGGCTCCCGGAACCTCCAGCACCCCTCCCTCGATCGCGACGTCGAGGAGCGCGGCGTTTCCGACCAGACTCGCCAGACCCTGCCGGAGCCCTTCGAGCGCCGCGGCGCCCGTCGTGCCCCCTCCTCCGACGCCGACCGTCGGTCGCGTCACTAGGATCCGGACCGGTGCGGCCTCGCCGCGCGCCGCCGCCAGGAGCGGGCCGGTAACCTCCACCGACTCAGCCTTGACGTCCGCCGGCCAGCCCCGCTCCGCGGGAAGCCGGAGGCCTCGAAGGACGACCCGGGAGGGGCCGAGATCCGTGACGCGCTCGATCCGGACCTCGCGCTCGAGCGCCTGGGTGAGGGCCGCGGCGAGGACGCGGGCCGAGCGCCGCTGGTCGGCCAGGATCAGGTAGCCGACGATGGCGACCGCCCCGAGCGTCAGGAGGGCGCCCGCCGCGAAGGCCGCCAGGACGCGCCGTTGGCGGATCCAGCGCCCGAACGAGCCCATGGCAGTTAGACGGCCGGGGCCGCCTCTGTCATCAGTCGGCCCGGCGCCAGCCGGAGCGTCGCGAGAGTCCCGGCCGGGCGTGCTCACTGGTCAGTAGGACTTGGGGAGGCCGAGGACGCGTTCGGCCAGGTAGTTGAGCGCCATCTGCTGGGAAACCGGCGCGATCTTGTAGAGCCGCACCTCCCGCCAGAGGCGCTCCACGTCGAACTCCTTCGCATAGCCGAAGCCGCCGAGCGTCTGGAGAGCGGCGTCCGCCGCGTCGAAGCCGGCCTCCGCGGCGAGAACTTTGGCGGCGTTAGCCTCGGCGCCGCACGCCTCGCCCCGGTCAAAGAGCCACGCGGCGCGGAGGGTCAGCTGCCAGGCAGCCTCCAGCCGAGCCCACGAGAGCGCCAGCGGGTGCGCGACGGCCTGGTTCTGTCCGATGGGCCGCCCGAACACGACGCGCTCGCGCGCGTACGCAGCGGCCCGCTCGAGCGCCACCCGCCCGATCCCGACCGCCTCGCCGGCCACGAGGACACGCTCGGGGTTGAGCGAGTCGAGCAGGTGATAGAACCCCCGCCCCACCTCGCCCACCACGTCCTCGTCCGCTACCCGGAGCCCGTCGATGATGACCTCGTTGGAGTCCACGGCCGCCCGGCCGAGCTTCTCGATCTCCCGGAGCTCCACGGCCGTGGGATCCAGGTCCGCAACGAAGAGCGTGAGCCCGTCGAGCTTCCGCGGGCCGGCCGCCTCGTAGGGCGTCGTCCTCGCGAGGAGCAGCATCTTCTGTGAGTGCCGCGCGTTCGAGGTCCAGACCTTCCGGCCGCTCACGATCCATCCGGACCCGTCACGACGGGCGATGGTTTGGATGCGGCTCGTGTCCGTCCCCGCGTTCGGCTCGGTGACACCGAAGGCCAGGCTGAGCCGTCCGGCCGCGATCTCCGGCAGAACGCGCCGTCGCAGGCGTTCGCTGCCGTGACGCATGATCGGCATGGGCGGAAAGACGGCAAAATGGATCGGGGACGCGCCCGACAGGCCGGCACCAGAGGCCGAGATCGCCTCGAGCATCAGCACGGCCTCGGTCACGCCGAGGCCCGCGCCTCCGTACGCCTCGGGGATGACGAGCCCGAGCCAGCCGGCGTCCGCGAAAGCGCGCACGAACTCAATCGGGTACTCCGCCTTTCGGTCCTTCTCCCGCCAGTACTCCCAACCGAAGCCCCGGGACAGCAGGGCGACCTGCCGGCGGATCTCGGCCTGGGCGGGGGTGAGGGTGAAGTCCATGAAGGATCCCTGGGTCCAGTATAGCCGCGGGCTCGCGGGCGGCGCGCTCGAGACGCTCCGTTTGACACGTCCACCGGGCGTCCCGTAGGCTCGCGAGGTGTCCTGCTGCAGGCCGAGCCGCCGGGCCGTTCTCAAGGCGCTCGCGCTCGGAGTCTTCCCGGCGCGCGCGGCGTGGAGCGCGACACCCTACGCAGGGCCGCTGATCGACGCCCACTCCCACCTCAACGGTCCGGAGGCGATCGAGCCGCTGGTCCAGGCGATGGACCGTCACCGGATCCTGAGGGTCGCGCTCCTCGGCGTGGGAGGGGTCCAGAAGGATGATCCCGCCTGGATCGCGCGGGCTGCGGAGCGCCACCCGAACCGGGTGATCCCGGTGGCGCCGGTGTCCGACCCGCTCGCGCCGGACGCGGCGCGTCGACTCGAGCGGGACCTCGGCAGCGGGAAATACCGGGGGGCGGGCGAGGTCCACGTCCACCAGGCGTCACGCAAGATCCGGCGGGCGATCGACACGCCACCCTTCCGGGCGCTCCTCGACGTCTGCGCCGGGCACGGGGCGCCCTTCGTCATCCACGACGAGCTCACGGACGGGCTGGTTCCCGAGCTGGAGCGGGCGCTGGATCAGAACCGCAAGGCGACGATCGTCGTGGCCCACGGCGGCAGCGCGGAGCCGGCGGTGCTCGCCGGACTCCTCGCCCGGCACGAGAACCTCCACGTCGACCTTTCCGGCATGCACTTCCTGCGATCCCCGGCGCTCGCCTCGGAAGCGGGCCCGCTCGCAGCCGGCTGGCGGGACCTCCTCACCGAGCGCGCGGACCGGCTCCTCGCGGGGATCGACCTCTGGGCGCCGGCGCTCTTCGCGCCGGCGATGCTGGACCGGCTGATGGGCTGGACCCGCAGGATCCTCGGGGAGCTCCCGCCGGCGACCGCAGAGCGGATCGCCCACGGGAACGCGGTCCGCCTCTACCGCCTCCAGTAGCGGCCGGGCGCGCGCCCCCCGTGGCGAGGGTGGTCAGGGGCACGCGCGGGCGGTGGCGGACAGGGGCCCCACCTTCGACTCCGCCGACGCGACTGCCTCGACGCAGAGGCTTCCCATGCCGGGCAGCCCGGTGGTGCGCTCGACCAGTTCGACCGAGTCCACGTTCGCCACACAGCGCTCCTCGACACGGTGGGCGATGCCCTTGACGCACAGGCGGTCGACGACGATCCGCTGCGTGCCCGGCTGGTCGGACGTGGTGAAGGCGCGGAACGTGCTGACTTGTTCTCCCACGGCGCCCCGGGTCTCCACGGAGACGTGGATCCACGCCGTTCCCTGAGCCCAGGCCGTCTCCATCCACCCCGAGCTCAGTACCAGGATCGCCAATGCCGTCGATACACTCGCCCACCCCATAGCCTTGCTCCTCTCGCCGGTCATCGGTCGTCGTTCGGCTCGTGGGCGAGGATGCGGGCCACGAGCCTCGTCATGTCATCGACGTCGAAGGGCTTGGCCATCAGGTAGTCGATCCCGCGCGTCCGCGCTTCCCCGGAGTCGATCTGGTCCCCCCACCCCGTGACCAGTGCGATCGGGACCGTCGGATGCGCCGAGCGGAGGCCCTTGGCGACCTCCCAGCCGGAGAGCCCCGGCATCGACAGGTCGACGAGGGCGAGGTCGAACGCCGGTCCATCGACGTGGGCCAGGGCCGACGGGCCGTCCGCGCAGGCCACGACCTCGTGTCCCTGGGCCTGGAGGACGTCGACCAGCACCTCCCGGACCGCGGCCTCGTCCTCCACTACGAGGATCCGCGCGCTCCGGCCCACGCGCGGCGCCGGCGCCTCGGGCGGAGCCGAGGGTATCTCCGCGCCGATCGGCAGGCGCACGGTGAATCGGCTCCCCGCACCGGGTCGGCTCCAGGCCTCGATCTCGCCCCCGTGCCGCGTCACGATCCCGTAGGCGATCGACAGGCCGAGACCGGTTCCATGCTCCGCCTTGGTCGTGAAGAAGGGCTCGAAGCAGCGCTGCCGCACTTCCTCGCTCATGCCGACGCCCGTGTCCGCGATCACGCTGGCGATGCGGCCATCCTCAACCCGCGTCGAGAAGGTCACGGAGCCGCCCTGCGGCATCGCGTCGAGCGCGTTGAAGAGCAGATTGAGGAAGGTCTCCCGCAGCTCCGCCGGGTCACCGATCACTGGAGGCACTGGGGCGAGGTCGAGCCGCATCGCATACGTCACGGCGCGCGCCTGAGCCTGGTCGCTCCAGCGCGGCCGGGCGGCCTCGACCACCTCGCGGACGACCTCAGTCACGTCGACCTGCTGCCAGGGTCGGGTCCGGCGCATCCGTGCGAACTCCTGGATGCGGCGAACCGTCTGGGCGCCGTCCTGGGCAACGTGCTCGATGATCTGAAGCTGCCGCCGCAGCTCGGGCGCGTCGATCTGGCGCTGCAGGAGCTGAGCCCGCCCGATGACCACGGCGAGCACGTTGTTGAAGTCGTGAGCGACGCCCCCGGCCATCTCGCCCAGCGCTCGGAGACGCTCGCTCCGGATGATCCGCTGCTGCGACTCCTCCACCGTGGCCAGCGCCGCGCGGAGCTCAGCGTAGAGCCGGTTGTTCTCGAGGGCCACCGCGCCCTGGGCGGCCAGGGCCATCGCCAGGTCCTGGGAGCGCGCGGAAAAGGAGACCGCGTCGCGCGAGGTTTCCTCGAGTGACCCGGAGCGCCGCGACCGGTCAGGCCTCCGGTTCATGAGCTGCAGCACTCCCAGGACCTCGCCCTTCGGGGTCTTCATCGGCACGACCAGCATGGACTTCGAGCGATATCCGGTCTCCTGGTCGAGGACGCGGTCGCTCGTGAACGGCGACCCCGGGGGCGGGGCGGCGGCGTCGGGCAAGTTGACGACCTCGCCGCTCAGCGCCGCGTAGCCGGGCACGCTCTGGGGGCCGATCGGGACAACGTGCTCCTTCATGGTCACGGGCAGGCTGTCGTTCTGGACGAGCGCCGACCGGAGGCAGCGCGTGCCGCTCCCATCCGTATCCACCAGATAGAGCGCGCCCGCGTCGCTCCAGGTGATCTCGCGGGCCGTCGTGAGGATCAGGTCGAGGAGCGCGTCCGTGTCCCGCTCCGCCGCTAGCCGCACGCCGATCCCGATGAGCTCGCGGAGCTCCCGCGTGGCCCGCGCAAGATCGGCCTTGGTGCGCTCGTGGGCCCGTGACAGCTCCTCGAATCGGGCGCCGCTCATACAATACCGTAGGAAGCGGACCGCCGACCTGTCAACGGCCCCCACGGAGCCCCCGGCGTCCGCAGTGTTTCGGCGCGGGAGCGCGCTTGGCTCAGACCGCCGCCGCGGGACGGGCGCTGACGCGGACGAGGGTGCTCCGGCCGCTGGCGAGCCGACGGCGGATCCATCGGCCCATGTACAGCGGGACCAGGACCCAGTACTTCCGGCGGTAGGCGCGGAGGAGCGCCGCCTCGAGGTCAGGGCGCCCCTCGACCAGCTCGGCGCGGCCCTCGAAGGTGGAACCGTCGCGCGCGGCGACCCGCACGGTCACCCGCCCGGTCTGCCGGATGCGCCGGGCCTTCAGGCTCTCGCGGTCGGTCGTGAAGTAGAGGTCCCGGCCGTCGTACCAGCACCACACGGGCACCGTGCCGGACTTCCCCGAGGCGCCGTAGGTCGTGACATAGAGATACTTGGCCCGGCGGAGCGCGGCGTCCAGCACTGGATCCATGCGAAAATTCTACTCCATGGCCGGCTACGCTCCGGGAAACCGGTACCGCGACGCGACCCTTGCCTCGATGCTCGACGACGTCCTGCGCCGTCATCCGGCGCGGGAGGCGCTGGTCTTCCTCGAGCGCCGCCTCAGCTACGCCGACCTCGGTCGCGAGATCGAGCGCTGCGCCCGCGGGCTTCTCGCGCTCGGGATCGAGCCCAATGACCGGGTGGCGCTCTGGATGCCGAACCGGCCGGAGTGGCTGGTAATGCAGCACGCCGTCGCCCGGATCGGCGCGGTGCTCGTGGCGGTCAACACCCGGCATCGGGCCCATGAGCTCGACTACGTCCTGCGCCAGTCCGGCGCAACCGCCCTCGTGCTGCAGGACCACGCCGGCCCCGTGGACTACCTGGAGCGCCTCGACGAGGTTCTGCCCCGCCTCCACACCCGCGACGCCGATCGGCTCAGCTTCGAGCGGTTCCCAAGGCTCCGCCATGTAGTCTGTCTCGCGGACGACGCCTACGGGGGCACCCATCGGCACGCCGACATCCTGGCCGCCGGGGAGGACCCGGGGCTCGAGGCGCTCCTCGCGTCGCGACGAACCCTCGTCACGCCCGACCGGGTTTTCGCCATCCTCTACACCTCCGGCACGACTGCGTTCCCGAAGGGGGCCATGATCAGCCACGAGAACGCGGTACCCCATGCATTCGCCTCGGGCGCGCGCCTCGGGCTGTCCGAGCAGGACCGCGTGCTGCATACGCTGCCGTTCTCCGGAACGTGGGGTGGCCTCCTGATCCCCCTCATGGCCTGGAGCCACGGCGCGGCGCTCGTAGTCACCGACGGGTTCGATCCCGCAGTCGTGATCCACCTGATCGAGCAGGAGCGGATCACCGTCTGGAACGCCGTCGATGCGATGCTCGCCGCGGTGCTCGACCACCCGGAGCTCGAGCGCCACGACCGCTCCTCGCTGCGCACGGGCGGCGTGGCCATGACAGGTGGAGGCCGCCACGGTCTCTTCGACGAGGTCGTGGGACGTCTCGGGATGACCGGCGCCGTCCAGCCCTACGGCATGACGGAGGTGAACGCGCTCGCGCTGTGTCCCTGTCCCGACGATCCGGTCGAGCTCCGACGTCGGGCGGGCGGCTGGCCGGCTGAAGGGCTCGAAGCGCGCGTCGTCGACCCCGACACGGGCGCGGACCGTCCCTCCGGGGAGGCCGGCGAGCTGCTCCTCCGCGGCCCTCAGGTCACGCGCGGCTACCACGAGAAGCCGGAGGAGACGCGAAAGGCGATCGATCCGGACGGATGGCTCCATACGGGGGACCTCGCGGTCCTGGACGCAGCCGGGCGCGTGTTCTTCGTCGGCCGGCTGAAGGAGACGCTCCGGATCGGTCACCAGATGGTAGCGCCCGCCGAGATCGAGGCATTCCTGGTGACGCACCCGAAGCTTGCCCAGGCGTTCGTGGTCGGCGTTCCCGACGCACGCCTCGGGGAGGTCGCGGTCGCCTACGTCATCCCGCGTCCTGCCGCCGCGCCGACCGAATCGGAAGTCATCGCGCACTGCCGGGGGCGCCTGGCTGGCTACAAGGTGCCACGCCACGTCTTCGTCGTTCCGGACGTGCCGCGCACACCGGGGCCCCACGGAGACAAGGTGCAGCGGGCGCGACTGCGCGAGGACACGCTGCGGCTTCTCGGTTGTCGGGACTAAGGAGGAGCGGATGGGCGAGACGACCGGTGAGCCGAAGCGGTCCAGGCCGCGAGCCGCCCTCCGCCTGCCTCACCTAGCCGGCATCGAGCGGGCCCGCGTCGCGCTCCGCCCCCACCTCCCCGAAACCCCCCTCGTCCGATCCGAGCTCCTCTCGCGGGCGCTCGACGCCGACGTCTGGCTGAAGAACGAGACGGTGAGCCCGATCGCGTCGTTCAAGCTTCGGGGCGCGTTCACCGCGCTCCTCCGGGCGCACGAGGCCGGCGTCGCCGTCGGGGCGGTCACCTCGTCGACCGGCAATCACGGGCAGGGAGTCGCGTACGCGTCGAGGGCCGTGGGCGTCGCCGCCCACGTTTTCCTCCCGCACGGGGCGAACCCGGTGAAGCGGCGGATGATCGAGGCCCTCGGCGCCACCATCCACGAGGGAGGCGTCGACCTCGACGAGGCCAAGGTCGACGCCCAGCGCTTCGCCGCGTCACGCGGCCTCCTGTTCGTGGACGATGGCGAGAGCCTCGACGTCATGGAAGGGGCCGGCGCCGTGGGCCTGGAGGTCGCCGACCGGCTACCCGAGATCGACGTCCTGTTCGTGCCGATGGGCAGCGGCACGCTGGCCGTGGGATGCGCTGTCGCGCTCAAGGGCCTTCAGCCCCGGGCGCGCGTGGTGGCGGTCCAGTCCTCGGGCTCGCCGGCCATGGTCGAGAGCTTCCGCGAGCGCCGAGCCGTCGAGCGGGCAATCGACACGATCGCGGACGGCCTCGTGTGCCGGGTCCCCGCCCGCCTCGCGCTAGAGGGCCTGTGGACCTGGATTGACGATGCCGTCTCCGTTCCCGACTCGATGCTGCTCCGGGCGCTCCGCGCGCTCGTCGAGCACGCCCACGTCCTCGTCGAACCCGCTGGGGCCGCGTCTCTGGCAGCGGCCTGGGCGGGCCGCCTGGATCTCCGCGGCCGCCGCCTGGTACTGGTCCTCACCGGCTCCAACGTGACGATGGCCGTCCTGGAGGCGGCGCTCTCCGCGCCCGCGCTCTTCGAGCCGGGCGCGCCGGGGTGACCGGCGACCTCAGCCGCCGAACTTGCGACAGACGTAGAGCACGTGCGGATACGGAAGGAAATCCACCATGGAGTGACGGTAGACACGGAATCCCGTCTCCTCGAGCGCGGCCTGGAGCGCCTCGGCCGCCCAGTAGTGCGGAGGGTCGGTGGGGCTCATCAGCAGATCGAGCGCGAGCGTGAACCAGCGCTTGTAGGCGGGCCGTCGGTCCACGTCCTTGACCACGAGGCAGCCGCCGGGCGCGAGCGTGGCATGAAGCTCGGCGAGCAAGGGTCGCACCGACGCCGGCGCGATGTGGTGGATGATGTCCAGCATGTAGGCACCCGCATACTCCCGCTCACCGCGGAAGTCGCGTGCATCCCCCACGACGTACTCGACGTTCGCCAGGCCGAGCCGCCGCCCGGCCTCCCGGGCGATACCGATACGCCGCGCGCTCAGGTCGACGCCCCGGAAGCGGACGCCCGGCAGGATCTGCGCGTAGTAGAGCGAGAAGAGCCCGAAGCCGCAGCCGAGGTCCAGGACATCGCCCGAGTGGGGCAGGTACTGGACGATCTCGTCCAGGAAGCGCTGCCGGAGGATGAGAAAGCGCGCGCGGGAGTAGAGCCGTATCGCCCAGTCGTCGTAGGCCTCCACGACGCGCGCGATCGCCTCACGCGCCGTGCTACCGGGGGGCCGCCGGTCCGACGTAGAGCCGGTAGCCATCGCCCTCCTCCGCGAGCCGGAGTCCTTCCCGGAGCCAGCGCTCGAGCTCCGGAAAAGCCGCCACGCGCTCGTAACCCCCCGCCGTCCACCCTTCTTCGAAGATCACGACCCCGGCCGGAGGCCGCGCTCTGAGCGCGGCCATCAGCTCGGCGCGAAGACGCCGCACGTACGGATGGTCGACGTCGTGGTAGAAATGAAAGTCGTAGAGAAAGCGGCTGGGCTGCCGCGCGTGGAGGCGGAACAGCGCGTGGATCCCCCCGCCGGTCGTGTCCAACACCTGCACCGTCCCTCCCGCCGCGACGACCGGCCGGAGGGCCTCCGACACGCCGTCCACGCGCCCGAGCTTCTCGGCGATCCAGTCCGGCGCCAGGTTGCGCTGGCCCTTCGCCCACAGCGCGCCCGTCATCCCCACCAAGATGAGCACCAGCATCACGGCGAGCGCCCGGCGCCCGTGAGCCACCGCCGCGCCGAGGCCCGCCCCGCCGAGCGCCGTCGCGAAGAGCGCAAGCGGGTAGAAGTGGTACTCCCATCCTCTTCCCTGCGCCCCGAAGTGCGCGATGCCGTAGGCGACCCCCGTCGCCAGCACCCCGAGCTCTCGCCATTGCCGCGCTCGCGCCAGGGCGGCAGCGCCGAGGCTCGCCCAGGCGGCGAGGCCGAGCAGCACGCCGATCCCGTAGTCGCGTGCGGCCATCTCACGGAAGAGGTCGTTCCGTCCCAGCCGGCTGTAGAGCGGGATCAGGTACCGTACCACGATGTCCACGAACGCGGCGAGGCCGCCGGTCCAGCCGAGCCACGCGACCACCGCCGCGCCGGGCAGCGCCACTCCGGCGGCGACGACGACGAGGGCGCGGCCCCGCGCCCGCCCGTGGAGCGCCGACCACACCCACACCACGAGGACCGGGACGAGAACGATGGCGTGTGGTTTGACCCACACGGCCAGCCCGAGGGCGAGTGCCGCACCGCCGAGCCAGCGGATCCGGTCCTCGTCCCCCGGCGCCTCGATCGAGGCCATGACACTCCCGGCAACCCACGCCAAGATGACGCAGAGCAGGAGGTCGCGCTGTCCGGCAAGCCAGGGACCGCCGGCGACGTGGTAGAGCCCGAACAGGCCCACCGCGGCCAGGCCGCCCCACGCCGAGGGGCGGCGCAGCGCGGTCCAGAGCCCGGCACCGGCGGCGACCAGCAGACCGACGTCGAACGCGCGGAACGCCCCGTCTCCGGGCCCGAGGGTCATGAGGAGCAGGAGGTGCACCGCGTACACGCCGGGGAAGTTCATGTCGAAGAGGTCGCGATAGGGCGCGGCGCCCTCCAGGATCCGCCAGGCGACGTAGTGCATGAGGGGCGCGTCGTGGACGAGCGGCCAGCTCCGCGAGAGCCACAAGAGTCGGAGCGTGGCCAGCAAGACCACGACCACGGCCGTGCCGGTGACGGCGCGGGGCCACGAGGTGCGGATGCTCAGGACAGACGCTCCCGCGACATGGCTACCCGAGGACGGGGCGCTTCGTGGGCACGATTTCGGGACGCGACCGGAGAGGCAGGCCGCGGAGGGAGTGTGGCCCTGCCCCCGCTGGCGTGTCAAGCGAGCCAGTGGGCAGGATTCCCGGGCCGTGAGACGGTAGAGCCCGTGGCGACGACCACACTGCTCAAGCTCCTGCTGGCGCCCATCCTGATCCTCGTCGCGACGCTCGCGGGCCGGCGCTGGGGGCCCGGGGTCGGCGGATGGCTGGCCGGCCTCCCGCTCACGTCCGGCCCCGTCTCTTTCGTCCTCGCCATCGAGCAGGGACCCCAGTTCGCCGGGCGGGCGGCGCTCGGCACCCTCTTCGGCCTCGTCTCGCTCGCGGCGTTCTGCCTCGCCTACGGTCGGACGGCCCGGCGAGGGGCCGGCTGGGCTGGCTCTCTCGCCGCGGCGCTCGGCGCCTTCGGCGCGTCGACGCTCGTGTTCCGGGAGGCGAGCCTCCCGATCGGGCTCGCGTTCACCTTCGTCTGCGTCGTCCTCGCCGGGAGCGGCGTGCTCATGGCTGACGGCGGTCCGCCGGCCGCCTCACCACGCCTCCTGCCGGGCGACCTGGCGATCCGGATGGCGCTCGCCGCGCTGCTCGTGCTCGGCCTGACCTCGGTGGCCGCGGCGCTCGGACCCGCCCTGGCTGGCATGCTGTCTCCTATCCCGGTATTCGGCGCCCTGCTCGCGGTGTTCGCGCAGCGGGACCAGGGCGCGGGGGCGGCTGTCCAGTTGCTGCGCGGGATGGTGCTGGGCTCGTTCGGCTTCGCTACGTTCATGCTCGTGGTGGGGGCGCTGGTCGATCGCATGGCCGTCATGCCCACGTACGCGCTGGCGTCGGCGAGCGCCATCGGCATCCACGGCCTCACGCTCACGGTGGTGCGGCGCGCGATCTGACCGGTCCGGAGGAAAGGAACTCCCTGCGTGGCCGTTCCCGCTCCGCTGCTGGCGCGCCTCGAGACCCAGTTGGGTGCGCTCGACCTCATCCTCGACCGGGCCACGCCGGCTGCCCTGGACGCGCGCCCCCGCCCCGAAGAGTGGTCGGCGCGGGAGAACCTCGCCCATCTGGCTCGCCACCACGCCGTGTTCCTGGAGCGCCTGCGGCGGCTCCAGGTAGAAGAGCGCCCGGCGCTGGGCCGCTATCGCGCCGAGGAGGATCCGGAGTGGCCCGCCTGGTCAACGCTCCCCGCGGACGAGGTGCTCGGCCGGATGAGAGCCCTTCGCGCGGAGCTGGTGGCCATCGTGCGAGGGATGTCGCCGGCCGAGAGCGGGCGCACGGGCCTCCATCCGACGTTCGGCGAGATGGACGTCGCCGGGTGGCTCGACTTCTTCCTGCTCCACGAGGCCCACCACCTCTACACGGCCCTCGTGCGCGTGGGTGAAGCGAGCCGTCGCCCCCGCTCGTAGATCGAGCGGAGAGGGGGTGCCGGCGCGTCAGTGGGTCGTGTGGCCGCCGGAGCCGCCTTGGCCCGGAGCGCGGCTCACCGGTGGTCTGAGCTGGCGAAGGTAGGCGACGAGGTCGATCGTCTCCTGGACCGTCAGCGACTCACTGTACGATGGCATATTCGACGAGCCGTCCGCCGCGGCGTATCCTCGCTTGGGCTCGATGACAGCGCTGGGATTGATGACCGACTCGGCGAAGTACTCGGGGGGGTGGAGTTGTCCCATCGCCGATAGCTCGGGGCCCGACCGCCCGCCGTCGCTCGGGGTCGGGAAGGACTCGCCCCGCACCTCGTGGCAGCTGTAGCACTCGAGCTTCCGGAACACCTCGCGACCCTTCACCGGGTCGCCCTTCGGCCAGGTGAATCGCCAACCCTTGGGTGTGGCGTGGACGTGAGGCGGGGCGGGCGACATGGTCCGGCCCGACCCTCCTGCCGCCTGCGCGTGCGCGCCGCCGGTCTCGCGCCCCGCGGCCAGGAGAAGCATGGAGCCGGTCAGCGGGATCGCGAGCGTCAGCCACCAAGCGACCGCCATGCGATCGATTTTACCCGATGCGTCGCATCGAGCCCCGGCTCAGAACCAGCCGGGATCCTCCGGGAGCAGTATCCGCTCGACGCTCCCGTCGCGGACGATGCGCGGGCGCACTGGCCGGACGTCCCGTTCTCGGGCCGCCGCCAGAAGCGCCCCGATGTCGGGATGCTCGGAGACAGACGCCAGAATCCGCTGCGTTGGGAGTGGCAGTACGAACTCACGGTCCCGGTGCCGGGCGAGCGCGTCGCCCGGCCGGATCCACCGCGCGGCCACCATCTCGTGCCCGTCCGGCTCGGGGCTCTGGTCGGGCCAGGCCGCGGCGACGAAGAAGCGCGTGTCGTAGCGGATGGGCCGCTCCTCGGGTGTGATCCAGTGGGCCCAGTAGGCAACGCGGTCGATCGCCAGCACGAGGTCCAGCTCAGCCAGGAGCCGCCCGAACAGGGCGCTGTCCTCGCGACATCGCGCCCGGTGAACGTGGGCCATGCCGAGCGTCGCCGCGGCCACGGGGCCGGCGTCCGGGCCGTAGGCGAGGAGGAGACCCGCTTCCTCGAACGCCTCGCGGAGCGCCGCCACCCAGAAGCCGATGGCCCGCTCGGGAGGCTCGACGTCTGGCAGACGCCGCGACGCCTCCGCGCGCTCCAGGCCCCTGCAGCGCGCCTCGATGCCCGTCCCGGCGTCGGTGACTTCGACGCGCCCTCCGGGGAAAGCAAACGCGCCGGGGGAAAACCGGCTGTCCGGGTGCCGCTGGAGTAGGAGCACCTCGAGGCCGCCGGGTACGTCGCGGGTGAGGACCACCGACGCCGCCTCGCGGGGCGTCGGCGGACCAGCCAGAGGCTGCTGCACGGCGCCGGTCGTATCACGCCGGTCCGGCGCCGTCAATCGTGCGCCCGCGCGCGCGGTGCGGTGAGTAGAATGACCGGGTGCGCCGGCTCCTGGTGCTCGTCGCCGCGGTGGTCCTCGTCGACACGGTGTTCTTCGCTGTCCTCTCGCCGCTGCTTCCCAGCTACGCTGCCGCGCTGGGCCTGTCGAAGAGCGCCGTCGGCATCCTGGCCGGCGCATTCGCGGCCGGCGTCCTAGTGGCGGCGCTCCCGAGCGGACTCCTGGCGGCCCGTCTGGGCCTCCGGCCGACGCTGCTCCTGGGTCTCGGCCTGACGGCGGGCACGAGCGTCCTCTTCGGGCTGGCCGGGAAGTGGACACTCCTCGTCCTCACGCGGTTCGGCGCCGGTGTTGGCAGCGCGTGCTCTTGGACCGCGGCGGTCGGCTGGCTCGCGCGCACCGCACCGCCCGAGCGACGCGGTGAGCTGATCGGTTTCGCGGTCTCCGCCGCGGTGGTCGGGGCGTTCCTCGGTCCGGTGCTGGGCGCGGCCGCCGCGTGGTTCGGCACCGGTCCGGCCTTCGTCACTGTGGCCCTGGCGTGCATCGCGCTGGGCGTGAGGGTGGTGACCCTGCCGGAGCCGACGGCGGAGTCCGGAAGCGTCACGATGATCGCCGCCCTCCGTATCCATTCGCTCTGGGTGCCGCTTGGCCTGATCGTGCTGGCGCCGCTTCTCTTCGCTCTCCTCGGCGTCCTGGCGCCCCTCTCGCTCGACGCGCGCGGCTGGAGTGCCGGACAGCTGGGCGCCCTCTACGCCGCGGCCGCCGCGTTGGAGGCCATCGTGCATCCCCTGCTCGGCCGCTGGGCGGACCGACGGGGCGCGCTCGCGCCGATCGTCGCCGGGCTGGCCGTGTCGATCGCCGTGCTCGCCGGCCTGGCCTGGGCGGAGGCCCCGTGGCTGGTGGCCGGGCTCGTCGTGTTGGCGGCGATCACGTTCGGTGCCACGCTCGTGCCCGGGATGGCGCTCCTCACCCGGGCCGCGGATGCCGCCGGTCTCGACGGCGTTCTGGCGATCGCACTCGCCAACCTGGCATGGGCGCTGGGGCACGCCGTTGGAGCGCCACTCTGCGGGTGGCTGGCCGACCGCGCGGGCGACACCGTCACGTATCTCGCCTTTGCGGTCCTCGTCCTCGGGGTGCTGGGAGCCCTGCGCGGACGGCGCGGCGTCCTGGCCACGCGAGCCTCCTGACTCACGAGCCACGAGCCACGCACCGTTCCGGTCAGCAAGGAGCCACGATGGGAGCTGAGGCGCGTCTCGAGGCCCTGGGCATCGAGCTCCCCAACCCGCTCCGGCCGATGGCGACCTACGTGACGGCCGCCCGGTCCGGGCGCCTTCTGTTCCTCTCCGGCCACGGCCCGGTGAGCGACGGGCGCATCGTGCACCGGGGCAGAGTCGGCCGCGAGCTCACGATCGAACAGGGCCAGGCCGCGGCCCGTCTGACCGGCCTGAACCTCCTCGCCACCATCCGACACACCCTCGGTAGCCTCGACCGGGTCCGGCGCGTCGTCAAGGTCCTGGGCATGGTGCAGTGCGCCGACGACTTCACCGACCATCCGCAGGTCATCAACGGGTTCTCCGACCTCATGGTGGAGGTCTTCGGCGACGCGGGCCGGCACGCCCGCTCCGCGGTCGGCATGGGCTCCCTTCCCTTGGGGATGGCGGTGGAGATCGAGATGATCCTAGAGGTCGCCGGCACGGCGCCGCGCGCGCGGAGCGGCCGGCGCCTGGCCTCCCCCGCCCGGGGACCGCGGCGTCCGTTCCGCGGGCGGCGCGGCTAGGCCCAATCGATGGCCTCGGCCAGGCCGCGTCGGCGTCCCGCGCGGCCCGATCCCCTAGCGGGAATCGCCCCGACGCCTCCGACGGATCAGTACGTGCCCGTCGTGCGCTCCGGCGCCCGGCTGTTCGTCGCCGGGCACGATCCTGAGCGGGACGGCCGGCTCGCCCACCGGGGCCGCATGGGCCGCTCGGTGTCGATCGAGGACACCGCCCGCGCCTTGCACCTGGCCACGCAGAACGCCTTGGCAGCCGCCCGCGCGTCGGTCGGCTCGCTGGATCATCTGCGCTGCGTGGTTCTCGTGGGCTTCGTCTCGAGCGTGACGTCCGACGGCCTCACGCCGGCGCTCCTCGCGGACAGTCTCGCGCTCCTGGCGGCGGTCCTGCCGGCGGGAGCCCCTCCTGTCGCGTGCCTCCGGTCGGTTCAGGGCCTGGCGGGCGGGATGCCGGTGGAGGTCGAGCTCGTGCTCGAGGCGCGCCGTCGGGCCGCCCGCGAGCCACTCGCCCTCACCGATCGAGCCGGGCGCCTCCGGAAAGGAGGGCGGGTAGCCGCTCCAGCGCCTCGGCGATCCGCGGCCCGTACCAGCTGAGTAGCTTGCCATCCACCAAGTGGATCCGACCGGCCCGGACGGCCGGCACGTCGGCCAGCGGCGCGAAGTCCGCCCGGTGCGCGGCGCGGAACCGGAAGGGCTCGTCCGGCAGCAGGATGACGTCCGGCGCGGCGGAGCGCACGGCGTCGAGGGTCACCGTCGGGTAGCGCGCCGTCTGATCGGCGAACACGTTCTCGCCACCGCAGGTCACCAGCATGTCGTGGACGTAGGTGTCCCGGTTGACCGTCATGTAGGGGCCGCGCCAAATCGGACAGAACACGCGGGCCCGGGATCGCCCGGCCATGCGGGCCAGGACCGTCGCGCGGGTCGTTTCGAGTGACCGGGCCAGCGGCTCGGCCGCCGCCTCCGCCGCGGTCAGCGCCCCGAGTTCCCGGACGAGCTCGATTCCCTCCGCCACGGTCCGAGGAAACGTGACCCACACCGCGACGCCCGCCCCGCGCAGGGCGTCCACCACGTCGCGGCGGTTCTCCTCCATGTTGGCGACGACCAGATCTGGCGTCAGCGCCCGGATGCGGGCGAGGTCGGGATCCTTCTCGCGGCCGACCTTGGAGACCCGGGCCACCCTGGCCCGTGGCTCGGTTCAGAAAACGGTGACGCCGGCAATCCGGTCGTCCAGCCCGAGCGTGAACAGGAGCTCCGTGACGCTCGGGACGAGCGACACGATGCGCGTGGGACGCGCCGGCACCGCGACCAGCACCCCGCTCGCATCGCGCCTCGGGGTCAGGCCTTGACTTTGTCTTCCATGCATCTCGCCCATCGGCCATCTCCGCCAGAGTGTCGGGGAGTCAAAGTCAAGGCCTGACCCCCTTCAAGGCTTGACCCCGGAGGCTCCCTCCGGCTGGGAGATGACGCGGCGGCCGATGAGCTCGAGGGCGAGGATCACGAACATCGCCACGACGATGGCGATCGCGATCCCCGCGGCGACTGGATCGCCGCCCGCGCCGAGCTCGTCCGCTCGCGCCGTCAGCTCCGCGCGCTCGGCCGGGGTGAGGCGCTCCCAGAGCTTCGCGGCCTCCGCCTCCGACACCCCGAGGGCGGCGAGCTGCGCGCGAACGAGGCGACGCTCGAGCAGCGCGTGGATCGCCCCGCGGTCACCGGAGGCATCGGCGCTTCGGATCGGGGGGAGCGGCGCGGCCTCGGACAGGCGCGGAACCGAGGCGATGGCGAAACTCCAGGCGATCAGGAACCAAACCAGCCAGCGCGGGCGGAGCAAACGATCGCGGGTCACGGATACCCCCGCCTCAGGCGACGCCGCGCGTTCGGAGGCCCGCCAGGAGCGCCGCGCGCGCCCGGGACTGATAGCCCTGGATCAGGCGTTCGACCTCCGTCCAGCGGGTCTCGAGCTCGCGGGCAGCCCGCTCGTAGGCCTCCAGCGACGGACCGGACGCCGCGCCCGGGCCCTGGTCGCGGAGGGTGACCTCCACGAGGTCGAGTGCGTCCTCGCATTCCGTTACCGCGATGCCGAAGACCCTTAGGAGCCGTCGCGTCGCGTCCTCGGCCATGTCAGTCCTCCACGAGCTCGGGGACCGCCTGCCAGCGCGCCGGACCCTCGGGCTTGAAGTTCTTGGTGTTCACGAAGTGCATGCCGTGGTGGATGTTCAGCTTGAACTTCCCGCCGCCGAAGCGGTCCCGGATGAACGCCTCCGGGGCTTCCAGGAACGGCCGCATCGCGTCACCGCGCAGGCGGAGAAGCCGCTTGAAGCGGACCGTACCCTGCCATGGCTCCTGGACCAGAATCGTGCACGACAGATCGGGCCACAGTCGCGCCACCTCGGCCAGCGTTTCCATCGCCGTCGGGCTCGCCGTACCGCGACCCTCGAGGGACCGGTCCACGTAGTCCTCGATCAGGACCCACGCCCAGGCCGGGATCGGATCGCTCACAGCTCACTAGTATAGGGCCGCGCGCCGTCGGGGGGGGCGGCGGGCGCCCGGCCGCGAGCGGGAACGAAGCCCGCCGATTCCCTTGCGTCCGGTCGCGGGAGAGGGCTAGAGTGTCCGCCAAGCCTGGCTGCACGTCGGGCGCACGACGCCCGGAGGCGGGAGGGAAAGTGGCGCAGCTCGGAGATCTCGATCGCGAGAGCGAGCAGCTTCTGTTTCACGTCGTGCGCGCCGTGGCCGATGCCACTCACGCCAGCGATCCCTACATGGCAGGGCACTCTTCCCGGGTGGCGGCGTACTGCGAGAAGATCGCCAACTCGATGGGGCTCCCATCCCGAGATCGGCTCATGCTCTTCGTCGCGGCGGCCTTCCACGACGTCGGGTACTTGTCGACACCCGAGTACATCCTCCGGAAGCCTTCGGTGCTCGCCGAGGACGAGATGGAGGAAGTGCGGGTTCACCCCGTCCGCGGGGCCGAGATCTTCGCGTCCCAGCCGCCGCTCGGCGAGATCGCCCGGGCCGTACGCCACCACCACGAGCGGTTCGACGGCAGTGGGTACCCGGAAGGCCTCCGGGGCGACGAGATTCCGCTGTTTTCGCGGATCATCCTGGTCGCCGAGACGTACGAGGCGATGACGCACCACCGCGCCTACCGGCGGGCGCTCTCCGCTGAGGAGGCCACGCGAAGGCTCCAGGAGGGCGCGGGCTCACAACTCGACCCCGAGATCGTCAAGCACTTCCTGGCGATCCTCGGCACCGAGACGAGCGCCTAGGCTAGGGCTTTTTCGGCTGCTGCCGCTGCTGTAGGCTCTTCAGCAGGCGCTCGGCTTGCTCGATGTTCTTCTTCGCATTGGCGTGCTCGGGCTCGTACTCGAGCACCGCTTTCCACTGGGTGATGGCGTCCTCGAGCTTCTCCTCGCGGTAGAGCTGGAGCCCCTGCGCGTAGTGCTGCTGGGCCGCTCGCTCCCGCGCCTGCTTGAGCAGCGTGGGAGAGTCCTGGTAGCCCGGCGCGAGACGCGTCAGCTGGAGGAGCGTGCGGACGGACTCTTCGTACTTTCGCTGCCCGAGCTGGCTCTTTCCGAGCCCGTATAGAATGACCTTCTTCAGCTCGGCCGCATCGGGATTCTGGGTGTTGCCCGCGAGCACGCGGTCCACGTCGGCCAGTGCCACCTGGTACTCCCCCTTCTCCAGGGACTCCCGGGCCCCCACAAGAAGCGGGTTGATCTCGACCACCTCGCTCGGGCGAGTCGTGTCCGGCGCCGGCGCGTCCGGCCGGGCCACCGGCTCCGGGGGCTTCGGCCGAAGCTCCGGCAGGACGAACGGCACGCCGGGGATCTCCGGGATCTTGAGGACCATACCGGCGCTCAACCGCGGGTTGGGCGGCAGCTGGTTCGTCTCCCAGATCACCTCCGACCGGACCCGGTCGCCGTAATAGCGCTCGGCGATCGTGGCCAGCGTCTCCCCCGCCTTGACCGTGTGCGGGACGAATCGAATCTCTTTCACGTCGTTCTGCAGCGCCGAGAAGGCCGCCTGGTTCGCGGGATCCATGGCGAGCACCGCGAGGAAGTGCCGCCGTGCTTCCAGGTGGTCACCCTTCCCGATGGCGTCGCGTCCCTGGCCGAGCCGCTCGCTGATCGAGCGGTCCATGCGCGCCTCGAGCTGACGGCGTCCCGCCTGCGCGGCCCGGTCGGCGGGATCGATCGTCAGCGCGATCTTCCACTCGTCGAGGGCTTGTCGGAGATCTCCGCTGCCCTCGAGCTGTCGAGCCCGATTCACGTGCCCGGCGGCCAGCTGCTGGCGTGGGGACGGCGGGGCGGGGGCGGCCGGCGTCGGTGACGCCGCGGGCGGAGGCGCCGCCGGCGCCGCGGGCGCGGCCGCCGCCGGCGGGGGCGTGGGCGCCGGGCTCGGAGGAGGCGTCCCCGCCGCGCAGGCGCCCAGCAGGAGGGCGAGCGCGGCAGCGAGGAACGATCGGCCGCGGCGACCCGCGATCACCGGATCGCCTCCTCGTTGAACACGGTCAGGTTGCGGACAAACTCCTCCATGCTCATCTCGGAGTAGATCTGCGCCCGATGGATGGTGAGCGGCGGCGTAAACGACGGGTTCCCCTGCCGCCGCACGTCGAGCGCGGCGATGTACCCGGCCTCGCGGACGCGCTTGACCACTTCCTCGTTGTGGGAGCCGTACGGGTACGCGAGGATCTTCGCCGGCTGGCCGACGCGCTGCTGGAAGACCGCGAGGGGCTGCACGAGCTCCGCCTGCATCCGCCGGCCATACTCCTCGTCGGACTCGTTCGTCTTTCGACGCATGTCGTCGTGCGACTTCGAGTGGGCCTGGATGTCGAAGCCTTCCTGGGCCAGATCCTTGAGCTCCGGCCACGACAGGGCGATCCGGGCGCCGATGAAGTCCGTGTAGATGAACAGGGTGGCCGGGTATCCCAGCTCCTTGAGGATCGGATACGCGTACTCCTTGAAGGACTTCCAGCCGTCGTCGAACGTGAGCACGACAGTCTTGCGTGGGAGCTGCTGCCGGAGCGCCACGAAGTCGAGGAACTGCCTGAGCGTGATGACGTGGAAGCCCTCGCGCTTGAGATACCGCATCTGCTCCTCGAACACGCTCGCCGCGAGGAGGAGCCGGCCCCGGGTCTGCGGCCCCAGGTTGTGGTAGCAGAGGATCGGCACCAGCTGGTACCCCCGCGACTCCACACCCGAGGGATTCCACGGCCGCTTCGGGATCACCACCTCGCGGCCCGGCGTGAAGGTCGCCGTCCCGTTGTAGTCCTCGATCAGCCAGGCCTTCGCCTCGTCTCCCAAGTACCGGCGGGAGAGGCTCGCAGCCGTGTCACCGGCCTTCGCGAGGACGACCACGAAGTCATCCGACTCGAACGCTTCCGGGAGCGGCTCGGCCGGAGTCGATGGAGACGGCCGGGCGGGGGTCGGGGCCGGCGCGGGGCGGGTCGCGACGGGCGGACTGGTCGGCGCGCCCGGGGGAGGCGCCGTCGACGTCCCCGTGGGCGCAGGAGGAGCCGCCGCGCAAGCTACCAGTATGCTCGCGGCAGCGCCGAGCGCGAGCAGGCGTCTCGAGCGGGTCCAAACCATCGATGTCTCCTTCATCTATACCTCGCCGCGCCGGCCCGGGGTGGCGCCCCCTTCGATAGTCTCACGCTCCCTGCGCCAAGCCGAGGACCTCGTAGACCTCGACCTGCTCCTCCTTGCCCTTCACCCGGATGACGCCCAGCGTGCGGACATTCACGACGCCGTCCACCCGCTGGAAGGTGCGCTGGCTGATCAGGATCTGGCCCGGCTTGGCGTTGGATTCGAGCCGCGCCGCCAAGTTGACGCTGTCGCCGATAACGGTGTACTCCATCCGATCCTCGGTACCGACCGTCCCTGCCACGGCCTCGCCGGCGCTCACACCGATGCCGACCGCAATCGGGTCCTTGCCGTCCCGCGCCCGCTTCCGCGACAGCTCCGCCACCCCTGCCTGCATCGCGATCGCGGTCTTCACAGCGCGAGTGGGGTGATCCTCGTGGACGATCGGCGCCCCAAAGATGGCCATGACCCCATCGCCGAGGAACTTGTCCACGATGCCGTCGTTCTTCGCCGTGGTGTCCACCATCAGCGTGTAGAAGTCGTTGAGCACGCCGACGACTTCTTCCGGCGACAGGCGCTCGGCCAGGGACGTGAAGCCTCGCATGTCACAGAAGAGCACGGTGACGTCCCGGCGCTCCTCTTTCAGGGCGAGCTTCTCGGGATCCTTCAGGATCTCGTCGACGACCTGGCGGGCGACGTAGCGCGTGAACGCCCGCTTGATCATCTCCTTCTCGCGAAGGTTCTTCGCCATTTGGTTGAACGACTCGGTCAGCGCGCCGATCTCGTCCCGAGAGGTAACCGGCAGGTGGATCTGGAAGTTCCCGGCCGCGACGGCGCGGGTGCCCTCGACCAGGCGCATCACGGGCCCCGACAGCACGGTGGCCAGGCCCAGCGCCCCGAGGACCCCGACGACGATCATGGCGGCGCTGATGACGATCGTCGAGTTCCGCGCGGTGGCGGTGGCCTGGTCGATCGGCTTCCGGCTGAACCCGAGATACAGCGACCCGACCGATACCTTGCTGAACACCAGCGGGACCGCGAAGTCGATGAGCTTGCCGTGCTTCGGGTCGACGTACTGCGTGACCTGGGTCTCGCCAACGGCCATCGGCAAGCCATTCGCCCGCTGGACACGCAGGCCGATCTGCGAGAGGTCCGGATGCGCCACCACCTTGCCGTCGGCGTCCACGAAGACCACGTAGACGACATCAGGGTCCTTCATGGCATCCTGCACCAGCAGCGATAGGGTCAGGTCGTCGTTGGACAGGATCGGATTCTTCGACGCGTTCGCGAGGTCCCTGGCGATCGTGCGGCCTCGCTTCGTCATCTCGTTCGTGAGGCTCTCCTGCTCCTGCCGCACCAGGAATACGCTCACGAGCAGTACCGTCAGCACGAGGAGGGTCGTGATCAGGAGGGTGAGCTTGAGCTTGAGCGGCAGTCGCAGGCCCACCGGCTCCTTCTCGTCCGTCTTCTGCTCCTCCGCCATCCAATCTCCTCCGGCCGCGGTCAGCGCGTGCCGTCAACCACCCATGAGTCCGAAGAACCGCCGCATCAGCCCGAGCAAGTGGCCGGCCCGATCGGCTCCGGGCCCCTCGTACTCGGATGTCGCCGCGCGATGGATCGCGTCGTCCCGCTCGGCCTGCCGGCGCGCCAGGGTCTTGGAGAGGCGCTCGAGAACGGTCGGGTCGGCAACCAGCAGGGGCCGCAGGGCCTCCTTGCGGAGGACCACGAGGCCGGTCTCCTCCACGGCGCGGATCGTCGCCGAACGCGGCGCTCCGGTCAGCAGCGACATCTCGCCGAAGTAGTCTCCCGGGCCCAGGGTGGCCAGGCGGCGCTCGGCTCCGCCGGTCGGGGCGTGCACCGAGACCTCGACGCGCCCCCCAGCCACGAGGAACAGGCTATCTCCCTCGTCTCCCTGGCGTACCACCGCTCCGCCCACCGGGTACGGCACGATCCGCGCCTCCGACGCGAGGTGTTCGAGCTGCTCGGACGTGAGCGCCTCGAGGAACTCGACCCCCCTCAGGAGGTCGGCGATCCGGCGCACCTCGGCCGCGCGCGCGTCGTCGGTCACCTTGACCGCGTCGCGCCAGAACACGTCCGCGGCCGGGAACGGGATCTCGATGCCATGGCGGCGGAAGGCGTACCAGCAGCGCGACAGCACCTCGCCCTGGATGTCGTGGATCCTCGGGTAGTCGTCCAGGTAGTACACCAGCTGGTAGACGATCGCGGAGGTGTCGAACCGGGCGATCCGGGCCCGAGGCGGCGGCTGGCGGAGGACGCCGCCCACGTCGAGCGCCGCCTCGATCAGGGCTTCTCGCACGCGGCCGGGCGGCTCCGAGTAGGGAGCGCCGATCTCGATCGCGTGGCCGTGGACCGGCAGGGGCTGGCTCATGTTCACGATGTGCGACTTGGCCACCACGCTGTTCGGCACGACGAGGAAGTCCTCCTGCCGGATGAGCTTGAGGCGCACCGCGCGCCAGCTCACCTCCTGGACCTGGCCGATCAGGTCCCCCATCTGGATCCAGTCCCCGGGCTCGAAGGGACGCTCGAGCATGAGGGCCAGCCCGGCGAAGAGGTTCGACAGCGTCTCCTGGAGCGCCAGACCGAGGACGATCGACAGGGCGGCCGAGGTGGCGACCAGCGCCGCAACGTCCACGCCGAAGCTGGCCCGCAGCAGGACCACGAGGATGAAACTCCCGATTACGACCGCGACCACGTCGCGGAGGATCGCCGGCGCCTGGCGGGAGCCGCGCCGCCCGGGAAGGAGGTCGACGACCAGCACCTCGACGACCTTGAACGCCCCGTAGGCGAGGGAGAACAGCACGAGGAAGCGCAGGTAGGGGTCCAGGAGCGGCGCCTCGGCCGGCGTCAGCGCCCGGAAGAGGGCGACGCTCCCGGTGAGGGCAATGAGGGAGAGCGCGAACGACAGACGGCGGAGCGTCGACCGCCGGCAGACGATCCGTATCGCGACGATCGCGGCCACGAGGGCCAGGAGCGCCGGGAGTCCTCCCCGGAGGAGATCGATCACCGGAGCGTGCATGCTGGAGCCGCCTCTCGGGACGCCCGAGCGAAGCCCGTACCGCCACCCTGCATCGCCCGATGGTACGACAAAACGCGGAGCACGCCAAATTGCCGCCACTCCCGGGGGTTTCCGTCAATTTGTCGCAGCACTGGGGAGTCTCGGCCGTCGGCTTGCGGAAACTGGCGGGGGGTGGTTCAGTAGGACGGGCCCGGACCGGGGACCGGAGGAGGCGGCGCGGTGGATTTCGAGTACTCGAAGCGCACGCGAGAGTACCTGGACCAGCTGACGGAGTTCATGGCCCGTCACGTGTACCCCAGCGAGCAGACGTACCTCGACCAGCTCGACGCGGGCCCGACGCGCTGGCAGGTGCCGTCGATCATGGAGGAGCTGAAGAGCAGGGCCCGCGAGCGGGGCCTCTGGAACCTCTTCCTGCCCGAGAGCGAGCACGGCGGCGGCCTCACGAATCTCGAATACGCGCCGCTCTGCGAGGTCATGGGGCGCTCCCCGATCGCGCCGGAGGTGTTCAACTGCTCGGCCCCCGACACCGGGAACATGGAGGTGCTCGTCCGCTACGGAACCGCCGCGCAGAAGCGCGAGTGGCTCACTCCGCTGATCGACGGGAAGATGCGCTCGGCGTTCGCGATGACTGAGCCGGCCGTCGCGTCGTCGGACGCGACCAACATCGAGGCGAGCATCGTCCGCGACGCCGACGAGTACGTCATCAACGGTCGCAAGTGGTGGACCTCGGGCATCGGCGATCCGCGCTGCAAGCTGATCATATTCATGGGCAAGACGGACGCCCGGAATCCCGATCGCTACAAGCAGCAGTCGATGATCCTCGTGCCGCGGGACGCCCCGGGCGTCCGGGTCGTCCGCATGCTCACCGTCTACGGCTACGACGACGCTCCCCACGGGCATGGCGAGGTCGTCTTCGAGAACGTGCGCGTGCCGGCCGCCAACATGCTCCTGGGCGAGGGACGAGGCTTCGAGATCGCGCAGGGTCGTCTCGGGCCGGGACGGATCCACCATTGCATGCGGCAGATCGGCGTAGCCGAGCGGGCGCTGGAGCTGATGTGCCGCCGCGCCCAGGAGCGCGTGGCGTTCGGCAAGCGGCTCGCCGACAACGACGTGAGCCTCGAGCGCATCGCCCAATCCCGGATCGAGATCGACCAGGCGCGCCTGCTCGTGCTCCATGCGGCGTGGATGATGGACACGGTAGGCAACAAGGCCGCCAAGCAGGCCATCGCCACCATCAAGGTCGCCGTGCCCAACACGACGCTGCGCGTGCTCGACCGGGCGATCCAGCTCCACGGGGGGGGCGGCGTCAGCCAGGCATTCCCCCTCGCCTACTGGTGGGCCCACTCCCGGACGCTCCGCTTCGCCGACGGGCCCGACGAGGTCCACCGCCGCCAGATCGGGCGGCTCGAGCTCCGGAAGCACGGCTGAGCGACGGGCCTCCCGGGCGGCGGTGCGGGCGGCACCGAGCTAGGCCGCCGGCTCCACCACCGACCAGCCCGCGTCGGCCAGGGGCCGCGCCCGTTCTCCCCGCCGGCGCGCGCCAGGGTCGCTCGCGGTCCCGTCGCGCACCCGCCCCATGATCCCCTGGCAGATCGCGGCCAGCCGGAAAAGCGCGAACGCCACGTAGAACTCCCAGCCCGGAATCCCGTCGCGACCCGTCAGGCGACAGTAGCGGGCCACGACGGCAGCCTCCGAGGGGATCCCGAGCGCTCTCAGGTCGAGGCCGCCGAGGCCGTCGATCCCCTCCGACAGTCGGAACGCGGTGCAGAGATAGCCGAGGTCCCCGAGCGGATGGCCGAGGGTGGAAAGTTCCCAGTCCAGCACGGCCAGGATGCGAGGCTCCATCTCGTGGACGATCGTGTTCCCGATCCGGAAGTCTCCGTGGACGAGCGTCGTGGTGTCGTCGGTCGGCACGTGGGCGGGCAGCCACTCTATGAGGCGCTCCATGGCCGGAATGGCCTCGGTCTCGGAGGCGCGGTACTGCCCCACCCAGCGGTGGATCTGCCGCATGTAGTAGTTGCCCGGCTTGCCGAAGTCGGCCAGGCCGGCGGCCCGCCAGTTCACCTGGTGGAGGCGCGCGAGGACGGAGACGGCGTCGTCCCACAGCGCCTGCCGATCCGGCGGCGTGAGCCCCGGGAGGCCAAGCTCGGGCAGGACCCGGCCGGCCACGTATCGCATCACATAGAAGGCGGTGCCCACGACGCCGGGATCCTCGCAAAGCAGGAGCGCTTCGGGAACCGGCACCCCGCTCCCCCGGAGCGCGGCCATCACCCGGAACTCCCGCTCGACGGCGTGGGCGGACGGCAGCAGCTTCCCGGGAGGCTTCCGCCGGAGGACGTACTCGCCGCTCGCCGCGCGAAGATGGTACGTGGGGTTCGACTGGCCGCCGAGAAACTGTCGGACGTCCAGCGGACCGACGAAGCCGGCCAGCCGACCGGCGAGGTAGTGCTCGAGCGCAGTGACATCGAAGCGGTGCGGCTCGCGGACCGCGGCGGTGCCGGGCGCGGCTGCCCCGCCGAGCGGCATCCGGTCAGACAGCGTCGCGCGCCGTCAGGTCCCCGAGCACGGCGAGCGCGCGTTCGACGTCGGCCTCGTCGTTGTACGCGTGCACCGACAGGCGCACTCGCCCATCGCCGGCCCAGACGAGCACGCCGGCTGCCCGGAGGGCGCGCTCGACGTCCGCCCAGCGGTCGGTCGCGAACACGATGTTGCCTGCCCGCTCCTGGGGCGCCTCGGGCGTCAGGACCGGAAGCCCGAGCTTCGCCAGCCCGGCCCGGAGTGTTCCGCCGAGCCCGAGCACGTGCGCCTCCACCGCCCGGGGATCGAGGCCGTCGAGCGTCCGCAGCGCGCTCTCCAGGATGTAGACCGGCAGGAACGGGGGATTCCCCGCCTCGAACCGCGAGCCGTCCTCCCGCAGGCGGTACTCCGTGCGACGCCGCCAGTCATCCTCGCGGTCCGTGGAGTGCCAGCCGACCCAGGGGGCCGCCAGGCCGGGCCAGCGCCGGCTGTTGACGTAGAAGACGCCGACGCCGTGCACCGCCAGGAGCCACTTGTAGCAGCAGGCGACGACGACGTCGCACAGCCTCCCGTCGACAGGGACGACGCCGAGCGCGTGGGAAGCGTCGACGATCAGGCGCGCCCCAGCCCGGTCGGCCAGGCCACGCAGGCGGCCGAGGTCGTGGCGGGCGCCCGTGAGATAGCCGACGTGGCTCACCGCGATGGCCCGCGTGCGGCCATCGACCGCGGCGGCGATCTCCTCGTGGGTCACCACCGCCTCGCGGCCGACCGCGCGCACCTCGACCCCGCGCGGACGGAGCCGCTGCCATGCGACGAGGACGGAGGGAAACTCGCTCTGGCCCACGACGACGTTGTCACCCGGACGCCAGTCGATGCCCTCGGACGCCACGTGGAGGCCTTCGGACGCGCTGCCCAGGAACGAGACGTCCTCGGGGCGGCCGCCCAGGCGGGCCGCGAGGGCTGCCCGGGTCCCGTCCGCCGTCGCGAAGAAGCGCTCGCGCCCCGGCATGCCGTCGCCCTTGTCGAGGAGGAACCGGGTGGCCGCCTCGAGGTGGGCGCGGAGGACGGGCGCCTCGCCACCCGTCGCGAGATGGGCGACGTGCTCGATTCCGATGAACGCGGTCTTGGGGATCAGGCCGGCCATTGGCACCTCACTCGAAGGGCGGCGGGACGCCGGCGCGGAGCGCGTGGACGAACTCGGGCGCGAGCCTCCCCTCGCACGCTTCCGCGACAGGCCCGCGCAGCCGGATGGACCAGTCCTCGCGGACCTCGACCACCAGCTCGCCGCCAGGACTCTGGATAGTGATGCGCCCGCCGGCCAGGCCGTTCCTGACCGCCGCCGCGGCGACCGCGCACGAGGACGAGCCCGAGGCCAGCGTGTACCCGGCCCCGCGCTCCCAAATGCGGATCTCAACCCGGTCACGCGCCAGGACCCGCGCGAACTGGACGTTCGTGCGGTTGGGAAAGGCCGCGTGCGTTTCGATCCGAGGTCCCAGCTGCCGGACCTCGTCGTCGTCCAGCCGGTCGACGAAGACAACGCAGTGGGGGTTCCCCACCGAGACGCACGTCACCGTGAGAAAGCGATCGCCGACCTGGAGGGGGACCGCGACGACCTCGCGGTCCGGGCCGTGCATGGGAATCTCCGGGGCGCGGAAGGTCGCGTGGCCCATCTCGACGGTCACCTCGCCCACGCGCTCGCCGTCGGCGTGGCACACCGCCTCGACCAGGCCGCCCTTCGTCTCGATCCGCATCGGCGATTTCCGGAGGCCGCCGCGCTCCCACAGGTACTTCGCGAAGATCCGGAGGCCGTTGCCGGACTTCTCGGCCTCGCTCCCGTCGGGATTGAAGATGCGGAGCCCCACGTCCGCCACGCCCGACTCCGTCCGGAGGAGGATGCCGTCAGAGCCCACCCCCCAGTTACGGTGACAGATCCAGCGGATGGCCGCCGGGCCGAGCGGGAAATCGACGTCCCGCTCCTCCATCACGAGGTAGTCGTTGCCGAGCCCGTGTCCCTTCGTGAACCGTGCCATCGCTACTCGCCGACGCCGGTCGAGACGGACGCGCCCCCCCTCACGAGCGCAGCGCAGAGAACGCGCGCGAACCGGGCGCGAGGCATCCGGAGGGTCCGGGCGCCGTCAGCGCTGGTCGACGGGGACGTAGGTCGCCTGGCGCGAACCCTGGTACTCGGCACGCGGCCGGATCAGGCGGTTGTGCGCCTGCTGCTCCAGGATGTGGGCCGTCCATCCGGAAACCCGCGAGACCACGAAGATCGGGGTGTAGAGTTCCGGCTCGATGCCCATGGAGTAGTACATCGACCCGGAGTAGAAGTCGACGTTGGCGTGCAGGTTCTTCTCGGCGTTCACCACCCGCTCGACGATCCGAGACATCTCGAACCATTTGAGCTCGCCGGCCTCGCGCCCGAGCTGCTCGGACAGGCGCCGGAGGTGGGTCGCCCGCGGGTCCTCCGTATGGTAGACGCGATGACCGAACCCCATGATCCGCTTCTTCTGGACCAGAGCGTTCTTGATCCACGTCTCCGCACGGTCCACGTCGCCGATCTCGAGCAGCATCCGCATCACGCCGACGTTCGCCCCGCCATGGAGCGGGCCCTTGAGCGCTCCGATCCCCGACACCACGCCTGAGTACATGTCGGACAGGGTCGCCACCGTGACCCGCGCCGCGAACGTCGAGGCGTTGAGCTCGTGGTCGGCGTGCAGGATGAGCGCGGTGTCCATTGCCTTCTCGGCAAGCGGGCTCGGCTTCCGTCCAAACAACATGTAGAGGAGGTTGCCGGCGAGCGAGAGGCGGGGGTTCGGCGGGATCGGGGCCTTGCCCTTCCGGATCCGGCTCCAGGCGGCGACGAGGGTGGGCACCTGCGCCTGGATGCGCACGGCCTTCCGCAGATTTGCCTCGCGGGAGTCGTCGCCGGCGTCGGGATCGTAGATCCCGAGCGCCGAGACCGCGGTTCGGAGGACGTCCATCGCGTCCGACTTCCGGGGCAGGCTCCGGAGTAGCGTCAGGACCTTGGGGGGCAGCCGCCTCTGGGTCGCCAGGGCCTTCCGGAGGCTCTCGAGCTCCGCGCGCTTCGGGAGCGCGCCGTTCCAGAGCAGAGCCGCGGTCTCCTCGAAGGAGGAGTGCTGGACGAGGTCGTGGATGTCGTAGCCGCGATAGAGGAGCCGCCCTCGATCGCCGTCGATGAAGCAGATCTCGGACGTCGAGACCACCACATCTTCCAGGCCGCGGTCGGTCGTCGGAGTCGTCATGGGCCGCCCCCGTTGGCGTGTACGGATTGGCCGGAAACAGGCGCGGCCCCGCATCGGGGGCCGCGCACACACGCGTCATTGTGGCACACGGTCTGAGTGGCCGCAACCCGACCGCCGCGGGATCGGACATCCGCGGCAGCATCCGGGAGCGCCGGCGCCGGCGTCACATCATCAGTTCGGGCGCGCCTGCGGAACGCCATGCTTCCGCATCTTGGCGTAAAGCGTCGGCCGGTGGAGACCCAGGAGACGCGCCGCGGCCTGCTTGTTCCAGCGCGTCGTCTCGAGGGCGGCGAGGATCGCTTGCCGCTCGCGCGTCTCGAGATTGAGGGTCTCGGGCGCCGCCGCCTGCGCAGCGCGGAGCTCGCGCCGGAGGCGGCGACGATCGAGCGCATTCTGGATCACGGTGAGGAGCCGCTCGGCGACGAGGTCGCCGGGTGCCTCCAGGTAGTCCCAGGCCCCGGCCGCGCGCGCCTGGAACCCCCGGACCCGACCCCCGGGCTCGGTGACGGCCATGACGGGGAGGTCAGGCCATCGACCGGAGATGTCGGCGATGAGAGCGCCGTCCCCCGCACCGAGGCTCACCAGCACTGCCTCGACGTCACCCCCGCCGATGGCCTCCAGGGCCTGGGTCGCCGAGTCCACCGGTCTGAGCTCATAGGGATGCCCCGCGAGGGACTGGCGAATACCCCCCACCAGGGTCTGATCCGGGTCCACGAGCAGGACACCGACCTGCGCCATGGCCTGTATCGAAGCGTAACACGGCCCCGTCTCGGGAGGGAGAGCGGGAGACCGGCCCCCGGCGTCAGGCGGAAGGCTGCTGGATCGCGGCCAGCCTCCACGGGTTCGCACCCACCGGGCGGACGAACGTCCAGTACTCGACGAACCGGACGGGCTCCGTCGCGTTCCCCTCTACCACTTGATCCGTGGTCTCGTCGACCACGCAGTCGATGCCTGCCGCCCGGATCTCCGCCGTCACGAGATCGCGGCCGTACTCCTGCCACGCCTCGGTGAGCGCGACCGAGTCGACGGTCACCCGCTCGACGCGGTTCCGTCGGCCTCGCTCACGCAGGCGGGCCAGGTCCCCGCCCAGCGCGACGGCCATCTCGTCCGTGAGGTGCGCACGCACGGCGGCGAGGTCGCCGCTCGACCACCCGATCTGCAGGCGCACAAAGAGGTCCTTGGCGATCGCCAAGAAGCCGGCCGGGTCGAAGCCCGGGTCCATCCCGCGGATGTGCTCGAGGCCCCGCGCAAGGTCCTCGTCCGCCGCCGAGGCGTCGCTTCGCCCGGCCTCAGACGCCGGCGCGATGGACACGGGGCCCGGCTCCGGACGAGCCCGCTCCGCGCGCCCGTAGGCGGGCGCCGGGGTCGGCTCGGAAGCGCGCCGCCGCAGGAAGGAGATCGCGAGCGCCGCGAGGCCGGCCATGACCAGGATGTCCATCAGGCCGATTCCGCCCGGCGCGGCGCCCAGACCGCCGAAGAGGAGAGACCCCAGGATCCCGCCGACCAGGAAGCCGCCCAGCATGCCGCCGAACCCCCCGAACGGGCTCGTTCGGGGCGCCTGGCCGAGCGTCCCGGGAGCAGCCGGCGCAGCCGGCCGAGGAGACGACGGCGTCGACGGCACGCGCGGGGCCGAGTAGGAGCGCGAGCCCCGACTCCCGCTCGAGCCGCCTCCGCCCACCCGCGCCTCGGCCAGGGACGCCAGGGCCAGTCCCCCCGCCAGGATCCCGACCAGACCTGCTGCCACGATCGACCGTCCCATCGTTCCCTCCCAGCGCCGCCGCCTGGCGCCCGTCACGCTAGCCGTCACACTGCATAGTACGCCCAAAGCGGCGCCGCTGGGTCACCGGAGGTTCTTCTTGAGGATCTTGCCGGTCGGGCTCTTGGGCAGCGCCGGAAGGAACTCCACGACCACCGGAACCTTGTACGGGGCGACGCGGACTCGACAGCGCTCGATCAGCTCCTCGGCCGTCGTCGCCTGCCCTGGCCGCAGCACCACGCACGCGCGCACCACTTCGCCCTTGACGGGATCCGGCTGCCCCAGCACCGCCGCCTCGGCCACGGCGGGATGCTCGAAGAGCACCTCCTCGACCTCTCGCGGGAAGACCTTGAAGCCGGCGACGTTGATCATGTCCTTCACGCGGTCGACGACGTGGAAGTAGCCGTCGTCATCTCGATAGCCGATGTCGCCCGAGTGGAGCCACCCTCCGCGCAGCACCGCGGCCGTTTCCTCGGGCTTACCCAGGTAGCCTCGCATGACGTTAGGTCCCCGAATCACGATCTCGCCGAGCGCGCCGTCCGGGACCGGACGGTCGTTCTCGTCGACGACCCGCATCTCGACGTTTTCGATCGGTGTGCCGACCGAGCCCGGCCGGTGGGCCTGCTCGTGGTTGTAGGTCGCGAAGGGGGAGCACTCGGTGAGCCCATAGCCCTGCGAGACCGGGAGCCCGGTCGCCGCAGTCCACCGCTGCTCGACGTCGCCGGGAAGCATGGCCGCCGCCGAGAAGGCGAGCCGGAGCGAGGAGACATCATGCCCGGCCAGGTCGCCGGCCAGGAGCACGATGTACATCGTCGGCACTGCGTAGAGGATAGTAATGCGGTGGTCGGCGATCGCGGACAGGAACGCGACCGGGACAAACCGTTCCTGCAGGACCAGCGTCCCGCCAGCGGCCACCAGCGCGTTCATGATGAAGTTCTGGCCGAAGCAATGAAACAGCGGAAGGGCGCACAGCCCTCGATCCTGCGGGGTCATGCGGAGGTGGTGCACCGTCGCGTGCGTGTTCGACACGACGTTCGCGTGAGTGAGCATCACGCCCTTGGGGCGGCCCGTCGTGGCCGAGGTGTAGAGGATCGCCGCCACCTCCTCGCGGTCCGCGTCGACCGCCGGCAGCGGGGGGTCGGCCAGGAGCGCGTCGAAGGAGACGGACCCGGGCTCGCCGGCGCCGATGCGTGCCCGGACGGACGGAGTCTCGCGAGGGTCCGGGAGTTGGGCGGCGAACGGCGGCCCGGTCAGGATCGCGGCCGCCTCGCTGTCCCGGATGATGTACGCGAGCTCGTCGCGCACGTACGTGACGTTGAGCGCGACCGGCGCGGCGCCGAGCTTCTGGCACCCGTAGTAGGCGAACACGAACTCCGGCCGGTTCGCGAGATGGAGACACACGCGCTCGCCGGCCCGAATGCCGAGGCGGGCGAGGCCGGCCGCCACTCGCCCAGCCTCCTGGTCGAGCTCGGCGTACGTCCAGCGGCGCTCCCCGAAGACGAGGGCGGGGCGCCCGGGATGGTGGCGAGCGCTCGCCTCCAGGAAGTGGGCGACGTTCATCCGAGCAGCGCGCGGATCTCCTCGGCCGCCGACTGCCGCCACTCGTCCCCATGCTGGGCGCGGAGCTGGCGGCGCAGCTCGAGCTGCTTCTGCTCCATGTACTCCGTGATCTTCGGGGGCCGCTCGACGAAGCGGGCGATCTCTCTCATGTTCTCGTCGAAGAACACGAAGACCGGGATCGACCGGTAGAGTCCCCGGTTGAGGTACTGGTCCATGAGGTCCTGATTCTGGTCCCGGAGGAAGACCCGCATCTCCACGTTCGGGGCGCCCTCGATCATCCGGGCGAGCACCGGAAAGTTGGTCAGGGCGTCACCGCACCAGTCCTCGGTCAGGACGAGGACGTTGAGCTTCTCGCCGCGGCTCGCGAAGACCGCCCGGTCCTGCGGCGTGACGTGTACCGCCGCCAGCGTCTCCAGGAACTTATCCTTGTTGGTATTCATCTGGTCGAGGTATTGCTGGAACGTCATGCCTTGCGCGAAGCGCTGCTTCGTGACCATCGGGACGCTTCTCCTTCCGCGAGAGGCCGTATCAGCGAAACTTGCCCAGATCCATCTTGGCCCGCAGGACCTCCTTCTGTTCCGGAGGCGCTGCCCTCACCACCAGCGTCACGGTGCCGTTCTCCGGAAGCCCCTCGAGCGCGAACACGTACACGTTGCGCGCGGCGAGGCGACCATCTTCCTGCTGCAGCGGGGTCCGCTCATTCTGGACGAAGGTCGGCTTCATCTCGCGGCCGTTCACCAGGAGCACCGGCTGATAGAACCGGGCGAAACTCCGGGAAGGGCCTCCGTGCATCGTGACCAGAAGCTGGATGCGTCCCTTGCCCCGGTCGATCTGCTCCTGTCGCTGCCGCTCGGTGAGCGACTCGCCCTTGATCGCCGCCTGACGGGCCGCGAGCGCGAGCCGGGAGAACGGCGTGCTGACCACCACGTCCTCGCCGCCCGGCAGCCGGAGTTGCCACTCCTCGGCGAACTCGTCTTGCGTGATCGAGGCGATACCCGCCTCGATCGCCTGGCGAATCCCCTCCTCCGTCAGATCGCCGATCAGCGCCGGAACAGGATAGGAGGCGCCCGACGCGGCGATCAGGGCGAGGGTGAGCGCCGCGACGAGAGCCCCCCGCCGGACCCCCGTCCCTCCCGGCCGACTACGCCCGCCGCCGAAGTGCGCCACGTCAGGGGCTCCCGATCCCGACCTCTCGGAGGTTGCCGACGAGCGCGAGGCTCATGCCGTCGGGGTCCCAGTGGGTCCGCACGGCCCGGAGCACGTCCTCCCGCGTGACGGCGGCCACGCTCGCCCGGAAGCGCGCCGGGTAGTCGAGCCCGAGGCCGTACCGCTCGATCGCGACCAGGAGATCCGACACGCCCCCGGCCGTGTCCATCCGCAGGGGGAAGCTCCCGATCAGGTACGAACGCGCGCGCCCGAGCTCCTCCTCCGACACCCGCTCCCGCCGAAGGCGGACCAGCTCTTCCCGAAGCACGGTCAGGGCTTCCCGGATCCGCGCGTTCTCGCTCTGAAGCTCCACCAGGAAGTAGCCGGCGAGGCGGGCCGTGGCGTACTGGGCGTACACGTTGTAGGCGAGGCCCCGCTCCTCACGGACACGGGCGTACAGGCGCGAGGACGAGCCGCCACCGAGGATCTGGCTCGCGACCAAGAGCGGGTAGTAGTCGGGGTGCTCCCGGGTCACGGTCGCCTGGCCCAAGAGGATCGTGGCCTGCGTGAGGCTCCGCTGAATCGGCTCGGTGCGCGAGGGCAACCCGAGGGTCACCGGCGCGGGAGCCGGCGGGGCCGGGGACGCCACGGACCAGGCGCCCAGGCGCGCCTCGAGCTCGGGCCGGATCGCCGCCGCGGTGACGTCGCCCGCCACCGCGATGATCGTCCGCTCGGGCCGGTAGGCCGCCCGGTGGAAGGCGATGACGTCGTCCCGCGTGATGGAGCGGAGCGAGGCCTCGGTTCCCGTCGCCGGCCGCCCGTAGGGGTGCTCGCCGAAGACCAGCCGCCTGAGCGCGCGGGCGGCCACGGCTCCCGGATCCTCCTCCGAGCGCTTCACGGACGCCAGCACCTCGTCGCGCTGCCGCTCGAACTCGGACTCCGGAAAGACGGGCCGGAGGAGCGCGTCGGCGAGCAGATCGAGCCCGAGGCCCAGATCCTTCCGCAGGACGGAGAGCACCACCTCGCTGGAGTCTCGCCCGCCCTCCCCCTCGAGGCTCCCGCCGACGAACTCGATGGCGCGGTCGATCTCGTCCGCGGACCGGGTCGCGCTCCCGCGAGTGAGGAGCAGCGCGGCCAGGTTGGCGACACCCCCCTTGTCCTGGGGGTCGAGGACCGCTCCCGCCTCGATCGAGGCCCGCGCGATGATGATCGGGATACCCGGCCGCTCGGCGACGAGGACCGTGAGCCCGTTCGGCAGGACGAAGCGCGTCCACGCCGGAGACGCCGGCGCGGTCGGGGACGCGGGAAGAGTTTGCGCGCCGGCCGGCGCCGCGACGGCGGCGGCCAGGGCGACGCACGTCAGGGCGCTGAAGCGCATGGCGGCATTATACCGGTCTCCGCCGTCGACGATCCGGCCCGACCGGGCGCCGCCTACCGGTCCAGCAGCTCGAGGGCCGGCGCGAACGCCTCGAGGCTCTCCAGCGTGTTGGGCTCGAGCCAGAGCTGCATGTGATCGATACCCTCCCGCGCGTAGGCCCGGAGCTCCTCCGCCAAGCGCTCGGGCGGTCCGACCAGGGGCTCGAAGGTCCAGTGCGGCGGCAGCGGTGGGGACGCGCCCTTTCCTGGCGCCATGTCAACGAACACCGCGACCGTACGGCCGACCGTTCCCGGATCGCGCCCAGCCTTGCGGCAGGCCGCGTCGACCCGCTCCCGGAGCGGGGCGACGCCTGCGGGACGGTTCTTGGTCGGAGTGAAGTACGCGTTCCACACGTCCCCGTACTGGGCCAGCAGCGCCAGCATGCGTTCCCCCGTCGACCCGATCAAGATCGGGGGACCGCCGGGCCGGGGCCCGCGGGGCCGGAGCTCGCACTCACGCGCCTCGTGATAGCGTCCGACGAAGTCCACACGGCCCTGCCGCAGCAGCCCGTGCACGATGCGGAGCCCTTCCTCGAAACGGCTCACCCGATGGTCGAAGGGGTAGCCGAACGCTCGGTATTCAGCCTCGTGCCACCCGGCCCCGAGCCCCAAGATCAACCGCCCTCCCGAGATCTCCTCGATGGTGTCGGCCAGCTTCGCGAGGTAGGCGGGATTGCGGAACGACATGCACGAGACGAGCGGGCCGATCTCGACGCGCGAGGTCACCGCCGCGATGGCGGCGATGACGGCCCATCCCTCCCAGACACCCTGGTCCCTCTGTCCCTGGTGCCGGAACAGCAGGTGATCCTCGATCCACACCGAGTCGAATCCGACCTCCTCGGCGCGCCGCGCCATCAGGCTGATCTCGGACCAGCGCGGCGTGCCGTGGCGCCCCTTGTCCACGGCGATCGGTAGCTCCACGCCGACCTTCAGCGGCCGCCGGCTCCCTCGGGTCACGGGTGGTCCTCCATCGTCTCCTCCGCCCCGCTCAGTCGAGCGACTTGCGGAAGCGCAGCACGGCCAGGGTGAAGATCACGGCCCCGAACGCGATCAGGGGCCAGACATCGGGCCACAGGTCGGCCAGGCCGATGCCCTTCAGCACGATCCCTCGGATGACCCGCAGGAAGTACGTGATGGGCAAGATCCGCGCGATGTACTGCGCCGGCTCCGGCATCCCTTCCAGAGGGAACAGGAGCCCCGACAGGTAGATGGACGGCAGGATGGCGAGGAACCCCAGCTGCATCGCCTGGGGCACGGTGCGCGACATCGTGGATACGTAGATGCCGATCCCGAGCGTCCCCAGCATGAAGACGGCCGAGACCGCGTAGAGGAGAGCCACACTCCCCCGGATCGGCACCGCGAACACGTAGTGCGCCACCACCAGGGCCAGCGTCATCTGGCCGTAGGCGACGAGGAGGTTCGGGAGAATCTTCCCGAGCATGATCTCCCATCGCTTCAGCGGGCTCACGACGAGGGCCTCGAGCGTCCCGCGCTCCCGCTCCCGGACGACGGCGACCGCCATGATCGTGATGGTCGTCTGCATGAGGAGGGCGCCGATGAGGCCGGGCACGATGAAGAGCGCCGACTCCTGGTCGGGGTTGTACCAGGCGCGGATGCGGACGTCGAGGCCGGCGTCGACCCCGACCCCGCCCCGCCGCAGGATCTCGAGCGAGCGATCGAGGCCCAGCGCGGTCGCGGCGTTGACGGCGGAGACCGCGACCTGGGGGTCCGAGGCGTCCACGATCACTTGGATCGACGTCGCGGCGCGGCCGCGGAGCCGCTCGGAGAAGTCGGGCGGGATCACGATCCCCACCTTGGCGTCGCCCCGGTCGATGAGCCGGGCCACCTCGTCGAGCGACCGCGCCTGGAACCGGAGTGCGAAATAGCGCGTGTTCGCAAACGCTTCGAGGAGCTTCTGCGACTCGACGTCGCGGGCCTCGTCGAGGACGACGGTCGGCAGGTTCCGCACGTCGGTGTTGATCGCGTAGCCGAAGATGAACAGGAGCGCGACGGGGATGATGAGCGCGAGGGTGAGCGACATGGGATCGCGCCGGAGCTGCACCAGCTCCTTCCACATCATGCCGAGGAGGCGCATAGACGGTCAGAAGGCGCCGAGCTGCCGTCGCAGCCGCGCCTTGCGCTCCTTGTCCACGAACGAGATGAAGACATCCTCGACCGTCGGGGTGACCGCGCGGACGGTCGCCTCCAACCCGGCCGCCCGCAGGTGGTCGACCACGGCCGCCTCGGTCAGCCCGCGCTCCGCGGCCACAACGCGCACCAGGAGCCCGTAGCGGACCGCCTCCTCGACCGCTGCCCAGTCGCCCAGCACGTCGATCGCCCTCTGGGGCCCCGACGCTTCCACCTGGAACACGGGTCGGCCGAACGCCTCGGTCTTGATCGCGGCGGGCGTGTCCTGGGCGATCAGCCGTCCCTGGTAGATGAACCCCAGGCGGTCGCAGTGCTCGGCCTCGTCCATGTAGTGGGTCGTCACCACCACCGTGACGCCGCCGTCGGCGAGGCGGCGGATGAGCTCCCAGAACGTGCGGCGGGAGACCGGGTCGACGCCGGCGGTCGGCTCGTCGAGGAACATCAGCCGCGGCGCGTGCACGAGCGCGCAGGCCAGCGCGAGGCGCTGGCGGTAGCCGCCCGACAGCTGACCCGCCAGGGTGTCCTCGCGACCGACCAGGTCGGCGAGCTGGACCATCCGGTCGATGCGCTCCCGGCGGGCCCGTCCGGGCACGCCGTAAACCATCGCGTAGAAGACGAGGTTCTCGGCGGCCGACAGATCGTCGTAGAGCGAGAAGCGCTGCGACATGTAGCCGATGGCCGCCTTGATCCGCTCGGGTTCCTCGCGGAGGTCGATGCCGAGGACTCGCCCGCTCCCCTCGCTGGGCTCGAGGATGCCGCAGAGCATCCGGAGGGTCGTGGACTTCCCGGCGCCGTTCGGGCCGAGGAACCCGTAGAGCTCGCCCGCCTCGACGCGGAGGTCGACGTGGTCGACCGCCGTGAAGGCGCCGAAGCGCTTGGTGAGCCCCTCGGTCAAGACCGCGGGCTCCGCCGGCATCACCATATCGAGCGACGCCGATTCTCGATGGAACCCGGCGGCTACGCGCCGGCGACGTGGGTCGGAAGGGCGCCGAGGCGGAGCGCCTGGGCCCGGAGGATCTCCCACGCCCGCACCACGTGGCGCTCCTCGGTCCGGATGTTGCCGATGGCCAGCCGAAGCGCGTAGCGTCCGCCCAGGACCACGTGGGAAAGGAAGACGTCGCCCGAGGCGTTCACACCCTCGAGCAGCCGCTCGTTCAGCCCGTTGAGCCGGGAATCGTCGGCCGCCCAGCCCCGGGGCCGGAGCCGGAAAACGACCGTGCTGAACGGAACGGGGGCGATGCGCTCCCAGTCCGGATCGCCGTCGACCCACTCGGCGAACAGCCGCCCGAGACGCATGTGCTCGCGCAGGCGCGCCTCGATGCCGGACCGGCCGAACGCCCGGAGCACCATCCAGAGCTTCAAGGCGCGGAAGCGGCGCCCGAGCTGCGGCCCCCAGTCCATGTAGTTCTCGACCGCGCTCCCCTCCGGCGTCTGGAGGAACGAGGGCACGAGGGTGAAGGCGCGCTTCAGCACGTCCGGCCGGCGGCAGAAGAGGGCGGAGCAGTCGATGGGCGTGAAGAGCCACTTGTGCGGGTTCACGACGATCGAGTCGGCGCGCTCGCACCCCGCCAGCACCTCGCGCCGCTCGGGCAGGATGGCCGCGACCCCGCCGTAGGCGGCGTCGACGTGGAGCCAGAGCCCCTCACGCGCGGCGACGTCGGCCACCGCCGGGACCGGGTCGACGCTGGTCGTCCCGGTCGTCCCGATGGTCGCGCACACCGCGATGGGTCGCCAGCCCGCAGCCCGGTCCTCGGCGACCGCGCGCGAGAGCGCCGAAGGGTCCATGCGGAACTCGGCGTCCGTCGGAATCTTGCGCACTCCCCCCCGGCCCAGGCCGAGGACGATGGCGCCCTTCTCGACCGAGGAATGCGCCTGCTCCGACGTGTAGACGCGCAGCCGCGGGAGGTCGGCGCGCCCGGCCATCCCCTGCTCGCGCACGTCGAGCCCGGCGGCCTCGCGCGCGGCGGCGAGCGCGCAGAGCGTCGAGATCGACGCGGTGTCATAGATGACGCCGCGGAACCCGGCGGGGAGCCCGAGGAGCTGCCGCAGCCAGTCGAGGACGACTTCTTCCAGCTCGGTGGCCGCGGGGGAGGTCCGCCACAGCATCGCGTTGACGTTCAGCGCGGCGCACAGGAGCTCGCCGAGGATGCCCGGGGCGGAGCCGCTGATCGCGAAGTACGCGAAGAAGCCCGGGTGGTTCCAGTGGGTCACGCCGGGAAGGATCACCCGCTCGAAGTCCGCTAGGATCCGGTCGAGCGGCTCCGGATCGTCGGGAGCCGTCGCCGGCAGGGCGTCGCGCACCTCCCCGGGCTTCACCCGGGCCAGCACCGGGTACCGCCCCGGCGCCGCGAGGAAGCCCGCGATCCAGTCCACCGCCTCGTGGGCGTGCCGCCGGAACTCCTCCGGATCGAGGTCACCCAGTGGGCCCGTCGTCGTCCCGTCCCTCACCACCCGTCGGTCCTCCCCTTAGTCCGTCAGGATCACCGCGTCCGCGGGCATACCCGGCTTGAGCCGCCCGTCGGAATTGGCGATCGCGATCTTCAGCCGGAACACCAGGTTGACCCGCTCCTTCTGGGTCTGCACGTTCCGCGGCGTGAACTCCGCCGAGGAGGCGATCTCGCTGACGCGACCCTGGAACGGCTGCCCCGGGAAGGCGTCCACGGTGACGCGCGCCGTCTGGCCGACGTGGACACGGCCGAGGTCGGTTTCCGCAATGTACGCCCGGAGCCAGAGGTCGGTCGGATCCACCAGGGTGACGATGGCCCCGCCCGGCGACGCGATGGCTCCGGGTTCCAGGTTCTTCCGCAGGACCACGCCGTCCATCGGCGCCTCGATCCGTGTGTCCGCCAGCCGGGCGCGCGCCTGGGCCAGCGTCGCCTCGGCCTGGGCGAGCTGGGCCCGGGCCGTGTCGACCTGACCGGGCCGGGGCCCGGCCTCCATCAGCGCGAGCCGCTCGCGCGCCGCGCGGACCTCGGCGCGAGCGGCCTCGACCTGATCGGGGCGCGGCCCCGCCTCGAGGAGGTTCAGTCGCTCGCGCGCCTGGCGAACCTCGGCGCGGGCGGCCTCGACCTGCTGGCTCCGCGGCCCCGCGAGCACGAGCGCGAGCTGCTCTCGCGCCGTGCGCTCCTGCAGGCGCGCGACCTCGAACGCCTGCCAGGCACGGTCCTTGTCGGCGGCCGCCACTAGGTCCTTGTCGTAGAGGGCCTTGAGCCGCTCGTACTCCCGCTCCGTCCACACCCGCGTCGCTTCCGCCGAGGCGACCGCGCTCCGGGCCTGCTCGACCTCCTGGGCTCGCGCCCCGGCCTCGAGGTCCCGCTGGCGCGCCTCGGCCTGGGCCACCACCTGGCGCGCCGCCTGGACCTCCTCCTTCCGCGCGCCGGCCAGGAGGTCGGCCAGGGTTGCCTCGGCGCGACCGACTTGCGCCCGAGCCTCGGCGATCTCTTCCTTCCGCGCGCCGGCCACCAGGTCGCGCAACTGCGCCTGCGCCACGTGCACGCCTGCCTCGAGTCGCGCTACCTCCGCAACTAGCTCGGCGTCGTCCAGCTGGATCACAAGGTCACCTCGGCGGACGCGGCTGCCCTCCTCGACGCGGATCGCGACGATGCGAGCGGTCGTCTTGGGCGCGAGATCCACGTCCCGAGCCTCGATCGTCCCCGCCACCGTGAGACCGGTAGCGTGCGGTTCGCGCCTCGAGAGCGCCCAGAGCCCGGCGACCGCCAGCCCGACCAGGGCCACCACGACGAGGATCACGCCCCTGAGGGCCCGCCCGAAGGAGGTCATCGTCGCCTCGCTACGGTCGGGCGGCGGCCGCCGGAACCGGCACCAGGATCGCCGTCGTGCGCCGATCCGCGACGAGGTAGCGCTCGGCCACCCGTCGCACGTCGTCCCGCGTGATTGCTCGGATGCCCGCCAGGTACGCGTCGCGGAGGCGCCAGCCCCCTAGAAGCTCGTGTCGGCCGAGCGACCCCGACCGGCTGACGACGGAGTCCTGAGCGAAGAGATAGGCCGCCTCCAGCTGGTTCTGGGCGCGCTGAAGCTCCTCCACCGAGACGAGGTCCGTCCGCAGCCGCTCCACCTCCGCCAGCAGGGCGCGCTCGGCCTCCTCCACGGTGCGCCCGGGCAGGACCGTCACGTAGAAGGTGAACGTGTCCGGGTCGAGGCTGAGGCGCGCGTAGTCCCCACCCGCCTCCAGCGCGAGCCGGTCCTCGTACACCAGGCGTCGGTAGAGGCGGGACGTCCGCCCGCCCGAAAGCACCGCCGACAGGACCTCCAGCGCGTAGGCGTCCTCCGAGCGGTGGTTGGGCGCCGAATAGCCCGCGAACACGACTGGCAGCTGAGCCTCCTTCCGCAGCCAGACCCGCCGCTCGCCGCGCTGCTCAGGCTCGGTCACCGCAACCCGCGGCGGATCGGGGCCGCGCGGGATTGCACCGAAGCGCGCGCGGATCTTCTCGAGAAGCTCCGCCGTCCGGAAATCGCCGACCGCGACGAGGATGGCATTGTTCGGCCGGTAGTAGGTGTCGTACCAGCTCCGGAGGTCGCCCGCCGCCAGGCGCTCGATATCCTGCGCGAACCCGACCGTCGGCAGGCGGTACGGATGGGCCGTGAACGCGACGGCGTTGAAGAGCTCGGCGAGGGCCCCGACCGGGTCGTCCTCGGTGCGGGTCCGGCGCTCCTCCATCACGACCTTCCGCTCGGAGTCGACCTCCCGGGAGTCGAGGAGCAGGTGCCGCATCCGGTCGGCCTCGAGCGCGAGCACGAGGTCGAGCTGGTTCGCGGCCACCGTCACGTGGTACACGGTGGCGTCGCGGCTCGTGAAGGCGTTGTCCTGACCGCCGACCGTCTCGATCAGCTTGGAGTAGACCCGAACCCCGTACGTCGGGGTCCCCTTGAACATCATGTGCTCGAGGTAGTGCGAGAGACCGGTGAGCCCGACCCGCTCGTCGCGTGAACCGACCCGGTACCAGACCTGGAGGCTAGCGACCGGGCTCCGGTGGTCCTCCTGGAGCAGCACCCGCAGGCCATTGTCGAGGGTCGCCTCGACAACCTCCTGTGCACCGGCCGACACGCACGCGAGGCCGACGAGGGGCGCGACGAGGATGCTCACGAGGCGGCTCGGTCGGCTCACGACGTCAGTATATACAGTGGGGGTGCGGTCGTCCCCGGTCCGTCGGATCCGGCTCGGGGAGCGTCGCGAACGCCGCGTCAGTGCCACCCCGTCGGGCGCGGCGAACCCACGGCGAGCGCCACCGGGACGGCCACGACGCACACGACGGCCGATAGGTAGCAGCCCCCGGCGAAGGAACCGGACCAGTCCTTGATCCAGCCCGTCACATACGGCGCGACCAGGGCGCCGATGAACGCGACGCCATTCAGCACACCGAAGGCGATCCCCATCGCCCGGCGCGGGGCGAGCTCCGCGGTGAGCGCGTAGGCGGGCGCCCACGTCCCCCAGAAACAGAAGCTGCACGCGAAGACGACGAGAGCGAGGACCCAGACGGGGCCGCGCGCCTGCACGACCACGCCGACGGCTGCGATCAGCATCGCGGTCGCGGCAATCATGCCGGCGACGACTGTGCGGCGGGGGATCCCGCGCCGCAGCAGGCGGTCGGAGAGAGTGCCCACGGCCAGGAGACCGGGCGGCGCGGCGATGCCGAGCACGCTCGCGTAGACGGCGGAGCGTCCCAGCTCCTGCACCCCGACCTCGGCGAACAAGGCCGGTCCCCAGGCCCCGACGAGCCACTGCGTCCAGATCGGGGCGATGCCGGCGGTCGCGAGGAGCCAGAGGTCCCGCAGCCGGAACACGTTGGCGATCTCCTCGCTGGACGCGCGAGCCGGGGACGCGCCGCCGGGGTCGGGCACCAAGCGACCGATCAGAGTCGCGGACAGGAGCGGCAGGACCGCCAGGACGAGGAAGGCGTGTCGCCAGGACATGAGCTCCCCGAGCGCCCCGCCCACCAGGACCCCGAGCGCCGTACCGATGCCCAGTCCCGAGAACGACACGCCCTGCCCGACCGCGAGCCGGTCGGGCGGGGTCGCGGCCGCGATGATGGGCCGGTCGTTGGCAAAGTACAGGCCCTGGGCGAGACCGGTCACGAGACGCGCGAGGCCCAGGACGGCCAGCGTGCGGGACAGACCCGTGACCAGGGCGGCTCCCGCGACCAGGACGATGCCAAAGACCAGCACGCGCTTCCGCCCGAAGCGGTCGCCGAGGAATCCCGCCGGCACTTGCATCGCCACGTATCCGTAGAAGAACACGGAGAAGAGAAAGCCCCCCTCGGCGTGATTCAGGCCGAACTCCGCCATGACGGGCTCAAGTAAGGGAGAGAAAGCCATGCGGACGACGTAGTTGCAGATCCAGCCGAAGATCAGGAGTGCCCACACGGTGTGGTAGGCCTGCCAGGACATGGCGAGGGTCCGGTCAGTCCGGAAGCGCCGGGAGCGGGGGCATGGTCGGGAGCGGGTTGGATAACGCGGGCACCCGGCCCTCTCGCGGGCCGCCGCGCCTTGACCCCCGCGCGAGGGGCATGCTAGCGTCCTCGCGGCGTTTCGACATCCAACACGATCGGGCTGGTCGAGCCCTGCCGAGGACCCATCGCATGAAGATCGACGGCTCAACGTTCCTGGTGACGGGTGGCGCATCCGGACTCGGTCGGGCCACCGTCGAGCGGCTCCTGAGCCACGGCGGACGCGTGGCCATCCTGGATCTCGAGCGGTCGGCTGGCGTCCAGGTGGCCGCCGAACTGGGCCCGCACGCCCTGTTCACGCCCTGTGACGTGACGAACGCCGACAACGTGGGCGCCGCGGTCGATGTGGCGGCCGGGCGCTTCGGGCCGATCCACGGACTCGTCAACTGCGCGGGGGTTGCCATCGCCGAGAAGACGCACGGCAAGCGCGGCCCGCACGACCTCGGGTCCTTCACTTTCGTCATCCAGGTGAACCTTATCGGCACCTTCAACTGCATCCGGCTCGTGGCGGCGCGGATGGCGCAGAACGCACCGGGCGAGGACGGCGAGCGGGGCGTGATCGTCAACACGGCGTCGGTGGCGGCCTTCGACGGTCAGATCGGCCAGGCGGCCTACTCGGCCTCGAAGGGCGGGATCGTCGGGATGACGCTCCCGATCGCGCGGGATCTGGCCGAGGTGGGCATCCGCGTCTGCACGATTGCTCCCGGCCTGTTCGACACCCCGCTCATGGGGATGCTCCCCGAGCCCGCCCGTCAGTCCCTCGCCCGGCAGGTCCCCTTCCCGAGCCGGCTCGGCCGCCCGGCGGAGTACGCCGCGCTGGTGTGCCACATCGTGGAGAACCCCATGCTGAACGGCGAGACCATCCGCCTGGACGGCGCCATCCGGATGGCCCCCCGCTAGGGAGCCGTGTAGCTCGTCTTAACCGTCGTGTAGAACTCCCGTGCGTACGCCCCCTGCTCGCGGGGGCCGTAGCTCGAGGCCTTTCGCCCCCCGAACGGCACGTGGTAGTCGACGCCGGCGGTCGGCAGGTTCACCATGACCATCCCCGCCTGGGAGTTCCGTTTGAAGTGGCTCGCGTGCCGAAGCGAGGTGGTTACGATACCCGACGAGAGCCCGAACGGCGTGTCGTTGGCCAGGACGAGGGCCTCGTCGTAGTCCCGCGCGCGGATGACAGTCGCGACGGGCCCGAAGATCTCTTCTCGGTTGATTCGCATGGCGTTCGTGGTGTCGGTGAAGAGTGCAGGCGCCAGGTAGTAGCCCTCGCGATCGCGCCGGAGCCGGTCGCCCCCCCACGCGAGCCGCGCCCCCTCTCGGCGCCCGAGCTCGAGGTAGGCGAGGTCCTGTTCCAACTGACCCTGGTCCACCACGGGGCCGATGTCGGTTCCCTTGCGGAGCGCGTCGTCGACGACCAGCTTCTCCAGCCGCTCCACCATCATCCGTACGAAGCGGTCGTGGATGCCCTCGGTGACGATCAGCCGGCTCGATGCCGTGCAGCGCTGGCCGGTCGAGTAGTAGGCGCCCTGGACGGCACAGTTCACGGCCACGGCCAGGTCGGCGTCGTCGAGGACGACCAACGGGTTCTTCCCTCCCATCTCGAGCTGGATCTTCCCCATGCGGGCGACCACTTTCTTCGCGATGGCCCGTCCCGTCTCGATCGAGCCCGTGAAGCTGATCCCGTCGACGTCGGTCGAGCCGATCAGGGCCTCCCCCACCGCCGACCCGCGCCCCATCACGAGATTGAAGACCCCGGACGGCACGCCCGCCCGCCCGAGGATGTCGGCCAGCGCCCACGCGCAGCCTGGTACCAGGTCCGCGGGCTTGAAGACGACGCAGTTGCCGTGCGCCAAGGCCGGTGCAATTTTCCACGCCGGGATCGCGAGCGGGAAGTTCCAGGGCGTGATGATGCCGACGACGCCGATCGGCTCGCGGGTGATCTCCACCGACACCCCGGGGCGCACGGAGTCCATGAGTTCACCGTCCTGCCGCACGACCTCGCCTGCAAAGAACTTGAAGATGTAGCCCGCGCGCTTGGCCTCCCCGATGCCCTCCGGGAGCGTCTTGCCCTCTTCCCGCGAGAGCAGCGTGCCGAGTTCCTCGGCCCGGCGGAGTATCTCGTCTCCCGCGCGGTCGAGAAGGTCGGCGCGCTCCTGCCGGTTGCCCCGCGCCCAGGCGGGGAACGCCGCCCGGGCGGCGGCGATGGCCGCCTGCGCCTGGGCCGCGTCCGCCCGCGCGTACTCGCCGACGACCTCCTGCACGTTGGACGGGTTGACGTCGCGGTTGACGTCGGGGCCCGTGACCCACTCTCCGGCTATCAGGTTCCCATGAACCGACACGGTCCTTCTCCTTCTCGTGAGAGCGTCGACCCCCGGGCGCGGGCGGTCGTCAGGGTCCGAACATCCCGACGTCGGCGCCCAGGAGCTTCGCCAGCACGTAGAGCACCACGAAATTGACGACGATCCCGATCACGCAGACGGCGACCGCGCGGCCGGTCGACTCGTAGTCGAGCGCCTGGCGGACGGCCACGACCATGGCCACCAGCATCCACACGGAAGCGATCCACGTGATCGGTTTGTCCAAGACCGGGATGACGCCGAGCACGCGGATCAGACCCGGCGCGGCCGAGAAGCCGATGGTCCGGAGGAGCTGCCCGACGTCCGCCTGGGTCTTGGCGCCGGGGAGAAACCGGGTGCCGACGAAGTAGGTGACGAACGCCCACGCGTACCACCCGATGAGCGAGATCAGGGAGGCCACCAGCAGGCCGACGATCCCCAGCTCCCGCACCACCGCGACGCCCGCCGCCAGGTTCGCGATCACGACGACCAGCATGGCCTGAGGGGTTGCCCCAGGGTCGTTCTCGACCTCCTCGTACGTCGCGGCGTCCAGCTTGGCCGCGCCGAGCATCCGCCCCGTCAGGCTTGCCATCGGTCGCCCCCCTTCGGGCTCATGGTCGCGTGAAACGTCGCGCGGTCTGTGCCCGCGCCGGGCCGATTCTACTCGCCGCGCGGGGTGCCGGCCAGGGGGTCACCCGGCGAGCCGGGCGTGGACAGGCTAGGGCCCGCCACCGCGCCCTGGCGCGCGAGCTCCGCGATCCAGTCGGGACGATAGCCCAGCACGTCGGCGAGCACGTCCCGCGTGTTCTCCCCCGGCCGATACGGCGCGGGCCCGGCGGGCGCGACCGGCTCGCCGTCCACGTGCAGCGGCGACGCGGTCACCCGTATGGCGCCGTGCGTCGGGTGGGGCACCGAGGGGAACGCCCGGCGCGCCTCGAGGTGGGGCGCCGCAACCACCTCGTCCGGCCAGAGCACGGGCGCGCACGGAATCCGGGCCGCGCCGAGGGCGGCCAGGGCCTCCGTGACCGAGCTGAAGCGCCCGAGCCACGTCGAGATGATGGCACGGAGCTCGGCCCAGTGCTCCCGACGACCGACCGGCGTCGCGAAGCGGGGATCGGCCTCGAGCTCGGGGCGCTCGAGGAGCTCGAGAAGCCGCGGCCAGAGGTCGAGCACGCCGACGACCTGACACGCCACCCATCCGTCGCCGACCTGCTCGACCATCATCCCGCTGCGGGGACCCGGATACGACGGTCCGTCGTTGAGGGCGCTGCCGAAGCTGATGTCCTCCGCACCGATCAGCGCCTCCAGCATCGACACGTCGAGGTGCGCGCCCCGACCGCTGTGGGCACGGCGGAGCAGTGCCGCCGCGATGGCTCCGAACGCGTGGACGCCGGCGAGCACGTCGGCGGCCTGGAGATACAGGACCCGGGGGGGCTCGTCCGCGCCCCGCTCGAGATGCATCAGGCCCGAGGTCGCGTGCACAACGTGAGCGAACGCCGGACGGTCGCGCCACGGGCCGGTCTGCCCGTAGCCCGAGATGGAGCAGTAGACGAGATCCGGCCGGACGACGGCGGCCGCCTCGTAGTCGAGCCCGAGCCGGGTCATGACGCCGGGCCGGAAGTTCTCGACGAGAACGTCGGCCACCCGGACGAGGTCCAACGCAACGGCGCGGCCGGCGGGATGCTCGAGGTCGAGCGCGACGGACTGCTTGCCGGCATTGACGCGGACGAAATAGGTGCTTTGGTCCGTCCGATCCGGATCCAGCTGGCGGGGTCCCGCCCGCGTGTCGTCACCCCGCGGCCGCTCGACCTTGATCACGCGGGCGCCGAGGTCGGCGAGGAGCCTCGTGCAATACGGACCGGCGAGCACGCGCGTGAAGTCGAGAACCGTCACGCCCCGCAGGAAGCCCGGGCTCGACACAGGGGCTACGATAGGGAACCGGCGGTTCCACCGCAAGGGCATGGGCGATCGGACGAGTCCGTGGTCGGTGGCCGACCGCGCGTGGTATACGACGGATGTGGGACCCCGCGACGGCGACCGAGTCGGATCGATCGCACCGTGGGGGCCACGCGGCACGCGCGCCGTTCTGAGCGCCGCCGGCGCGTGGCTCGGGGCGGCCTGGCTGATCGGGGCATCCGGCCGGCTGACGACCCTCCGACCGCCGGCGCCGCAACTGGTCCTCGTCGGGGTGACCCTCGCCTTGCTCGTGGCTCCCCTGGCCTGGCCGACGCTCCGGCGCTTCGTTTGGACCGTGGACCTGCGCGCGCTGGTGCTCTTCCACCTCACGCGTTTCGTGGGCTTCTACTTCCTCGTCCTCCATGCCCGGGGTGAGCTGCCCTGGGCCTTCGCCGTGCCGGGGGGCTGGGGAGACAACGTCGTGGCCGCCACGGGCCTGCTCCTGGTCATGCTCGTCCGGCCCGACCGACCGGGCGGCCGTCGGGCGTACCTCGTCTGGAACGTCGTCGGCCTGCTCGACATCCTGGCGGTGGTGCTGACCGCGGCCCGCCTCGCCTTCGGTGACCCCGAGTCGATGCGGGCGCTGCTCCAGCTCCCGCTCTCCCTCCTCCTGACGTTCGTCGTCCCGATCATCATCGTGACCCACGTCTGGATGCTCGGGCGACTCGCCCGGGCTCGGGCGGCGCGCTGAGCCCGACCGCCGCCCAAACGGCGATGCGCGGCGAGACGCCGGCGTGACTCGTCAGCCTGGACGCGTCTTTGCCTTCGGCCTATCCTGGAAGCCGCTTGAATCCCCCTCGAGCCGGAGGAATCGGCCAGCGTGACGTCGATCCGGATCCTGATCGCCAAGGTCGGTCTCGACGGCCACGACCGGGGCGCCAAAGTCGTCGCCCGGGCCCTCCGTGATGGCGGCATGGACGTCATCTACACCGGCCTTCATCGGACGCCGGAGGAAGTCGTCGCCGCCGCGGTCCAGGAGGACGTGGACGTGCTCGGTGTCAGCATCCTCTCGGGCGCTCACATGACGCTCCTGCCCCGGATCCTCGAGCTGCTCCGGGCCGCCGACGCGTCGGACGTGCTGGTCGTCGCCGGCGGTGTCATCCCGGACGAGGACGTCCCCGCGCTCCGCGACTCCGGCGTGGCCGAGGTCTTTCTCCAGGAAACGCCGCCCGCGGCCCTGGTCGCCAGGGTCCGCGAGCTGGTGGAAACCTCCCGGGCGCGGTGAGCCCGGGCACGGGGCACTTTCCTCCTCCCCGTCGCGCGCTCATGAGCCGCCTGGACCTCCACGCGATCCGGCGCGACCGCGGCGTGGATCTCGCGATCTGGCCACCGCGGTACGACCCGGGCTACCGTCCGCCGCCCGATGCCGAGCACTGGCTCCCCGAAGTGGAGTGCGCCGCCCCCGAGGTGCGGGACGCCCTCATCCTCGCGAAGCTCCGCGAACAGCTCCGGTACGCGTGGGAGCGCAGCGCCTTCTACCGGCGGAAGTGGGAAGCTGCCGGCGTGTCCCCCGACGCGCTCGGGGGCCTCGCCGACCTGGATCGGTTTCCCGTCGTGACCAAGGAAGAGCTTCGCCAGGCGCAGGCGGCGCAGCCGCCCTTCGGCGACTACCTCTGCATCGCCCCGGAGGCGGTCGCCCGCATTCACGGCACCAGCGGCACGACGGGCCGGCCGACGGTGTTCGGGGTCGGCGTCGACGACTGGCGGCGGATCGGGGAGGCGCACGCCCGGATCCTGTGGGCCATGGGGCTCCGCCCGAACGACCGCGTGCTGATCTGCTCCTTCTTCAGCCTCTACATGGGCTCGTGGGGGGCCCTCGCCGGGGGTGAGCGCCTGGGCGCGACCATGTTCCCATTCGGGGCGGGGGTCCAGGGCCAGACGCTGGCGGCCGTCCAGTGGGCGCGCGAGATCCGGCCGTCGGCCTTCTACGGGACACCTTCCTACGCGCTCCACTTCGCCGAGACCGCGCGGCGAGAAGGGGTCGATCCCCGGAGCCTGGGGCTTCGCACGCTCTTCTTCTCGGGCGAGCCCGGCGCCGGCATCCCTGCCACGAAGCGCCTCATCGAGGGGACCTTCGGCGGCATCTGCATCGACATGGGGAGCATGGCGGAAATGAGTCCCTGGATGACCAATGGGGAGTGCCGCCATCGGACGGGCATGCACCTCTGGCAAGACCTCGTGTACGCCCAGGTGTGCGACCCGGCGACGCATCGATCGCTCCCCTACGGCAGCGAGGGCACGCCCGTCTACACGCACCTCGAGCGCACGTCTCAGCCCATGATCCGGCTGGTGTCGGGCGACCGCGCGCGCTGGACCGACGAGCCCTGCCCGTGCGGCCGGACCTATCCTCGCCTGCCGGCGGGGATCTACGGCCGCTTCGACGACATGCTCGTCGTGCGGGGGGAGAACGTCTACCCGAGCGCCATCGAGGATGCGCTTCGCGCCGTCCCCGGTTTCGGCGGCGAGTTCCGCATCATCGTCTCCCGCCGGGAGACGATGGACGAGCTCCTGGTGCGCGCCGAGTACACGACGGAGTACGAGCCGGGCGATCGGCGGGACGCCCTGCGCGCCACGATGCGGGAGCGGCTGCGCGCGCGGATCGGCATCCACCCCGTGGTCGACCTGGTCCCCGAGGGCACCTTGCCCCGCACGGAATTCAAGGCGCGCCGCGTGGTCGACGACCGGGACCTCTACCGCGAGACGCTGTCCGACGAGAGGCGGCGAGCGCGGTGAGACGCCGTCACGGTGGTGGGCGCGGGCCCGGGCGTTTCACATCGCCGGCCTCGAGGGTTCATAGTGGAAGAGGCCCGCGGTCCGTCGACCGGACCGGCGCCGGCCGAAATCTTCGCGGAGGAGCCACCATGAGCGAGGCCACGTACTACACGCGGGTGCCGAGTCCGCTGGGGCTGCTCTTGCTCGTCGGAACGGCCGACGCCCTCACCGCCATCTGGCTCCCGTCCGGTCGCGATCGCCTCGAGCCCGACCCGGACTGGATCGAATCCGACGCGCCGTTCGCGGAAGCCGTCCGTCAGCTGGACGCGTACTTCGCCGGCGCCCTCCGCCGCTTCGATCTGCCCCTCGCCCCCGAAGGCACGCCCTTCCAGCGGCAGGTCTGGCAAGCGCTCCGGGAGATCCCCTACGGTGAGACCGTGTCGTACGGTGAGGTCGCCCGGCGGATAGGCCGCCCCTCGGCCGTCCGGGCCGTCGGCGCCGCGAACGGCCAGAACCCGCTGTCGATCGTGATCCCGTGCCACCGGGTCATCGGAAGCGACGGACGCCTGGTCGGGTATGGAGGCGGGCTCCCCGCCAAGACCGCACTGCTCGAGCTGGAGCGGCGCGGGGCTGACGCGCCGGACCGCCCGGTCCGTCCGCGACAGGGCGCGCTCTTCGCCTGATCGCGAGAGGAGCCCACCGATGTACGACCGAGAGGCGATCGAGCGGATTCGCCAGAGCCGGGAGCAGTGGGAGGCGACCGAGCTGCGCCAGTTCGTCGAGCGCCAGCCCGAATCGCGGGCCGAGTACCGCACCGCCTCGGGGCTGCCGCGGCAGCGAGTCTACACGCCCGAGGACGTCGCCGCCACCCCGTACGAGGAGATCGGTCTCCCCGGGCAGTACCCCTTCACGCGGGGCCCCTATCCCACCATGTACCGCGGCCGCCTCTGGACCATGCGCCAGATCGCCGGCTACGGGACCGGAGCGGACACCAACGCGCGCTTCCGCTACCTGATCGCCCAGGGGCAGACGGGGCTCTCCGTCGACTTCGACATGCCGACCCTCATGGGATACGACTCGGACGACGCCCGCTCGCTCGGCGAGGTCGGTCGCGAGGGGGTCGCCGTCGACACGCTCGACGACGTCGCGGCCCTCTTCGATGGAATCGACCTCGAGCGGATCTCCGTCTCGATGACCATCAACCCGACCGCGTGGATCCTGCTCGCCATGTACGTGGCGCTCGCCGAGGCGCGGGGCCTCGACCTCGGTCGCCTGTCCGGCACGGTCCAGGCCGACATCCTGAAGGAGTTCATCGCCCAAAAGGAGTGGATCTTTCCCATCCGGCCGTCGATGCGGCTCATGCGCGACATGATCGTGTTCGCCGCCGAGCACCTGCCCCGCTACAACCCGGTCAACATCAGCGGTTACCACATCTCCGAGGCGGGGGCGAACGCCGTCCAGGAAGTGGCCTTCACGATGGCGAACGGGATCGCCTACGTGGAGGAGGTGACGCGGGCGGGCGTGCCGGTCGACGCCTTCGCGTCCCGCCTCGCCTTCTACTTCATTGCCCAGGCCGACTTCTTCGAGGAGACGGCGAAGTTCCGGGCCGCCCGGCGGATCTGGGCCCGGATCATGCGCGACCGGTTCGGTGCCCGGCGGCCGGAGTCCATGCGTCTCCGCTTCCACTGCCAGACGGCGGCGGCGACGCTCACCAAGGCGCAGCCGATGGTCAACGTCGTCCGGACGGCGTTCCAGGCGCTCTCGGCGGTGCTGGGCGGGGCGCAGTCGCTCCACACCAACGGACTCGACGAGGCCTACGCGATCCCGTCGGAGGAGGCGATGAAGCTCGCCCTCCGGACCCAACAGGTCATCGCCGAGGAGACCGGGGTGCCCGAGGTGATCGACCCGCTCGGTGGCTCCTACTACGTGGAGGCTTTGACCGGCCGGATCGAGGCCGAGGTCCTCGCCATTCTCGGCAAGGTCGACGAGATGGGCGGGACGATCCGCGCGATCGAGGAAGGGTACTTCCAGCGCGAGATCGCCGACAACGCCTACGAGATCGCCCGGCGAAAGGCCTCGGGCGAGCAGCCGGTCATCGGCGTCAACACCCACGTCGAGCCGCACGAGCCGCCCCCGATCCCGATCCACCGGGTCGACGCGGCGGTCGAGGCGCGCCAGGTTGCCGGGGTGCGGGGCGTCCGCTCGCGCCGTGACGGGCCGCGCGTCGCGATCCTGCTCGACCGCTTGGCCGCCGAGGCCCGCGACCCGTCCGTCAACCTCATGCCGACGACGATCGAGCTGGTGAAGGCGCGGGCCACCCTCGGGGAGATCGTCGCGCGCCTCCGCGAGGTCTTCGGGCGGTACGTCGAGCGCCCAATCTTCTGACGGGAGACCGACATGAAGGTCCTGATAAAGAGCGCCTGGGGATCCGACGATCCGACGAAGGCCGCGTTCCCCTTCCTGCACGCCAACGCGTTCGCCGAAGCCGGGCACGAGGTCCAGATCTTCCTGCTCGGCGAGGCGGTCTCGCTGCTACGCACGCCGGTGGCGAACGCCGTCGTGCCCGTCGGATGGCCGCCGCTGGCCGAGATCCTGGTCAAGACGCGCGCCTTCAAGGTCCCCATTCACGTCTGAACCGCGTGCTCACGGGCCCGGGGGGTCCTGGACGCGGATCTGGACGGCAAGAACGCGACGTTCGCGGTGCCACCGACGCTGGTGGCCCTCACCGAGTGGGCGGACAAGCTCCTGAGCGAGTGACCGCCCGGCCGGGGACGTCCCGGTCGGGTGTCGACTGTGGTTGAGCTACCCGACGCGATCCGTCGTAGTGGGGTCCCGTTTGATGCGGAACGTGCAGGACGCAGCTACCGGTCGCGGCTTCATGAGAAGTCCCGTGATGTGCGGCATCACTCAATGATTTGGTCCGCCCGCGCAAGCACGGAGCGCGGGATCGTGAGCCCTAGCGCCTTGGCCGCCTTCAGGTTGACGACCATGTCGAACGTCGTTGGTCGCTCCACCGGCAGGTCGCCGGGCTTGGCACCCTTCAGGATCCTGTCCACATAGTAGGCGGCGCGTCTGTGCATGCCCGCATAGCTTGGGCCAAAGGACATGAGCCCGCCCGCCTCGACCAGCTCGCGGTACGCGTGCACCCCGGGCAACCGGTTCCGGGCCGCGAACTCCATGAGATGCACTCGGTTGTGGAGGAACAGCCGATCCCCCAACACCAGGAGAGCCTCTGGCCGCTCCCTCGCGATGGCGGCGAATGCGTCCTCGAACTGGTCCGCGGCACGCACGTCCAGCCACAGTACTTTGATCTGCAGTACCGCACCCGCGGCCCGCACGGCTTTCTTCGCCGTCACACAAGCCGCATTCTGCGAATTGCACATGACCGCAACGTGCGAGATCTTCGGTACTACCTCCCTGAGCAGCTCCAACCGCTTGCCCTCGAGCTCCTCTGCCACGGAGGTCAAACCGGTGATGTTCCCACCGGGCCGCGCGAGGCTCACGACGAGACCCGTCGCGACGGGGTCGCCGACAGCCACCATGACGAGAGGCACCGATGTCGTCGCCTTCTTGACAGCGAGAGAGGCGGGGGTCCCCGCGGTCACAATCATCTCGACCTTCGAGCTGAGCAGCTCCGCGATGAGGGCAGGGAAGCGTTCGTACCTTCCTTCCGCCCATCGATACTCGATGACGAGATTGTGCCCCTCGACGTAGCCCAGCTCCCGCAAGCCCTCACGGAATGGCCCCACGAGGTTGGCCTCGAGGGCCGCCGTGGAGTTCCCGAGGAACCCTATTCGGTGAATCCCTCTCACCGGCTGCGCCCCGACCGCGAGCGGCGCGGCGAGGAGGGCGAGAGTCAGGATGACGATGATGAGCCGTGGAGCGGCCATGCCAGCCCCCAGTCGGAATCGAGATGACTCAGCATGGCTCGGAGCGTGACTGCCAGAAAGATGCGATTGCGGGGTATGCCCTGGTTCAGGTGCGCTGGTCAATCGGCCCGCTGACCACGAGGCCGAGGAGCAAGACGAGCGCCGCCTCCTCACTGGACGATTTCATCCGCTCGCGCCAGCACCACTGGTGGGATGGTGAGGCCGAGTGCCTTGGCGGTCCTGAGATTCACGATCAGCTCTAGCGTCGTCGGCTGCTCAATGGCCAGGTCGGCAGGCTTGGCGCCCTTCAGTATCCTGTCCACGTAGGTCGCCGCGCGTCGAAAGCTCTTCGCGACATTTCGGCCGTAGCTCATCAAGCCGCCGGTTTCAGTGATTTCGCGGTACGGGGATATGCAGGGCAGTCGATACTTCGTCGTCAAACCGGCGATCTGGTTCGCTTGCTGGAGGAAGAACC
>DATAFX010000074.1:0-23196 GCA_036257195.1 Candidatus Methylomirabilota bacterium | reverse complement strand
CAAGGGCAAGCGGTTCAACGTCGGCAATCCCGGCTCCGGCACGCGCGCCTCGATGGAAGAGCTGCTCACGGCAATGGGATGGAAGCTGACGGACTTCGCGCTGGCGTCCGAGCTCAAGGCCGACGAGCACGGCCCGGCGCTCTGCGATGGGAAGATCGACGGGTTCTTCTACGCCGTGGGGCACCCGTCGGCGAACATCCAGGATCCGACCACGAGCTGCGGGGCGAAGCTCGTCTCGCTCACCGGGCCAGCGGTCGACAAGCTGGTCAAGGAGAAGCCCTACTACGCGGCGGCGACCATCCCGGGCGGCCTCTATCCGGGCAACCCCGAGCCCACCCAGACGTACGGCGTGCTGGCGACCTTCGTCTCCTCGTCGAAGGTCCCGGCCGACGTCGTGTACGCGGTGGTCAAGGCCGTCTTCGAGAACTTCGACGAGTTCAAGAAGCTCCACCCCGCCCTGACCGTCCTGAAGGCGGAGGACATGATCAAGAACGGGCTCTCGGCCCCGCTTCACGACGGGGCGATCAAGTACTACAAGGAGAAGGGCTGGCTGAAGTAGGCCGACTCCGACCCAGCGGCGCTTGACGGATGGGCGGAAGGCCCGGGCCTTCCGCCCATCCCGCTTGAGAAGGGCGCATGGCGGCAGACACGCCGAAGGCATACTCGAGCGAGCAGCTCGAGCAGCTCGTCAAGGAGGCCGACATCGGCGGCCGCGACCCGGCCGGCCGCGTCGGGCAGTTCCTCGCCGTCCTCTGCGCGGGCTGGTCGAGCTTCCAGCTCTGGTACGCCTCGCCGCTCCCGTTCATCCTGCGGTTCGGCGTCTTCAACGACACCGAGGCCCGCGCGATCCACCTCGCGCTGTCGATCTTCCTCGCGTTCGCGGTGTTCCCGGCGTTCCGGTCCTCGTCGCGCCAGACGGTGCCCTGGGGCGACTGGATGCTCGGGACGGTCGGCGCGTTCTGCGGCGCCTACCTCTACCTGTTCTACAACCAGCTCGCCCAGCGGCCGGGCCAGCCGACCACGCTCGACATGGTGGTGGGGCTGGTCGGGGTCGCGATCATGCTCGAGGCCACGCGGCGCGCCATGGGCACCGCGATGCTGATCACCACCGGGGTGTTCCTCGGCTTCATCTTCGCGGGCCCTTACATGCCCGAGGTGATCCAGCACAAGGGTGCGAGCCTGTCGCGCCTGGTCTCGCACATGTGGCTCACGACCGAGGGGGTCTACGGCGTCGCCCTCGGGGTCTCGACCCAGTTCATCTTCCTGTTCGTGCTCTTCGGCACGCTCCTCGACATCGCGGGCGCGGGCAACTACATGATGCAGGTGTCGACCGCGCTCCTCGGCCACCTCCGGGGCGGGCCGGCCAAGGTGGCGGTGGTGTCCTCGGCGCTGAACGGCGTGGTTTCCGGCTCGTCGGTGTCGAACGTCGTCTCGGGCGGCATCTTCACGATCCCGCTGATGAAGCGGACCGGCTACTCCGGCGTGAAGGCCGGGGCGATCGAGGCCGCCTCGTCCATCAACGGGCAGATCATGCCGCCGGTGATGGGGGCCGCGGCGTTCCTCATGGTCGAGTACGTGGGCATCCCGTACTCGGAGATCATCAAGCACGCCGCGCTGCCGGCCATCATCTCGTACGTGGCGCTCTTCTACATCGTCCACCTGGAGGCGCTCAAGTACGGCATGCAGCCGATCCCGCGCGGCGCCCCGGCGCGGCCGCGCCAGCGATTGATCGAGGGCGCCCTCGGCGTCACCGGCACGCTCGCCGCCGTCGCCCTCATCTACTACAGCGTTACCTTCGTGCAGCGGCTGTTCGGGGTCTCGGCCAGCTGGGTCCTGGCGATCCTGACGGGCGGCGGCTATCTCGGCCTCCTGGCCTTCTCCGCCCGCTACCCGGACCTGCCGGTCGACGACCCGCGCGCGCCGGTCATCCGGCTGCCAGAGCTGTGGCCGACCGTGCGCGCGGGGCTCCACTTCCTGGTCCCCCTGGTGGTCCTCCTCTGGTGCCTCATGGTCGAGGAGCTGTCTCCCGGCCTGTCGGCGTTCTGGGCCACGGTGACGGTCATCGCCACCGTGGTGCTGCAGCCGCCGCTCCTGGCGCTCCTCCGGCGGCAGGGCGCGGTGGGCGCGGCGCTCCGCCGGGGGCTCGGGGACCTCTGGAAGGGACTCGTCCTCGGGGCGCGCAACATGATCGGCATCGGGGTGGCGACGGCCAGCGCGGGCCTCATCGTGGGCGCGATCACGCTCACCGGCATGGGCTTCATGATGACCGAGTTCGTGGAGTACGTGTCCGGGGGCAACGTGCTGGTGATGCTGGTCCTCACGGCGATCATCTGCCTCCTGATCGGAGCCGGGGTGCCAACCACCGCGAACTACATCCTGGTCGCCACGATCATGGCGCCGGTGATCGTCGAGCTGGGCGCCCAGTCCGGACTGGTCATCCCCCTGATCGCCGTGCACCTCTTCGTCTTCTACTTCGGGATCATGGCCGACGTCACGCCGCCGGTGGGGCTCGCGTCCTACGCGGCCGCGGCGATCTCGGGCGACGATCCCAACGCCACCGGCTGGCAGGCCACCTGGTACAGCTTCCGCACCGCCGTGCTGCCGTTCGTGTTCGTCTTCAACCCGCAGATCCTGTTCATCGGCGTCCACTCGTGGTGGGAGGTGACGCTGGTCGCCGCCACCGCGACGGTGGCGGCGCTTCTCTTCGCGGCGGCGACGATGGCGTGGTTCCGAACCCGCTGTAACGCGCTCGAGATCGCGCTCCTGCTGCTGGCGACTTTCCTCTTCTTCCGGCCCGACTGGGTGATCGACTACATCCAGCCGGAGTACGTGACGGCGCCCGCGAAGGAGATCTACCGCGTCGCCGATGGCCTCGCGCCCGACCAACTCCTGGTGCTGGGGATCAAGGGGGAGAACATCGAGGGCGAGGAGATCCGGAAGGTGGTTGCCCTGCCCATGGGGCCGGGGCGGGACGGCCGGGAGCGGATCCGCAATGCGGGCGTGACGCTCGTGCCCCAGGGAGAGGACATCCAGGTCGCCGCCGTGAAGTTCGGCAGCCTCGCGCGGAAGCTCGGGGTCGACCAGGGCTACACGATCGCGGAGCTCAAGCTGCCCAATCCGGACCGACCTACCGCGTACTGGGTCTTCATCCCCGGCGCGCTCGTGGCGCTCCTGGTCTGGTGGTGGCAGGGCCGGCGACTACGCGCGGCTCCGCTCCCCGCCCGCGCCGTTCCATAGGGTCGGCGGGCGGGGTCGAGGACCCCGACTGCCGGGTGAACGAGGAGCCGTGCGACCGGCTCGCCGGACGCGGCCTCGTCCCGCGTGATCAGAGCCTCATCCGTGCCTGGAGCTATCGATGTCCGGGCGAGCCCGGCAGCCGGGCCGGATCGAAGGGACCGAGATCAAGCGAGTGGGCGCGACCGTCCAGGATCAGCTCGGCCAGCGCCAGCCCGGTGCCCGGTGCGTTCAGCATGCCCCACGGGCCATGGCCGGTCGCGACGTAGGCGCCCGCCGCGCCGGGCACGCGCCCGATCAGCGGGATGCCGTCGTCGGTGACCGGGCGGTAGCAGGCCTGCCGGCGCTCGACGGGCGCGGCGGCCAGCGCGGCGGACACGCGGCCGGCCGCGTGAGCCAGGGTGGCGCAGCCCGACTCGCTCACCTCGACGCCCTCGGCCGACTCCGGCAAGGGCTGCCGGTCGGCCATCCCGCACACGTAGACGGTGCCGTCGGGCCGCGGGATGATCTCCGGCTCGAGGGCGCGGCCGTCGGCGGTGCGGTAGTCCATGAACAGGGCGTGGGCGGGCACGCCCGCCGCGGCGAGCGTCACGCTGTACCCCTTGAGCCCCTGGATGCGCGGCAACGCGAGACCCTTGACGCGGCCCGTCCACGGGCCCAGGGCGAGGACGACCGCGTCGGCGTCGAGCGTCTCGCCGTCCAGGGTCACGCCGACCGCCGTCCGGCCGCGCGTCGCCACGCCCTCGACGACACCCTTCCGCAGCTCGGCGCCGCGCGCCTGGGCCGCCTCGAGCAGTGCGGCAGTGAACCGCGCAGGGTGGACCTGGGCCGTCGTCTCGGGAGAGCCGAGCACCCCCGCCACCACGGCGGGCCCGTCGATCCAGGCGGGCGCCGGGATCCGGTGACCGCCCGCCACCCCGCCCCGCTCGCGCGCGGCCAGCATGTAGGTGTCCATGCGCCGGTAGCCGTAGTCCGCGGCGAGCTCGCGTCCGAGCGCGGCGTGGAGCGCGAAGGAGAGCCGCGCCAGCGACTCCACCGGGGAGCCGTCGCACCAGTCGAGCGCCAGGAAGCCGCCGGACTTGCCGGAGGCGGCGCAGGCCACGCCGGTGCGCTCCACCACGGTGACGGCGGCGCCGCGCCGGGTCAGGTAGTAGGCCACCGCGGCGCCCATGACGCCGGCACCGCAGACGACGACGTGGCGGGGGGAGGTCATGGCTGATCCGACGGACAGGGTAGTACAATCGCCCCCCGACCCCAAGGAGGTCCGCCCCAAGGAGGCCCGCCATGGATCACGGCGTCGTCATGTTCCCGACCGAGTACTCGATCGCGCCCGACGAGCTGGCCCGCGCTCTCGAGGAGCGCGGCTTCGAATCCGTGTGGTTTCCCGAGCACACGCACATCCCGGCGAGCCGCCGGAGCCCGTGGCCGGCCGGCGGCGAGCTGCCGCGCGATTACTGGTCGGCCTACGACCCGTTCATCGCCCTGATGGCCGCCGCCGGCGCGACCCGGCGTCTCAAGCTCGGCACCGGCATCTGCCTCGTGATCGAGCGCGATCCGATTGTCACCGCCAAAGAAGTGGCCACGCTGGACCGGCTTTCGGGCGGCCGCGTGCTCTTCGGCGTCGGCGGCGGCTGGAACGCCGAGGAGATGGAGAACCACGGCACCGCCTGGAAGAGCCGCTGGCGGCTCATGCGCGAGCGGGTGCTCGCCATGAAGGCGATCTGGACGGAGCTGGAGGCGACCTACCAGGGCGAGTTCGTGCGCTTCGAGCGGATCTGGGCCGACCCGAAGCCGCTCCAGCGGCCGCACCCGCCGGTCATCATCGGCGGCGACGGCGAGCGGACCTTCGACCGGGTGGTGGAGTACGGCGACGGCTGGATGCCGATCCTGCGCCCGCACACCAATCCGGTCGAGAAGATCCCCGCGCTGCGCGAGCGCCTCCGGCGGGCCGGACGCGACCCGAGGACGGTGCCGGTCTCCATCTTCTTCGCGCCCCCCAAGCGCGAGGGGCTGGACGCCCTCGCGGCCGCGGGAGTCGAGCGCGCGATCTTCGGATTACCGACGGAGGGACGCGACGCGGTACTGCCGAGGCTCGACGCCCTGGCCAGGCTGATCAGGTAGCCGAGGAGGATCGGCCCCCGGGCCGTCAGCCGGTGATGACGGCCCGCCGGCGGCGTACCGTCGGGACCGCGGCCGCCACGAGGATCAGGACGGTCACCGCGAGGAAGACCAGGCTGATCGGACGGGTGACGAACACCGAGGGGTCGCCTCGCGAGGCCACGAGCGCCCGCCGGAGGTTCTCCTCGAGCATCGGCCCCAGCACGAACCCGAGCAGCATCGGCGCTGGACTACAGCCGAGCCGGATCCACACGAAGCCCAGGACGCCGAAGAGGGCGGCGAGGTACACGTCGAACGAGCTGTTGTTCACGCTGTAGACCCCGAGGACGGAGAACACCATGATCGCCGGGAAGAGCAGCCGGTAGGGCACCCGGAGGAGGCTCGTCCAGAGGCCGATCAGCGGCAGGTTGAGGAGCAGCAGCATCAGGTTCCCGATCCACATGCTGGCGACGAGCCCCCAGAAGAGCTCGGGCCGCTGCGTCATCACCTGGGGACCCGGCGCGACGCCGTGGATCGTGAGCGCGCCGAGCATCAGCGCCATCACCGCGCTCGCGGGCAGCCCGAGGGTGAGCATCGGGATGAACTTGCACTGGGCGTCCGCGTTGTTGGCGGACTCCGGCCCCGCCACGCCCTCGATCGCGCCGCGACCGAACCGCGACGGGTCCCGGGCGAGCCTCTTCTCGACCATGTACGACGCGAACGAGGCGATCGCCGGCCCGGTGCCGGGCAGCACGCCGAAGAAGGCGCCGATGCCCGTGCCCCTGACGATCGGGCCGAAGGACCGGGTCAGGTCCGCTCTCGTGGGGAAGAGGCCGGTCACCGTCGACGCGAAGACCTGGCGCTCCCCGGGCTCGCCGAGGTTGCTCACGATCTCCCCCACGGCGAAGACCCCCACCGCCAGGACGACGAAACCGATGCCGTCGATCAGCTCGGTGAGGCCGAGGGTGAAGCGCCGCGCCCCGGAGTTGACGTCCGTGCCCACGACGCCGAGCAGGAGGCCCATCACCACCATTGCCAGTGACGTGCTCGTGTCGCCCCGGGCGAGCACGGCCGCGGCGACCAGGCCCATGAGCATCAGCGTGAAGTAGTCGGCCGAGTTGAACCGGAGCGCCAGGTCGGCCAGGGGCGGGCCGAACAGCGCGATCAGGAGCGTGCAGACCGTGCCCGCGAAGAATGAGCCGATGGCCGCGATCGCGAGCGCCGGCCCCGCCCGCCCCTGTCGGGCCATCTGGTAGCCGTCCAAGCACGTGACCACCGCCGAGGTCTCCCCCGGCAGGTTCATCAGGATGGCGGTGGTGGAGCCGCCGTACTGCGCCCCGTAGTAAATGCCGGCCAGCATGATGAGCGCCGCCACCGGCGGCACGGTGAAGGTGAGGGGAAGGAGCATCGCGATCGTCGCGAGCGGCCCGATACCCGGCAGCACCCCGATCAGGGTCCCCACCAGCACGCCGACCAGGCAGTAGAGCAGGTTCTCCAGCGAGAACGCGACGCCGAACCCGAAGATCAGGTGGTCGAAGAGCGCCATGCCGCCCCGTCAGGGGCCCTTGACGAGGGGGTAGGGGAGGCCGAGCCCCCAGACGAAGATGGCCACCGAGGCGGCGGTCAGGACCCCGGTCAGCAGCAGGATCTCGACGAGCCGGCGCTGCCGGCCAGCGGCGGCCGATCCCAGCACCAGCGCCGCGATCGCCGGCACGAAGCCGGCGCGCTCCATCAGCACGCCGAAGAGGACCATGGAGAGCGGGAGGACGATCAGGGCCCGCGGCGACCAGGACCCTTCGATCCGCTCGCGGCGGCGCAGCCCGGTGACCACCGCGTGAAGACCGAAGAGGATCAGGAGGCCGGCCAGGACCCTGGGAAAGTAGCCGGGCCCCATGCGGAGGGCGGAACCGGCAGGATACCCGCGAGCCACCAGCATCGCGGCGACGCCGGTGGCGAGGAGCATCAGGCCCGCCCAAACGTCCCGGTTCCGCGCGTCCACCGGCGCTCCGACCGACCGGGCGCGGGCCTACTCCGGCTTGATGTCGGCCTCCTTGATGACGCGCGTCCACTTGGCCGTCTCGGCGACGATGAAGGCCCCGAACTCGGCGGGGCTCATGCGCACGACGTCCGCCCCCTCGTCGAGGAAGCGCTTCTGGGTCTCCGCCGAGGCCAGGATGGCCGAGAGCTCTTTGTGGAGCCGCTCGACGATCGCCGGTGGCGTGCCGGCGGGCGCGGCGATGCCCCACCAGTTGCTCGCCTCGTAGCCGGGCACGCCGGCCTCCGCGATCGTCGGGACGTCAGGGAGAATGGAGCTGCGCTTCGAGCCGCCGACGCCCAGCACGGTGAGCTTGCCGGAGCGGATGTGCGGCAGCGACTGGACGAGAGAGCCGATATTGATCTGGCTGTGGCCCCCGATGACGTCGATCATGGCGGGGCCCCCGCCCTTGAACTGCAGGCCGACGATGTCGACGCCGGCCATGCTCTTGAAGAGCTCGCTCCCGAGGTGCTGGAAGCTGCCGGGGCCTGCCGCCGCGTAGTTGAGCTTGCCGGGCTTCTCCTTGGCCAGGGCAATGAGCTCCTTGACCGACTTGACCGGGAGCCCGGGATAGACGCAGAGGGCGTTGGGGCCCGTCGCCAGGATGGCGACCGGGACGAAGGCCTTCGCGGGATCGTAGGGCAGCTGCTTGTAGAGCCCCGGGCTGATGGCGTAGGCGGAGGACATCAGCAGGAGCGTGTAGCCGTCGGGCGGGGCCTTGGCGGCCGCCTCGGTCCCGACGACGCCGCCCGCCCCGCCGCGGTTGTCGACGATCACCTGCTTGCCCAGGCGCTCGGCCAGCTGCGCCCCGACCATGCGGGCGACGATGTCGTTGCTCCCGCCCGGGGGGAACGGCACGATCAGCCGCACGGGCTTGGTCGGGTACTCGTCGGCCGCGCGCGCGGGCGGGGACAGCGGGACGAGGAGCATGAACGCGGGGAGAAGCAGCAGCGATCGCCAGCTCGGCATGGGGGACCTCCGTCGTCTGGGATCCGGCTCGACTGCCAGTTGCATCCTAGCAGGCGACGCGCCGTCCAGTCACCCCCGCCAGGCGGCCATGCAGCCGTGCGCCCTCCCTGGTATGCTCTCTCACGACGCACTCGGGCGGCGTTTGCCGCGACGAGATCGCGCGCGTGCCCGCCGGAGGATGCGCCGCTCCAGGCGTGCGGGACCATCGGCGTGCTCTGACGGAGGGCGAAGCGATGATCGAGTCCATGATCGCGGAGCGCATGGGGCGGCTGGGGACCGAGACCGCCTTCGAGGTGCTGGCGCGGGCGCGCGCGCTGGAGCGCCAGGGCAAGTCCATCGTCCATCTGGAGATCGGCGAGCCGGACTTCGACACCCCAGCGCACATCCGCGAGGCGGCCAAGCGGGCGCTCGACGCGGGGGCCACTCACTATGGCCCCTCGGCGGGCCTGCCCGAGCTGCGCGAGGCGATCGCGGAGCACATCGAGAAAACCCGCGGCGTGCCGGTGGCGCCGGACGAGGTCGTCGTGACGCCCGGGGCCAAGCCGATCATGTTCTTCGTCATCATGGCGCTCACCAACCGCGGAGACGAGGTGGTATACCCGAACCCCGGGTTCCCCATCTACGAGTCGGTGATCAACTTCGTGGGCGGAGTCCCGGTGCCCATCCCGCTTCGCGAGGAGACCGGGTTCGGCTTCGACCTCGGGGAGCTCGAGCGCCGCGTTTCCCGCAAGACCAAGCTCATCATAGTCAACTCCCCGGAGAACCCGACTGGTGGTGTCCTCGCGCCCGAGGACATCGGCCGCATCGCGGAGCTGGCGCGCCACTTCCGTGTTCCCGTGCTGTCGGACGAGATCTACCGGCGCTTCCTCTACGAGGGGGAGTTCGCCTCGGTCGCGAGCCTCCCGGGCATGAAGCCCCAGACCGTGATCCTGGATGGCTTCTCGAAGTCCTACGCGATGACCGGCTGGCGGCTCGGGTTCGGCGTGATGCCGAAGCCCCTCGCCGACCATCTCACGCGCCTCATGACGAACTCGGCGTCCTGCACGGCGACCTTCATCCAGCACGCGGGCGTGGCCGCTCTCCGGGGCGACGACTCGCCGGTGCAGGCGATGGTGGAGGAGTTCCGGCAGCGGCGGGACCTGGTCGTCGACGGCCTCAACCGGATCCCGGGCGTCACCTGCGCACGTCCCCGCGGCGCCTTCTACGTGTTTCCCAACGTGAAGTCGTTCGCGCGTCCCTCAAAGGAGATCGCCACCCACCTCCTCGAGCAGGCGGGCGTGGCGGTCCTTGGCGGGACCGCGTTCGGCGAGTATGGCGAGGGGTACCTCCGGCTCTCCTATGCCGCGTCGCGCGAGACGATCCGGGAGGCCCTCCGCCGGATCGCCGAGGGACTCGGGCGGCTCGGCTGACAAGGGGCGGCCCCCGGTAGCCTGCTCCGGGTGACCGCGGGCTCGTGCAGGGCGACCTGGTCGCGGGCGGACGCCTCCTCCTCGGACTGCCCCGCGCCCTGCGTCGGTCGTTCGACCTGACGGAGGCCCACGGGATTCTCCGGCGCCGCCTCGAGACTCGCGGCGCCGCGTTCCTCGAGCTCGCCCGGCGAGCCGTCTATGCCGTCGAGACGAGCCCCTACCGGGCGCTCCTCGCGCGGATCGGTTGTGAGTACGGTGACCTTGAGCGCCTGGTGCAGCAAGAGGGCGTCGAGGGGACGCTGGGCCTCCTGTGCCGGCAGGGTGTCTACCTGTCCGTGGACGAGTTCAAGGGACGCCGGCCGATCGTCCGGGGCCAGCTTCGGATCGCGGCGGATCCATCACGGTTGTGGAACCCGCTCGCGCGGGCTCATGTCCAGGTGAAGACGAGCGGCAGCCGAGGCTCGGGCGCGTCGATTCCCATCGACCTCGCCTTCGTGCGCGACCACGCGGTCAACACGCATCTCACGATCGCGACACATGACGGCACCGGGTGGCAGCACGCCCACTGGGGCATCCCCGGCGGCGCGGCGCTGGTGAACCTGATCGAGTTCGCGATGGGCGGCTGCCCGCCGGCGCGGTGGTTCTCCCAGGTGGACGTGGCGGCCGCGGGTCTCCACCCGCGCTACCGGTGGAGTGCCGAGGCCCTCCGCTGGGGCGGTCGGCTCGCCGGCGTGTCCTTCCCCCGACCCGAGCACGTGCCGCTCGGGGACGCGCTGCCCATCGCGCGCTGGATGGCCCGGACGCTCCGGGCGGGTGGGGTGCCGCATCTCTGGACCTACGCGAGCTCGGCGGTCCGCGTGTGTCAGGCCGCGCGCGACGCGGGGCTCGAGCTGTCGGGGGCGCAGTTCACTGCCGGCGGCGAGCCGACGACGGCGGCGCGCCTCGCGGTGGTCCGCCAAGTGGGCGCTCGGGCGTGGCCACGGTACGGGAGCACCGAGACAGACATCATCGCCTACGCGTGTCACCGGCCGGCCGCGCCGGACGACATGCACCTCCTGCACGACCGCCGCGCGGTTGTCCAGGCGGGCCCCGAGGGAGGGCCGACGATCGCCCCGTCGATGCTGCTCTTCACGTCCCTGCTGCCGACCGATCCCCTCGTCCTCCTGAACGTGTCCCTCGGCGATCGGGCCGTCATGACGGCGCGGAACTGCGGCTGTCCGATGGCGGCCCTCGGCTGGTTCACCCATCTCCACAGCGTCCGGAGCGACGAGAAGCTGACGGCCGGCGGGATGACCTTCCTCGATATCGACGTCGTCCGGGTCCTCGAAGAAACGCTGCCCGCCCGGTTCGGCGGCGGCCCGACCCGGTACCAGCTGCTCGAGACGGAAGACGCGAGCGGCGTGCCCCGCCTGTGGCTCATCGTGGATCCTGCCGTCGGTCCGCTCGACGAGAGCGAGGTGGTCCAGGCGTTTCTTGACGCCCTCGGCGAGGGGCCTGGCGCGGCCCGCGTCATGGTCGCCCAGTGGCGGCAGGCCGGCTTGGTGGGCGTGCGGCGCGCCATCCCCCGGGTGACGCGGTCCGGCAAGGTGCTGCACCTCCACCAGGAGGTCGGCGCCGCCGCCAGCGCCCGGGATGGCGCGCCGGTATAATCAGGGGGCGCGCGCAGTCGCGCGCGCTCGGGAGGCGGCATGGCGATCCTGACGGAGCGGGACCGGACGGCGGTCAAGACCGAGCTCGCGAAGCTCGCGGGCCCGGTCAAGCTGGTCGTGTTCACGACCGCGCTCGGCGCGTCGGAGTACACGCTCGAGACGGAGCGGCTGGTCCGCGAAGTCGCCGAGTGCGCGGACCAGGTGACCGTCGAGATCCTCAACCTCCACATCGACCGGGAGCGGGCCGAGGCCTACGGGGTCGACCGGGTGCCGGCCATCGTGGTCGAGGGCGCCCGCGACTACGGCATCCGGTTCTTCGGGATCCCGATGGGCTACGAGTTCACCAACCTGATCGATTCGATGATCGTCGCCTCGTCGGGCACGCCGTCACTCGCCGCAGAGACGCTCGAGCGCCTGGCCGGCCTCAAGGAGCGCGTCCACATCCAGGTCTTCGCGACCCCCACCTGACCCCATTGCCCCCGGGCCGTGCGCCTGGCGCATCATCTCGCGGTCGCGTCGGAGTGGATCCGCGGCGACTGCGTGGAGGCGAACGAGTTCCCCGACCTGGCGCAGCGCTACATGGTGATGGCCGTCCCCAAGACCGTCGTCAACGACCGCGTGTCGTTCGAGGGCGCGGTGCCCGAGGCCCAGTTCGTCGACGCCGTCCTCCGCGCGGTCAACGGGGCGGGAGGGGCCGGGTGAGCTGGGAGTCCTTTCTCGCCGCGGTGGTGCTGGCGGCGGTGTTCGTGCTGCTCTGGCGGCGGGGCCTCGGCTGACGGCCCCCGCCATCGGGGGGCTTCGGGTCGGAGCCCGGGCGGAGCGGCGCGCCGGAGCCCTCACGCGCCCGGTCGCCCGGCGACGCCGATTCGGGGTAGTCCCGCGTTGAGCCCCACCGCGTCGACGCGCATCGCCGCCGCCATCCACCGTCGCTACGGCGAGACCGTGGACGTTCCCGGGGACCTGCCGGAGCAGGACGCCCTGGCCGTCATGAACGAGCGGTCGGTCTGCCGGCGCTATCGCGCCGACCCGGTCCCGGCGGCGCTCTTGCGGCTCCTCTGCGCGACGGCGCTCGCGTCGCCGACCAAGAGCGACCTCCAGCAGGCGAGCGTGGTCCGGGTCGAGCCGGGCAGGGACCGGGCGGCGATCGATGCGCTGTTCCCCGGCTCGCCCTGGATCGCCGGCGCGCCGGAGTTCCTCGTCTTCTGCGGCGACGGCTTCCGGCTGCGGCGGGTGTTCGCGCGGCGCGGGCGCGTCTTCCCGAACGAGCACCTCGACGCGTTCTTCAACGCCGCGGTCGACGGCGCCATCGTGCTCTCGACGTTCGTCCAGGCGGCGGGGCTCGTCGGCCTCGGGAGCTGCCCCATCAGCGAGATCCGCAACCACGCGGCGGCGGTCGCCGAGCGGCTCGCGCTGCCCGACTGGGTCTTCCCGGTCGCCGGCTTGACGCTCGGCTGGCCCGAGGCGAACGAGTCGCTCAGCCCCCGCCTCGCGCTGGGCGCGACCGTGCACGACGGCCGCTACGATGCCGCCCGGGTCGACGGGGAGCTCGACCGCTACGACGAGCGGCGGATCCGCGAGCGCCCGTACCATCGGCAGCGACTGGCCGAACGCTTCGGCGCCGCCGAACGCTACGGATGGACCGAGGACAAGGCGCGGCAGTACAGCGAGCCGCAGCGCGCGGACTTCGGCGCGTTCGTCCGGGAGAAGCGCTACCGCCTCGACTGACGTCCGAGCGCGCACGGCGGGGCTGTCCGCGGCGGCCTGACCCGGCCCCCGCGTGTCGTTCGCGAAGGTTCTGCCGCTAGGCGGCCCGCCGAGCGTGGGATAGCATTCGAGGGCGATGCCGGGGCACACTCTGCTCGCCGATCTCATCCTCACCTCCGCGATTGCGCTGCTCCTGGTCGTGATCCTCGCCCGCATCAGGGTGCCGTCGATCGTCGCGCTGATGCTGGCCGGGGTCGTTGCGGGGCCGGGCGTCACTCGGATCGTCAGCACGCCCGAAGAGGTGGAGACGCTCGCCGAGATCGGCATCGTCCTGCTCCTCTTCACGGTCGGGCTGGACTTCTCGCTGACGGCGATCCGGCAGATCTGGCGGACGATCGTGGCCGCCGGGATCATGCAGATTGTCGGCACGGCGGCGCTGGTGAGCGTGGCCCTGATGCTGGCCGGCCGTCTGCCGCCCCCGCTCGCCGTGTTCATCGGCCTCTTCGTGGCCCTCTCGAGCACCGCGATCGTGCTGAAGGGGCTGGCGGAGCGCAACGAGCTGGCGTCGCCCCACGGGCGGCTCACGGCCGGAATCCTGCTCCTGCAGGACCTCGCGATCGTCCCCCTGCTGCTGCTCGTGCCGATCCTCTCCGGGAAGACGCCGCTGTCGGCGGTACCGATGGCCCTCGGGCGGGCGCTGCTCGCGATCACCGTGGTGGCCGGCGCCAGCCGGCTCTTGCTTCCCGCACTGCTGCGAGTGGTGACGGCGAGCCGGCGCCGGGAAGCGTTCCCGCTCGCCATCCTCGTCGCCAGCGTCGGCACCGCGTGGCTCGGCTCGCTCGTCGGGCTCTCCATGGCGGCCGGTGCGTTCCTGGCCGGCCTCATGCTGGCCGAGAGCGAGTTCAGCCATCAGGCGTACGCCGAGGCCAGGCCTGTCCGCGACGTCCTGTCGGGCCTGTTCTTCGTCTCGCTGGGCATGCTGATCGACCTGCCGACGGTGCTCGCGCACCTGCCACTAGTGCTGGGAGTCGCCGTGGCCATTATCGTCGGCAAGGCGCTCGTCGCCACCGGCGCGCTCGTCGCTGCGCGGAGCCCGATGCAGGTGGCCATCGCCTCGGCCATCGGCCTGGCGCAGGTCGGCGAGTTCTCCTTCATCCTGGGTCGCGCCGGAGTGGACGCCGGATTGCTGCCGGCCGCCATGTGGCAGGCGCTGCTCGGGGCCAGCATCGCGACGATGGCCGCGACCCCGCCGCTCCTGGCGGCGGCGCTCGCCGTCGCCGCGTGGGGTCGCGGCGGCGGAGGCTGGCGTGCGCCGGGACCGGCGGCGGGAGACACGCCGCCGCTGTCGGAGCACGTGATCGTGCTGGGATTCGGCGTGGGCGGGCGGCTGGTCGCCCGCGCGATCCGGGACCTCGGCGTCCCCTACGTGATCCTCGAGCTGAACGCGGCCACCGTGCGCCAGGCGAGGACGGACGGGGAGCGGATCCTGTACGGCGACGCCTCGAGCCCGGAGAACCTCCATGCGGCGCGGATCGAGAGCGCGATCGCCGTGGTCAGCCTGCTGAGCGACCCGGACGCGACCCAGCGCATGGTGAAGGCCGTCCGGGCGATCTCGCCGGCCATCCCGATCGTGGTGCGCGCGCGCTACCGGCTCGAGGCGGAGCGCCTAGAGGCGCTCGGGGCGACCGTGGCGGTGGCCGAGGAGCTGGAGGCGTCTCTCGAGGTCGCGGCGCAGCTCCTGAGCCGGCTCCACGTCCCCGGCAACACGATCGAGGCGCTCCTCGATCTGTTCCGGCACGAGTCCGTGTCGGTCCGGCCGCGGCGCGCCCCGCGGGCGATGCTGCGGCTCCTGCCCGAGGCGCTCCAGCAGATGCCGGTGTCGAGCCACCGTGTGGACGCCGGACAGTGGGCGATCGGCCGCACGGTGGCCGAGCTGAACCTGAGGGCGCAGGCCGGGACGTCGATCCTCGCGATACAGCGCCGGGACCGCTACCTCACGACGCTCTCGCCGGACGAAGCGATCGAGAGCGGGGACGTGCTCTACCTCACCGGGGACGACCGCGACGTCATCCAGGCGCGACGCCGGCTCGAGGAAGGCGAGTAGGGGCGGGCCCGCCGGCCGCCCTCAGCGGGCCCGAAGCCGGCTGCCGAGCGCCTCCAGCTCCGCGCGGATCCCGCGCGGCAGCCGGTCCCCGAACTTCTGGAAGAACTCCCCCTGGCTCCGGTGGTTCGTCTGCCAGGCCTCGCGGTCGACGTGGAGGAGCTCTTCCATGGCGCCCGGCGCGAGGTCGAGTCCCGCCGTGTCGATGGCGCCGGGGGCGGGGCGGTAGCCGATCGGCGTCTCCTCGGCCTTGCCGTCGTCCTTGCAGCGCTCGACGATCCACTCGAGGACGCGCAGGTTCTCGCCGTAGCCCGGCCACAGGAAGCGACCCTGGCCGTCCCGGCGGAACCAGTTGATGCGGAACACCTTCGGCGGCCGGGTCAGGCGCTTGCCCAGCTCGAGCCAGTGTCCCCAGTAGTCGCCCATGTTGTAGCCGCAGAAGGGGAGCATCGCCATCGGATCGCGGCGCACCACGCCGACCGCGCCGGTCGCCGCCGCCGTGGTCTCCGACGCGAGCGTCGCGCCCAGGAAGGTGCCGTGCTGCCAGTTGAACGCCTGGAACACGAGCGGGATGAGTGCCCGTCGCCGCGCGCCGAAGAGGATGGCGCTGATCGGCACACCCTCCGGGGCTTGCCACACCGGCGAGATCGTGGGACAGCGCACGGCCGGCACCGTGAAGCGGCTGTTGGGGTGGGCGGCGGGATCGGCGCTTCGCGGCGTCCAGTGTCGCCCGCGCCAGTCGATGGCCGAGGCGGGCGGCGGGTCGTCGTGGCCCTCCCACCACACCGTGCTGTCGGGCCGGAGCGCGACGTTCGTGTAGATGGTGTCCCGCTGGATGGTCCGGGTGGCGTTCTGGTTGGTGTGCGAGTTGGTCCCGGGCACCACCCCGAAGAAGCCGTTCTCGGGGTTCACCGCCCACAGGCGGCCGTCGGGACCGGGGCGGAGCCACGCGATGTCCTCCCCCACCGTGTGGATCTTCCAGCCCTTCATCGACGGCGGCGGCGTGAGCATCGCCAGGTTCGTCTTGCCGCACGCGCTCGGGAAGGCCCCGCACACGTACGTCATCTCCCCGCTGGGGCTCTCGAGGCCGACGATCAGCATGTGCTCGGCCAGCCAGCCCTCGCGGCGCCCGGCGTCGCTGGCGATCCGGAGCGCCATGCACTTCTTGGAGAGGAGGGCGTTGCCGCCGTAGCCCGACCCGACGCTCCAGATGGTGCGGTCCTCGGGGAAGTGGCAGATGAAGCGTCGCTCGACGTCCAGGTCCGCCGTCGAGTGGAGGCCGCGCGTGAAGTCGTGGGAGGTGCCCAGGTGCTCGAGGGCGACCTGCCCCATGCGGGTCATGATCCGCATGTTGAGGACGACGTACCGGCTGTCCGTCACCTGGACGCCGACCCGGCTGAACGGTGAGCCCGGCGGGCCCATGAGGAAGGGAATGACGTACATGGTCCGGCCGGCCATCGAGCCGTCGAAGATCTTCCCCAGCCGGTCGTAGCCCTCGGCGGGCGCCATCCAGTTGTTGGTAGGGCCGGCGTCATCTTTGTCGCGCGAGCAGATGTAGGTGAGGTGCTCGGTCCGGGCGACGTCGTTCGGCGCGCTCCGGTGGAGGTAGCAGCCCGGGAGCTTCCGCTGGTCGAGGGGCAGGAGCTCCCCGGCCCGGACCGCGGCCTCGGTGAGACGCTCACGCTCCGCCTCGGAGCCGTCGCACCAGACGACGTCGTCGGGCCGGCAGAGCCGCGCGGCGTCGTCCACCCAGCCTCGGACGGTCTCGTTCCCGCCCATGAAGTCCAGCATCAACGGTAGCGCGAGGCCGGGGCCCGGGTCAATCATCGTCCGCCATTGGGGGCTGGGGTACGATGAGCGCCATGATCCTGGGCGCCGCCGCCGCCGGCGGGCCGTCGCCCCGCCGCCTCCTGGCCGCATGCCTGGCGCTCGGCGGCGTGATCGCCGGGCTCCACCTCGCGCGGCCCGGGCTCCTGGCCCGGATCGACCTGGCGGTGTACGACTACCTCCTCGCCGCGTCCCCCCTGCGCGCCCCGTCGGGCCGCGTGGTCCTCGTCGAGATCGACGAGCGGAGCCTCGCCGGCGTCGGACGGTGGCCCTGGCCCCGCGACCGGGTGGCGAGCCTCCTGGACCGGGCTCAGGCCCTGGGCGCGGCCGCGATCGGGCTCGACATCCTCTTCCCGGAGCCGGACGTGCCCGGGGACGCCTCCGCCGCGGCCGGGCAGGGGCCGAGCGAGCCGTCCGCCCTCTCGCCCCGCGACGCGGCGCTCGCCGCCGCGCTCGGGCGGGGTCGGGTCGTGGCGGGCTATGCCTTCACGTTCGACCGGCCCGTCGACCGTCCCTGCCGGCTGCACTCGATCGGGCTGGCGCGCGCGGCGCCGGCCGGCGCCGTGGCGCAGGTGTCGCAGGCGAGCGGGGTGCTCTGCAACCTCGCCGCGCTCGGCGCGGCCGCCACCACCTCCGGGTTCCTGAACGCCTCGCCGGACGCGGACGGAGTCCTCAGACGGATGCCCCAGATCGTCGAGTTCGGGGACGAGGTCTATCCGGGCCTCGCGCTCGCGACCGTCCGCATGGGGCTCGGCGCGCGGCAGCTCGGGCTCGCCGACCGGGCGACGGGCTGGCCGCTCCTGTGGCTCGGCGACCGGGAGATTCTCCTCGACGCCGACGGGAGCGTGCTCGTGCGCTTTCGCGGGCCGGGCGGGACCTTCCCGCGCGTCTCCGCCGTCGACCTGCTCCAGGACCGCGTGCCCGCCGGGGCGCTTGCGGACCGGATCGTGTTCGTGGGTGTGTCCGCGCTCGGGCTCGGCGACCGGGTCGCCACGCCGCTCGGCGCGTTCATGGCGGGGGCCGAGGTCCACGCGACGATGGCGGACAACCTGCTCCGTGGGGACTTCGTGCGTCGGCCGGCCGGCGCGACCCTGGTCGAGCTGGCCCTCATCCTCAGCGCCGTCGCCGGAGTCGCGCTGGGCTTCCCCACGCTCGGATGGACGACGACCGTCCCGCTGGTGATCGTGAGCGGGTTCCTGCTCTGGGGCGGCGCGTGGTGGCTCCTGGGCACCCGCGACTGGTTCATCTCGCCGCTCTTCCCCACGCTCGCCCTCGCGGGCGCTTCCGGGATCGCCGCGCTGCACCGGATCGTCGCGGAGCGGGATCGCGCCGAGCAGAGCACGCGCCAGCTCCAGACGGCGCGGGAGATGATGCTCCAGGTCCTCACCTCGCTCGCCGAGACGCGGGACTTCGAGACGGGCGCCCACCTCGTCCGGACGAGCCGCTACACGCAGGTCCTGAGCGAGGCCCTGGCCACGCGACCGAAGTTCCGGGACTTCCTGACGCCGGAGACCATCGACCTGATCGTGCGGCTGGCGCCGATCCACGACATCGGCAAGGTGGGAGTCGCCGACCGGACGCTCCGGAAGCCCGGGCCGCTGTCGGACGACGAGCGGGAGGAGATGTCGCGGCACCCGATCTACGGGCGCGATGCGATCGCGCGGGCGGAAGAGCGGGTCGGGGTCCAGGACGACTTCCTCCTGAAGCTGGCCAAAGAGATCGTGTACTCGCACCACGAGCGGTGGGACGGCTCCGGCTACCCCGAGGGGCTCCGGGGGGACGCGATCCCGGTCGCCGGGCGGCTGGTCGCGCTGGTGGACGTCTACGACGCTCTGGCGAGCGCCCGCGTGTACAAGGGGGCCTTGCCCCACGACGAGGTCGTCCAGTCGATCCTGGCGGGCCGGGGGAGCCAGTTCGATCCCGACATGGTCGACGCGTTTCTCGAGGTGCGCGAGCAGTGGCGTCGGATCGCCACCGACTTCGCCGACGAGCACGACGAGTCCGCGCCCCCCACGAGCGCTGCGCCCTCCGAGTGACGCCGGCCATGGCGGCGGGGCGCGCCCGTCGCCCGCCGCCTCGACGCCCTGCGACCCCGCTGTTACAATGGCCGCTGTGACGTCGGCCGGCGCCGCTTCCAATCCGGGCCCGGACCGGCTCTTCGCCTATGGCACGCTGATGACCGGTTTCTCGCGGCGTCCGTTCCTCGGCGCAGCACTCCTCGAAGGGCTCGGTCGGATCCGCGGCTCCCTCTACAACTTCGGCGAGTATCCCGGCTTGGTCCTCGACGACGGCGGCTGGGTCTCGGGAGAGCTGTACCACGTACCGGACCTGCCGGCTCGCTTGCCGGCCCTGGACCGCGAGGAATGGTACGACGCCGCCGACGAGACGGGGAGCCTCTACGTGCGGCGGCTGGTGGCGGTGCACGGGACGGGCAGCGCGGTGCGAGAGGCCTGGGTATACGCGTACAACGAGCATTTCGGGGCCGCTGCTGGCCGGGGGCCCCGGATCGAGTCCGGAGACTGGCGCGCACACCTGGCGAGCGCGCGCGGAACCCCTTAGCGTGGAGGACCCTCGATGACGATGGCGGCATCCGATCTCGTCAAGAACGATCAGGCCCACCTCATCCACCCGCAGCACCACTCGTCCGAGGCCGCCGAGCCGCTCGTGATCGTGGAGGGGAACGGCGCGGTCATCAAGGACATCAGCGGCAACGAGTACATCGACGGCCTCGCCGGCCTCTGGAACGTGAGCGTGGGGCACGGCCGGGAGGAGCTGGCGCGCGCGGCGGCCGACCAGATGAAGAAGCTCGCGTACTACTCGAACTACGTGGGCTACTCGAACACCCCCGCCGTCGAGCTCGCCACCAAGATCGTGAGCCTCTCCTATCCCAACATGGCCGCGGTCTACTTCACCACCGCTGGCGCCGAGGCCAACGAGTCCGCCTTCAAGACCGCGCGGTTCTACTGGAAGGCCAAGGGCAAGCCGGACAAGGTCAAGGTCATCGCCCGGCAGAACTCGTACCACGGTGTCACCCTCCAGGCGATGAGCGCGACCGGCCAGGCGATCTTCTGGAAGATGTTCGAGCCGCGCGTGCCGGGCTTCTATCACATCCAGGCGCCGTATCCCTATCGTTTCCAGGGCGCCCGGACGGGAGAGACGGTGGGCCAAGCGGCCGCCCGGGAGCTGGAGGAGGCGATCCTCCGGGAGGGCGCCGACACGGTGGCCGCGTTCATCGCCGAGCCCGTCATCGGCGGTGGCGGCGTGATCGTCCCGCCGGACGACTACTTCCCGCGCGTCCGCGAGATCTGCACCAAGCACGACGTCCTGTTCATCGCCGACGAGGTGATCACGGGCTTCTGCCGGACCGGTCAGTGGTTCGCGCTGACCCACTGGAACGTCCAGCCGGACATCCAGTCCTTCGCGAAGGCCGTCACCTCGGGCTACGCGCCGCTCGGCGGCATCGTCGTCTCGCGCGACATCTTCGAGACCATGAACACGGTCAAGCCCGAGGACCGGTGGATGCACGCCGCCACCTACTCGGGGCACCCGATGTGCTGCGCGGTCGGGCTGGCGAACATCGGCATCATGGAGCGGGAGCGGCTGTGGGAGCGCTCGGCCCGGCTCGGGACGCGCCTCTACCAGGGGCTCCTCGGGCTCCAGAAGGAGCTGGCGACCATCGGCGACGTGCGCGGAGGCAAGGGCCTGCTCGCCGCCGTGGAGCTCGTGTCGGACCGGACGACCAAGGCCGGCTTCCCGGCCGACCAAAAGGTTGGGCTGCGCGTCCGCCGGGACATGGAGAAGCGCGGCTTTGCGACCCGGACCCGGAGCCTGCCGGTGCCCGACGGCACGGTCGCCGAGCAGATCTTCTTCTCGCCCCCGCTCGTCATCACCGAGCAGCAAATCGACCGCGTCCTCGAGATCGTGCGCGCGTCGATCAAGGCGGTCGTTCCCGCCTAGCGCAGGGGCCTTCGCGCGGGCGGACTCGACGGGGCGCCGGTCTCGCGGCCGGCGCCCCCATCCCGCCGGGCCGGGACTCGCGCGGGCTTCCAGATCGCGCCAGATCGCGGAGCTTCAACCCGCAGTGATCCACCGCGGGAGCGACGGCCGAAGGCCCTCCCTCCGGGCTCCGTGGGTCGCGCGCCTCCCCGGCTCGCGGGCCTGGGTCCTCGCGGTCACGACGCTCCTGGCCCTCCCGCTGGTCGTGACCGGGGGCCATCGGGTGCTGGGCCAGAACCGCGTCCCCGCCGTCCAGTCCGGGGACGAGCCGCACTACCTGATCATGATCCACAGCCTCCTCGACGACCTGGACCTCGACCTGGCCAACAACTACCGGTCGGCGCACGAGGGCAGCCGCGTCGCCGGGCGCGGCTTCGCCGGGTCCCTCTCGACCACCACACGCTGTGGTTCCTCGACGGGGTCCGCGTGGTCTGGCGCGAGGTGTTCGAGGACATGCACTACCAGTGGGATCGCGACACGCGGGGACATCCCACTCCCCGGCGGCGCGCCGGGGTGACTGCGGACGTGTCGGGTCGCCCCGAGTACTCGTGGCACCCTGCCGGCCTTGCCCTGCTCCTCGCCCCTGTCCTGGCGCCGTTCCGGGGGACGGCGGCGGTCGAGCCGCTCGCCCTGGTGGCCACGCTCGCCGTGTCGCTCCTGGCCCTCGGTGCGTTCCGCGGACTGCTCCGCCACCTCGGGGCGGATCCGATCGAGACGAACGTGCTGAGCGCGCTCACATTCCTCGGGACGCCGCTCTGGTTCTACGCCCGGAGCCTCTTCGCCGAGCCCTACCTGGCGGCGAGCGTCGTCGGCGCCTACTGGCTGGCGCTGGGACCCGGCATGCATCTCCCGGCCGGCATCCTGATCGGAATCGGGATGCTCATGAAGCCGCCTTTCGGCCTGGTGCTGATTCCCCTGGCGGCGTGGGCCCTGTGGCGGCGGGACTGGCGGGCGCTCGCCGCCCTGTCCGTTCCGCCGATGGCGGCGACCGGAGTCATCCTGTGGCAGGACTACGTGATGTTCGGATCTCCGTGGCGGAGCCCGCAGCCCTTCCAGGCCGGGAGCCTCGTGGAGGGCCTGGGGGGCCTGTGGCTTTCGGTGAGGCACGGCGTCCTGGCCACCTCGCCGATCGCGGCCGCGGCCCTCGCGGGCTGGCCGTATCTCCTCAAGCAGCGACCCGGCGACGCTGTGCCGCTCGCGGCGGCGTTCGGGCTGTACTTCCTGCTCATGGCACTCTGGTACGCGTGGACCGGTGGACACGCCTATGGCCCCCGGCTGATCGTGCCCGTCCTGCCGTTGCTCCTGCTCGGCCTCCTGGGGCTCGTGCGATCGCCCCTCTGGCGATGTGGATCGGCCCGGGCGGTGACGGCGTGTCTCGCGGTCCTCTCGGTCGCGTTCAACGGGTGGGCCGCGCTCGACTACCCTGAGGCGTTCGGCAACCACGCCGTGCTCGAGCTCCTGAAGGTTCTGCCCGGTGGCGGGCCCGGACCGTGAGCGCGGCTCGGCGCTTGCCCGCGCTCCCGGGCGGCCGTACGCTCGGTAACGAGGTGAGCCCGTGGCGGTGGGCGACCGGACCCTCGCCCAGCTGATCGACCCGCGCACCCGCGAGGGGACGCTCTGGGAGCCCCTTGCCGGCGGGCGACTCCGCTGCGTGGCGTGCGGCCATCGCTGCGTCATCCCGCCCGGCCAGCGCGGCGTCTGCAAGGTCCGCTACAACCAGGACGGCCGCCTCCGGGTGCCCTGGGGCTACGTCGCGGGTCTCCAGCTCGACCCCATCGAGAAGAAGCCGTTCTTCCACGCCTACCCCGGGGCCCGGGCCCTCTCCTTCGGCATGCTCGGTTGCGATCTGCATTGTGGCTATTGTCAGAACGCCTTGACGTCGCAGGCGCTGCGCGACCCCGCGATGGGCGTGCCGCCCGAGGACGTCACGCCGGCCGACGTCGTCCTGGCGGCGCGGCGCCGGGGGGCGCGCGTCCTCACCAGCACCTACAATGAGCCGCTCATCACCGCCGAGTGGGGCGTGGAGATCTTCCGTGCGGGCCAGGCGGCCGGGCTCGTCGGCTCCTTCGTGTCGAACGGCAACGCAACGCCTGACGTGCTCGACTACCTCCGCCCGTGGGTCGACCTCTACAAGGTCGACCTCAAGGCGTTCCGCGACCGGAGCTACCGGCAGCT
>DATAFX010000155.1:0-16416 GCA_036257195.1 Candidatus Methylomirabilota bacterium | reverse complement strand
CCAGTCGTGCTAGTCTGGCAGGGTATCGCTCACGCCAGGGGGATCGACCGGGTGAACGCGGATCGGGTGCTGCTCCACGGGGGGCTCCTCTGCTTGGCAGGTTTCCTGGCCCTGACCCTCCTCGTGACCCAGCAGCAGTTCGACGCGGCCGATCGCGCCGCGCGCGCCTTGGTCCATCAGACCCACCGCCCCGAGCTCCTGAGTTTCATGGCGGGAGCCTCCTTCCTCGGAGGTCAGCCCGGCCAGGTCGCGGTCGTGGCCCTGGCCTTCGTCGCGCTCTGGTCGCGGCGTCGGCGCTGGGCGATGGCCCTGCCCCTGGTCATGGCGGGCGTCGGGGTCGTCCAGCTCCTCGCGAAGTGGACCGTCGATCGACCCCGGCCGAACCTGGACCCCTGGGGGTTTCCGAGCGCCCATGTCCTGAGCCTGGTCGTGCTCGGCGGGTATCTCGCCTACGTCGTCAGCGCCGGGAGCGCCCGGCGAAGCCGATGGCGCTTGGCGGTGGCCGCCTGCGTGGCGGTCGTCGGGACAGTGGCCTACAGCCGGATGTATCTCGATGCCCACTACCTTTCGGACGTCCTCGGCGGCTTCACGGCGGGCCTGGCCTATCTCTGCGTCGCGATCTGGACGATCGGCGCCCTGCCGGAGTGGACAGCCCTGCGAGCAATGATGCTGGCCAGTCCGACCGATACCCTGCTCGTGCCGGCGCCCGCCGGGACCGCCGCCGATCCGGTGGCCGCCGCCACCGCCGTGGTGGCGATGACCCCGGTGACAACCGTCGTCGAAGTCTAGCCCCCCTCCTCGGGGCCAGTCGCTGGCTCCGCTTGACCTCCGACCTCTCGGCCCGCTGGCTCTCGCAGTCTGGACGCGCTCTGGCGATAGCCTGTGCGCTCATCGGTCTCTCGGCGTCCCCGGCCTGGGCCCAGGAGGAGTTCCTGAACCTCTTCAGCCCAGAGCTCGGCAAGCTCCCGATCCGCTCCGACTACCGCATCACGTGGTTCCCGGACCAGCCGGTCGCGGGCCAGTCCGCCGAGCTCGGCCTGCTCCAGCAGGACTTCACCCTCTCGGCGCCGCTCCGACAGAGCCCCTCCGACGAGTGGTCCGCCTCAGTTCGCCTTCGGAACCAGGAGTTCGCCACCGGGGCCGTGCTGCCGGACACGGGGGAGCCCTTCCCGGACGAGCTGTGGAACATCCGTTTCGGGCTGGGCTACCGGCACCGCTTCGAGTCCAACTGGATCGCCGCGCTCCAGGTCGCGGTCGGATCGCCGAGCGACGAGCCCTTCGCGAGCCTGGACGAGATGGACATCAGCGCGACGGCCGTCCTGCGCGTCCCCGCGCGAGATCGTGACGCGTGGATTTTCTTCCTGAACTACGCGAGCAACCGGGAGTTCCTGCCCCACATCCCGATTCCCGGCTTTGGGTACTCCTACGAGCCCTCCGACCAGTTCTCGGCGATCGTCACCACGGGCATCGTATCGCTTCAGTATCGGCCGGTGGAGACGCTGACCTTCTCAGCGTCCTACATCGCCGTGCGGACGGTGGACGTGCGCCTCACCTACCAGGTCTTCCGCCCGGTTCGGGTGTGGGTCGGCTTCGACTGGACCAACGAGCGCTATCTCCTCGCGAACCGCGCCGATCCGGACGACCGCCTCTTCTACTACGAGAAGCGGATCCGGGCCGGAGCGATCATCGGCCTGGCCCGGCAGCTCTTCGTCGACCTCACCGTGGGCTACAGCTTCGACCGGTTCTACTTCGAGGGCGAGAGCTACAGCGACCGCGACCAGAACCGCGTTGACGTCGGTGACGGTCCATTCGCCGCGATCAGAGTGGGCACGAGGTTCTAGGTTAGCGGCCGCGTCGAAGCGCCGGGTCCCGCTCGAGCCAGCCCGCGAGGGCCTCGGCGATTCGACGGTGCCCCTCCCGGTTCCAGTGTGAATCGTGCGCGAACGTGAACCGGGCGGCGTCGGCGGCGGCGATCGTCCGGGCGGTGTCGAAGCACGCGTCCCCGCGGGCGGCGCACGCGGCGTGGAGCCCGGCCAGCGCCGGATCGGCAGGTCGGATCTCGCCGCCAGGAGCGACCAGGATGGTCCGCAGGGGAATCCCGCGGGCGCGGGACTCCCGCTCCATGGCCTCGACCAGGAAGAGATGGTAGCGGAGGCGGAAGCCGGGGCTCACGGCCAGGGCGCGCTGCAGGTCGTCCGGGGGCACGCGGCTGATCGCCCGCTCGGGATCCCCGGCGAGCCAGTCCGGCGCCGCGGGCCGCGCCCGCCGGACGGCCACCGCGGCCGAGACCTTCGCCAGCCGGAAGCGCAGCCAGTGGTAGAGGAGCGAGTGGTCCTGGAGCCAGGTCTCCCCGGGCCACGGCTCGCGCGGGTGGGCGGGACGGCCCGTGCCCAGGTAGCGCATGCGCCCCGTGGCGTCGATGATCCGCCACATCGGCTCGATGCGAACGGGAAGCCGATCGTCGTCGAGCGTCACGCGATTCAGGCTCATCTCCGTGAGGTCGTTCTCGCACGTGGCGAGCAGGACGAGGTCGGGATCGAGGGGCCACCCCCGCGCGCGCAGATAGAGGTAGTGCTGATCGGTGCTCCAGCCCGGCACGGCCGCCGACAGCACCTCGACCTTCCCGACGCGCTCGGTCAGGAGTCGCTCGAGCCGGGCGCCGAAGGTCTCCTCCTGCTCGACGCCCCACCCGAAGGTGAACGAGTCACCGAGGAGGAGGATCCGAAAGGGGCCGCCGGACCTCGAGGCGCCGCGCTCCGGACCGCGCATGCCCAGAGCGTTCACTGTGACCGCGACCGAGAAGTCTCGGTCGACGTGGCGAACCTCTACGCCGGGGCGCAGGGTGAAGCCGAGCTGGCCGTCGGGGCGGTAGGGATTGAAGCCGAACCGCTCGTCGCGTGTCGTGGCCCGGCTCCACGCCGGCACCAGGTGCAGGGCGAGCTCGAGGAGCCCCAGGGTGGCCGCGCACGACAGGACGACCAGCCCGACCCGTCCGGGCCAGTGGCGCACCCCGGGACTCCGCCGCCGCCTTCGGGGGATCCTGGAACTAGCCGGGCTTGGGCATGGCGGCAGCTCGACGCGCCATCTCGTCGGGTGGCACGTCCTCCTGGTGAGTGGAGACGTGCCAGTGGTGCCCGAACGGGTCCTCGATCGTGCCCATCCGGTCCCCGTAGAACTTGTCCTCGACCGGCCGGAGCAGCTTGGCCCCCGCGGCCACTGCCTTCTTGACGGTGGCGTCCACGTCCGGGACGTAGAGGTGAAGGCTGACGGCCGCCCCACCGAATGCCCGAGGCCCCCGCGCCCCCATTTCCGGGTGCTCGTCCGCCAGCATGATCACGGAGTCGCCGATGTCGATCTCGGCGTGCCCCACCTTGCCACCGGGACTAGGCATGCGCATCCGCTCGGTGGCGCCGAACACCTGCTTGTAGAAGTCCAGCGCCTTCGCCGCGCCATCCACGATCAGGTACGGGGTGGCGCTGTGATATCCGTCGGGAACCGCCTTCACCTTGCCCTTGCTCATGTCGTGCCCTCCCTGGGTGCCTACGGCGGCGTCCACCGCCTCCGATCCATACTACGCCTCTCCGGACAGCCGCTCGAGCAGCCGGGCGCGGGCGACAGCATCGACGCCCGGCGTGTAGTATGGTCGTCGCGCGAGAGCCGTGCCGCGACGCACGGCGGGGGAGACTTCATGAATCGCTCCGAGGGGAGCTTCTATCCCAGGGTCTTCGCCCTCGTCACCGCGAGCCTCCTCGGCTACGCACTGGTGAGCATGGCCCTCCCCTTCGCGGGGCCGATTCTCTGGGCGCTCCTTCTCTCGTCCCTGCTGTACCCACTGCACGAGGCGCTCGGCCGCGCCATCGGGGGGCGGCCGGGCCTGTCCGCGCTCCTGCTGACGCTGGCCGGCCTCCTCCTCATCCTGGTGCCGGGAGCGCTCATCGCGGCGGCTTTCGCCAGGCAGGCGGGCGAGCTGATGGCCACCATCCAGGACCTCGCCGAGCGCCACCACGTCGCGCAGCTGAGCGATCTGACGCAGATCCCGGTCGCGGAGCGGCTGATCGCCTGGATCGCGTCCTACGCGCCTATCACCGTGGACCAGGTCAAGGTCTGGCTGGTCCAGAGCGGCCGAACTCTCCTCCTGACCCTGATGGGGGCGAGCGGGGCCGCGCTGGCCAGCGTCCTCGGCGCGGTCCTCGGCCTCGTGCTCGTGCTCTTCCTGCTCTTCTTCTTCCTCCGAGACGGGAAGGAGCTCGTTCGCCGGGCAATGCGCCTGGTGCCGATGGAGGAGGATCGAAAGGACGCCCTCCTCGACCACCTGTCGTCCGTCACCCGGGCGCTCGTGCTCGGCATGCTCCTGACGGCAGCGGCGCAGGGGGCCCTCACGGGCATCGGCTTCGCGCTCGTCGGCCTCCCCTCGCCGGTCGTGTTTGGCGTGCTGACCGGCCTGGCGTCGCTCATCCCCCTGGTCGGCACCGCGATCGTGTGGCTGCCGGCGGTGATCGTGCTGCTCGCGCAAGGGCGGACCGGAGCCGCGATCTTCCTGACCGTGTGGTCGCTGGGGCTGGTGACCTCCGTCGACAACGTCATCAAGCCGCTCGTCGTGTCCGGCCGCGCCGGGCTGCCCACCTTCGCCGTCTTCCTCGGGCTCGTGGGCGGACTCGCCGCATTCGGGGCGATCGGCATGTTCCTCGGTCCGGTGATCGTCGCCCTCACCATCGCGCTCCTCCGGTTCGCGGAGGAATCGCGCGCGGCGAGCACGTCCGGCGTCTGAGAGCGACGAGCGGCCACCCGGCGGGCTGCTACTCCGGGGTAGGCGAACAGTCCCGCATCGCGACGATCACCTCCGGGCGGCGACGAGGTGCCCTTCGAGGGGGATCTCGACCCGGCCGCTCGCCGCCGTGAACGGCTGCAGCACGTCGCGAGCGCCCTCTCGGATCCTCCGGTAGACCGCCGCGTCGATCCGCTCCATCAGGGGCGTGCTCTCCACCTCGGCGGCCACGAACTCGTCGACCGAGTCGAACCTTACCCGGCCGAGGCGGGTCCGGGTGGCGGTGACGGAGAGCCCGGCCGACTCGACCAGGGCCGTGAGCTCGACGAGGTCTCCGCAGACGAAGTACGTGCCCAGCAGCGACGCGGCCTGGGGCCCGGCGTGCCGGGCGGCCATCTCGACGAACGGCGCGTACGCCGGCTGCGCGTCCAGGCGCCCGGGGACCGCGGCCGCGACGATGGCGCCGGGAGTCGCGACCCGTCGCATCTCGCGGAGCGCCCCCGCCCGGTCCGGGAAGAACATGAGCGCCATCTGACACAACACTCGCTCGAACGACGCGTCCGGGAAGGGCAGCGCTCCCGCGTCGCCGTGCTGCCACTCGAGGTCTGGGCGCACGCGGCGGGCAACCGTGAGCATCGCCTCGTTGAGGTCCACCCCGACGACCCGGCCCGCCCCGGCCAGGCGGTCGGCTGCCGTGCGGGCCACGATCCCGGTGCCGCACGCCACGTCGAGCACCGTCTGGCCCGGGCCGACCCCGGCGAGATCGACCAGGTGCGGGGCCCATTCTGCGAAGAGCGCGGGCACGAACTTCGACTCGTAGAGCTCCGCCGCCGCAACCGAGAGCTGGAAGGTCTCCGTGGAAGTCGTCATCTCCGTGTCCTCCTGTCGTCCTGTTGCCGGTCGCCTCCGCCTGGCCGATTGCGGCGCGTGTACCGCGGTACATCGCTCGTACGCGCCGACGCCGGCCGTCTCGGGACGCAGTGTATGATCGCGCCGTGGGTCGGCGCGATGATCGGGCGTCCGGAACTAGCGCTCCTCCGTCCGAGGCGGCGCTCCCGCGTGCTCACGCGTCCGGCGCGCTTGCTCCGGAGTCCGTGGCCGGCGCTTCGGCGAGCCCCGACGCCCTGTCAGACGTGCTGCGTACGGTCCGGCTCACCGGGGCGCTGTTCTTCCTGGTGGACGCCTCGACGCCGTGGACCATCGAGCTGCCGGACGGGAAGGCGCTGGCCCCGGCCATCCTGCCCGGGGCCCAGCACGTCATCTCGTATCACATCGTGACCGAGGGCTCGTGCTGGGGTGGCGTGCGCGAGGGCGCCGCCGTGCGGCTCCAGGCTGGCGACGTCCTGGTGCTCCCGCACGGCGACGCGTACGCGATGTCCACCGGTCCCGACGCGCATGGCGGGCCCGACCGCGCCGAGGTCCTGGCGTTCATGCGGCAGATGGCGACCGGGGAGCTCCCCTTCGTCGTGAGCGAGGGTGGCGGAGGCCGGAAGCGGCTCCGCCTGGTGTGCGGCTTCCTCGGGTGCGACCTGGAGCCCTTCAATCCACTCCTGGCGACGCTGCCCCGGCTCCTGCACGTGCGGCGGGGACCCCGCTCGACCGGCGATCCGCTCGACCAGCTGATCGACTTCACTGTCGCGGAATCCCGCGAGCGACGCGCCGGCGGCGAGTGCGTCCGCCTGCGCCTGAGCGAGCTGATGTTCGTCGAGGTGGTGCGGCGCCATCTGGCGACGCTTCCCGCCGAAGAGACGGGTTGGCTCGCGGGCCTACGGGACCCGATGGTCGGACGCGCCCTGGCGCTCCTGCACAGCCGACCGGCTCAGCCCTGGACGCTGGAGAGCCTCGCCCGAGACGTCGGGCTGTCCCGATCGGTGCTGGCGGAGCGCTTCGCCCACCTCGTGGGCCATCCGCCGATGGGATACCTCACGCGCTGGCGGATGCAGGTGGCGGCGCGTCTGCTCGCCGACGGGCTGGCGAAGGTCTCCGCCGTGGCCCGGGAGATCGGCTACGACTCCGAAGCCGCGTTCAGCCGCGCGTTCAAGAGGGCGGCGGGGATGCCGCCTGGGGTCTGGCGCCGGCGACACGCGGCGCGCCCGGCGGCGGCGCGCCAGCCGCGCTGACGCTCCCCCGGCGAATTTGACACGGCCTCCGCCATCGTGGTCCATTGAGGCGGCTATGGGCGCCGCTCTCCTGCGGGCTCGACGGCTTCGGGTCGACGCGATCCGCCAGTGACGCGCCCTCTCACCCGCCGCGGTATCGGCCACCGCCTTCCGCCGCTCATGGCGATCCTGCTCGCCACGATGCCCGCCTTCTCCGCCAAGGCGGCCGACGACGTCTTCGATCCGGACGAGCCACCCGAGACGAAGTACCAGATTGCCCCGTTCCTCACCTTCGGCGCCGAGATCGAGGTCGTCTACGAGTACCGGAAGAACCTCGGCCTGGATGACCGGCCCGACAACGACGCGGCCGTGCTGGAGCCCGAGCTGTCCCTGGCGCTGTCCTTCGACCCGGATCCACGGTTCCAGGCGTTCCTCAACGTCGCGGTGACTCGCCTGTCCGTGCTGAAGATCGAGGCCGACCAGTCCAAGCCCAGCGAGGACGTCACGGTCGAGCTCAAGGAAGCGTTCGTCTGGCTTCGGTCGCTCCCAGGAGGATTCTCCCTTCAGGTCGGGCGCCAGCGCTTCGAGGACGAGCGTCAGTGGCTCTACGACGAGGAGCTCGACGCGGTGAGGCTTCGATTCGAGCACGCCGCGCTGGCGATCGAGCTGTCGGCGAGCCGTGATGGCCTGGTCCGCAAGGACCTGTTCAGCTCCACCCAGCAGCGGGAGCGGATCAACAACTACATGCTTCTCGCGAGCTACCGGCTGCCACGCGACACGACGCTGGAGGCGTACGCGATCGTCCGCGACGACCAGGATGCGGATCGGCGGCCCGTCTTCGCCGGCCTGCGTGCGCGCGGCGAGCCCATCGAGGATCTGGACTACTGGCTCGAGCTGGCCTATGCCGGTGGTCGGGAAGGCTCGAAGCGGATCCGCGGCTGGGGCGTCGACCTGGGCGCCACCTACGAGTTCCAGGTGGGCCCGAAGCCCGCGCTGACGCTCGGCTTCGCCTTCGGCAGCGGCGACAAGAACCCGGATGACGACACCGACGAGAGCTTCCGGCAGACCGGCCTCCAGGACAACGAGGGCGACTTCGGTGGCGCCACCGACTTCAAGTACTACGGGGAGGTCCTGGACCCCGAGCTGAGCAACCTCGGCATCATCACCGCCGGCCTGGGCATCCGGCCGAGCGACAAGTTCTCCGTGGATCTCGTCTACCACTACTATTTCCAGCATCGGGCGGCCCCGACGCTTCGCAACGCCGGGATCGACGCCGAGCCGTCCGGCCGGAGCCGCCGGCTCGGCAGCGGCATCGACCTCGTCTTCGGACTCCAGGAGATCTGGGACCATGTCGACGCCAGGTTCGGGGTGGGCTACTTCCTGCCGGGAGCGGCGTTTCCGGGGTCGGTCGGCGGCGCCTGGGTGGTCGGCGTCGAGGTGCAATTCCGCTTCTGAGCGTCTCAGCCGGCGAGGGGCTGGGAGACCGTGATGCGGAACCTCCGGTCCGGGAGGAGCTGCGCTTCGACCTCGAGACCGAGCAGGTCCGCCAGCGCCCGCACCAGGGACAGCCCCAGCCCCACGTTGCGGCCACCGGTCCGGGCTTCGTCCTTCCGCCAGAACCGATCGAACATCACGCCGAGGTCCTGGGGCTCGAGATTCTCGGCCCGGTTGGTGAAGCTCACGGACGCCCGGGCGCTCGTCTCCTCCGAGGCGCAGACGACGGTGGATCCCACCGGGCTGTAGGCGACGGCATTGGCCAGGAGGTTCGACACCACCAGCGAGAACTTCTCGGCATCGGTCTCGAAGCGGAGGTCTCGCGAGATCTCCTGACGGAACTCGAGTCGCTTGGCGGCGGCATCACGGGTTAGCGCCTTCCAGGCGGCGTCGACGACTTCCGCCACCCACACGGGGGTCCGCCACACCTGCTCGCGCCCCTCGTCGACGCGCGCCAGGGCCAGGAGGTGCACGACGACCCGTTCCATCTGCTGCGCGATGGTTCCGGCGTCCTCGAAGAACTGTCGCACCGAGGCCTGGTCGTCGGGCCAGCGGGCGCCGACCTCGCTCAGGTTCCGCAGCTCGGCGATCGGCGTCTTGAGCTCGTGGGCGATGTCGCTCGACAGGCGACGCTCCCGCTTGAAGCCGGCCTCCAGCCGGGCCAGCAGGGCGTTGACTTGCTCGACCACCACCCGGATCTCCTCGGGCGGCGCCTCCACGGTCACCCTCGTGTCGAGGGAGGTGACGTCGAGCGCCCGCACCTCGCCGGTGAGCCGTTCGAGAGAGCGGAGGCCAACGCGGAGCGCGAGCTGCATCAGCCCGGCGAGGGCCAGCACCAGGACGGCGCCGAGTCCGAGGAAGGTCAGCTCCAGGCGGCGGATACCGGCATCGAGCCGCTCGCGCTCGCGCGCGACGAGCAGGGTCACGGTCGGGGGACTCGATCCCGCCGGGACTGGAGCGCGGCTGCTGGTACGGTCCGAGTCCTGAGCCTCGGCCTGCTCGTCCTCCGGGTCCAGAGTGGGAACGAAATCGATCCGGACCTGCCGTCCGTGGCGACCGTCGGGCAGGCGGACGTCCTGGAATGCCGCCGCCGTTGCGGGCCGAGGTCCCTTGACGAGGCTGGCGGCCCGGGTCTGGTCACTCCGATCGAACGACGGGGAGCGCTGGAGCCTGGAGCCGTCCGGGAGCCAGAGCTCGAAGTACTCAGGCTCGTCCCCGTCGCCGAACTCCGGCATGTGCTCCGGATCGAACTCGAACTCGATCTGACCGGCCTCCCGCTCGGTGAGCGCGATCAGGCCCCTGGCCTTGGCCTCCAGGGCCCGGTCGAACTCCCGCTGCAGCGCATCGGACACGATCGTCGTGAGCACGACCCCGCCGATGGCGAGGACCAGCGTGGCCCCACCGATCAGATAGACGAACAGCCGCGTGCGGAGCGAGCGCATGTTACTCGACGAGGTAGCCGAATCCCCGTCGCGTACGCAGGATCGGCGGCTCGCCGTGAGCGTGGATCTTCTTGCGAAGGCCCGAGACGAGCACCTCGATGACGTTGCTGGACACGTCCGAATCGCTACGGTGCAGGTGCTCGACCAGCTGCTCCTTCGAGAAGACCCGGCCGCGCTGGTAGGCGAGAAGCTCCAGCAGCGCGTACTCGCTCGGGGTGAGGTGAAGCGCCTCGCCGTCCCGCGAGACCCGTCGGCGGGCGGCATCGATCTCGAGTGCGCCCAGCCGGATGACCGGATTCTTTGCCTGGTGGCGCCGGCGGACGAGCGCCTGGATCCGCGCGCAAAGCTCCTCGAACGCGAAAGGCTTGACGAGGTAGTCGTCGGCGCCCAGCTGGAGTCCCTTGACCCGGTCCTCCACCCGGTCGCGGGCCGACAGGATCAGGACGTGCGCGCCGCCGCCCCGCGCCCGGAGCCGGCGGAGGACCTCGAGCCCGGGCAGCCCCGGCAGCATCAGGTCGAGCACGATGACGTGGTAGTCGTAGGTCTCGGCGAGGGCGAGTCCCTCCTCGCCGTCGGCCGCGAGATCGACGGCGTACCCGATCTTCTTCAAGCCCTGACCCAGCGAACGCAGGAGGCGCTGGGAATCCTCGACGAGCAGAATCTTCACGCGCTCCTCGACCGCGGAAGCGGTGCCGCCTCGGGGAGCGGCGGACGGTAAGGCGTCGCGGGCATTCCCCTGTTCATGCGGGGGGCTCCTGCGCGGCCAGGGTATGCCAGAAGGCCCGCCCGAGACAACGACAGCGACGACACGCAGCGAGACCCTCCAGCCTTCCGAACGGCGTCGGGTCCCGCGTGGCCGCAGCCGGCCGCCGGCGGTCCGGGTGGGCCACCGGGAGCCGGCTTTCCTGCCAAGACCCAGGCTGACCGCACGCTACCCCGACCGCGGAGCTCCGCGAGGTCGAGTCCGCCGGTAGCCGGCCCTGCGAGACCTCAATCGTCGAAGCCCGCGATGTGAAAGTTGACGAGCTGCACCACGCCGTCCTGGACGAGCCCGAGCTCGGCGCAGTAGATCTTGATGCTCACGGAACCCGGCTCGAGCGGCGTCGTCTCCTTCACCTTGACGCACTCCTCGAAGGTCCCCGCCGGCGTCGTCACGGTCAGCCCCATCTGGACGTGCTCCGCGCGGTCCAGGGCGATGTCCGGCGCCCGCTCCTGGTAGTAGCGCGAGCCGAGCAGGAACGTCCCGGGCATGATCAGGCCCGGGCGCGCCTTGCCCTTCCCGGTGTCCTTCCCTGCCAGCCAGGCGCCGTCATGAAGGACGACGTCGCCGTCGAAGATGTCGACGTCCTCGCCGAAGTAATAGATGTCGTTCGTCTGGACGCACCGCGCGTGGTAGTTCCGGGAGACCTCCACGAGCTCCCCGTCCTTCCACTCCCGCTCCTCGACCACGCGGGCGTACACCGTCAGGGACTCGCCCTCCTCGTCCTTGAACGTGATCTTCTTCGTCTGGTTGAGGACCTTGATCTGGACCTGGACGAATTCCCCGTCGTCCTGCCCTTCGAGAAGGAGCCAGTCACCGGTCCGGAGGCTGAAGTACTGGTTTCGGCCCGTGGACGACCACGTGCACTCGTCCAGTGGGAACTGCGTCGTGTACTCGACCGCCGCCGACGTCGTTCCCCCCGGCAGGCCGGCGCTCCCGAGGAGCAGGGTGAGGGCCATCACCCCCATCAGGGTCGACTGCGCGATTGTCCAGTGCCGTCTCATCCGCCGTCTCCTTTTCTGGAAAGGGGCCCCTCCGGGAGGCCCATCCGGCGGCATCGTGCGGGGCGAGCCTGAGGATTCGCTGAGGATCCGGTGAGTTTCTTCCGAGCGACCGATGGCCAGGATTGATCGCCGCACGGCGGGCGACTGAGGACTACGGGACACGGGCGCCTCGGGCGCCCTCGGGAACGGGTGACCCCCTAGCGTGAGGGCTTGGCGACGACCGCCTCGGAGGGCGGCCCGTTGAGGAACCGGGCGGGGCTCAGCAGAACCTGGTCGAAGCCGACTCCTTCCATTCCGGCCTGGATTCGAACGGTGATCTCGCCGCTCGCGCGGAAATGGACCAGCCGGTCCGAAGACTTGGGGTCCGCTGGATCGCACGCGACCCAGGACCATCCCTCCCGAGCCGGTCCTTGCGCCGTCAGGTAGCTCCCCGTGCCGGGCTTGAGGACTTCCCGGCTCGCCTTGTCGACCGCGTTGGTGAACTGGACGTAGAGGAGGTTCGCCTGGGACACACCCTTGGGCTTGCCCACCTTCATGTGGATCCAGCAGCGGTAGGGCACGCCGCGCTGGACTCGCACCCTGAAGCGCACGTGGGGATCGTCCTCGGGCGGCGGGTCCAGCTCGTCGCCCGTGTTCGGCGTCCCGACCAGCCGGCCCCCGGGGGAGCCAGGGTCGCTCCAGAACTCGAACTCGTCGAGGGCGCTCCTCGACAGGTCGGTCACGTGGACGACGATCTCGCTCGGTGGGCCGTCCGGAGACGGACCCTGGGCACTGGCCGGGATGCCCACGGCGGCCAGCCCAACCCAGGCCAGCGCGCCAGCGGCGCCCAGGCCTCTGATCGACCCTCGGGACACGATGGCCGCCCTCCGTGGCCAGCTGCTCGACCCCGCGTCTACCGGCTTCGGTTCCAGATCTTCTTCCCGCCTCGGTCGTAGGTGATCATCATGGTCTGCCCATTCTCGGTCAACCCGTACTTCCCGATCCGCTTCCACTGGCCATCCTGAGTCGAGATGTAGTAGATGCCGTTCTCCGTGCGCCAGCGGCCGCGCTCGGTCGCACCGCCCCCACCCTCGTAGGACCAGCCGGATCCACCCGCCACCGCGCGCCCCGCACCATAGGCATACGTGCCGTCGGCGTTGAAGACCAGGAACTGCTCGGACGCCATGGAGGCGTCGCCGCTGCTGATCATGGACTGACCCACCCAGGTCCCCACCAGCCGGGGATCGCCCGCGCCGGTCTGGCCCGGCGGTCCCGGGCCGGGGGCCGGGCCCTTGCCCGGTGGGCCCGGCGGCGCCGTGGCGGTGCTCGGGTTGACGCGCTGGAGCTGTAGCGGAACCGTCTCTGCCTTGAACGAGAGCTTCAGGACCAGCGTGTCCCCCTCGACGAGGGCCTCGAACTCGCCGGTGTCGACGTCGACGGCCGAGGAGATCATGCCGCGCGCGTACCGGCCCAGCGCGTTGCCCCGAAGGGCGATCGTGCTCGTTCCCGGGACGTCCAGCGTCCCGGTGAGCTGGCCCCCGGCAACCTCGATTCTCACGACCATCAGACCCCGCTGTGTCTCGAGCGCGTATGTGCCCGCGAGGTTGTCGGGAGGCAGCTGGGCGTGCGCGGACGACAGGAACGACACGGACCAGGCAGCGAGCAGCATCAGCATGCGCATGGTCGTCTCCCGGCAGTCACGAGGACTGTCACCTAGCGTTTCGTCGGCGCTAGCGCTTGGGGCTACTGGATTCCGCGTCGATCTCGACGTCCCGGACCGTCGGCGCGACCCGTGGCGAAGATCCGCGGCGCCCGAGAGCATCGGCCGGCGGCGGCGCGGGCTCCCCGGGTGCCTCGGCGGTGAGCGAGATCAGCCTGCGGGGATCGTCGCATCCGGCCGCGGCCGGCGACACCGGCCGGGAGGGAACGGCGCTCGGATCGAGCGCCAGCGGTGCCGAGAGCGGCTGGCCCCTTTCGTTCTCGAGCTGGGCGAAGTAGTAGAAGCGACTCGTCGTCGGAACCAGCGAGATCACGTCCGACCGCCGATCCTCCTCGCGCGCCTCGAGGCGAAGGCGCTCCGCCCCGCCCCCCCACACGCGCAGGTAGACGTTCTCCCCCTCCCCGGAGAGCCGCGGCGCCCTCACGCCGAGCCGCCCGCACAGATAGCCGCGGCCACGGCCCTCCGTCTGCTTGAGAGCGTACCGGATGCGCCCCTCCCGCTCGCTGGCCGCCGCGAGCCAGTCGCCCCGGCACGCGTTCAGCGATCCGGCGATGTCCGTGCGACCGGCGAACGGGCGCCCCTCGCGCGCCCGCTCGTGGTCGTGCACGCGGTCCAGCACGACCGCGGCCTCTTGACGGATGGCGTCGATCGCCTCGAGCTGCGGCCGGTTCGTCTCGCGCCAGTTCGGGTCTCCGCGGCGCAGCGCGATCGGAAAGTCCCATCGCCATTCCCGGGCGGCGGCGCAGAGCAATGCCTGGCCGAGCATCCAGCGAACGTCGTCGAACTCCGGGTGCTCGGGCGCGAGCGTGGTGGCGGAGGCCAGAACACCGATGGCCTCGTGGGGCCGGGCCTGGCCGAGGAGCACCGAGCCCAGGCTCGCCAGGGCCTTGGCGGCAGGGGGCCGAAGGTGGGATGGGACCGAGTCGGCCAACCTACGCTGCGCGGTCTCCGAGCGATCGGCCACGATCAGTCCCTGGGTCGCTCGGTCGAGCTTGGCCTCGACCATCGCGACGGCGCGGCGGGCATGGTACTCCGCCTCCCGAGCGTGGGCCAACCGGGGCTCCAGGGGGAGAAGCTTGTCGGCCGCCCCCTGGCGCCACTCCCAGAACACGCGGGCGAACTGGTTGAGCGCTTCCGAGCTCGTCGGGTCACGGTTCAACGCTTCCCGGTACTCGTCGAGGGCGAGGCTGAAGTAGGCGACCGCGATTTGCCCCGGCTCTCCGGACGCGGGGGCCTCGGCGCCCGCCGGCCTGGCCGCCTGGGCCCCGCGCTTCGCGCGTTCCAGGTATCGGATCGCCTCATTACGGTACGAGTCGGCCAGACCGAGGTGCGCGGTGGAGACGTTCCGCAGGGACCGCATGAGCCGGTCGTCTCGGTTTTTCTTGTCCAGGGCGAGTTCGGCCGTCGCTTCCCGACACCGGAGCATCGTGTCGTCCGGGAGGAGCGTGAGCGCGCGCCGATAGTATCGAAGCGCAGGCTTGGTGAACCGGCCCACGAGGACGCTCCGGGTCACCCGCGCGCCCGGCACGAGCGTCTCCGGCACGACGGCGTCCGCCGAGCACTGCCACCCGCTCACGTCGTGACGAGCCCCCGACGGCCCGTGCTGCTCCAGCAGCAAGCCGATCGAGGTCAGGACCGACGCACGCGCGGTCCGGACCCGGACGTCGTCCCATCGCGTATCTAGGAGCGCGGCGTAGAAGCGGTCGGCCTGCTGGCAGTAAAAATAGGCCGCGTGGAGCAGGCGTGGGCCGGCGCCGGCCGGCCAGATCCAGCGGGTGGGCACCTCGGCATCAGGGCCCCTTGCGCCGCGCTCGAGCGCATGCTGGCACAACCCCGCCCACGCCGCCGCTCGGTCCAGCGGAGACGCTTGCTCGTCGGCCCGGACCACGGACTGCCAGAGCACGCGGGCTTCGTCGAGCATGGCGTTGAACGGCTCCCCGCTACGCTTCGGGTCGGTTGGCGGCGTCGCGCCGGTTTGATCATCGTCTGTCTGAGCGCCGGCAGACGTGGCATCGCGCGCCGGCTGCATCCCACGCCGCCATCGCTCGGCGGGGCCGAGTGACATCGCCAGGGCTCGGCTCTCGCGCCCGTAGAGCACGGACGCGAGCGCGACGCGCGCTGGCACGAATCCGGGGTTCGTCTTCAGGCTGGTGCGCAGCGCCTCGGCGGAGGCGATCGGCTGGCCGTCCTTCTGGAGCGCGAGGCCGAGCCGGTAGTGCGCCAGGGCGAAGGCCGGATCCACTCCGACGGCTGCGCGGAAGCTTCGGATCGCCTGGGTGAGGGCGTCGGGGTCCTGCTCACCGCTCTGGACCGCGTAGCGCTGCCAGAACTCGAGCCCCTCCCGGAACCTTTCGAACGCGGCCCAGGAGCGCGTCATGCCGACGCTGGCCAGGCCCGGCTCGGCGCTCATAATCCGGAACGCCAGCTCGAGCGCCAGGTCCTTGAAGGCGCTGGCGGGCGCCAGGCGCTCCTGGGACTGCTCCGTCCCCCGGAGCCGCGCCTGCCAGACCTCACCCGAGCTCGCCCGGACGAGGACCGTATAGCCGTAGGGATCCGCGAGAACGCTGCCCTCGACGATCCGTACACCGAGCAGCCACCGCACCGGCTTGACGATGGGCGTCAGCACGAAGCCGAGCGGGATCTTGACCCCCACGCCCAGGTCGAGGTCCGAAGGCCCGGAGAGGAAGGGGTCGATGCTGCCGGAGCCCCCGGCAGCGATGGTGCGGAACTGCACGCCTCGCAGCGGGTCGGGAGGCAGGAGGAGGATCACGTCGGGCTGGAGATCCTGCGTGAGGGCGCCAAGCGTGTTGACGAGGTGATCGAACACCGCCTGGCCGATCGCCGCCTGCTGCTCCACGCTCGGGACCTCGCCCTGCTTCGGCTTGACCACCGAGGCCTTGAACGGCTGGAGCAGCGTCTTGCCGCGGTTGGGAATCTCGAAAAGCACGACCGCCGCGACCAGCAAGAGGGCGAGCTTCAGGATCCCCTCGGGAAGCGGACGCAGGCTGAGCAGGCGACCGACCGCGCCACGGATCGTCTGGAGCGGCCGCGCCAGCCAGGCGCGGAGGGTCGACCAGATGGAGCCCAATCGGGATTGCTGGCTCGCGAGCGCCTCGTAGGCGGACGGGAGCGTGTTGACCACGAACGCCCGCA
>DATAFX010000091.1:0-2377 GCA_036257195.1 Candidatus Methylomirabilota bacterium | reverse complement strand
AGCGTGCTGACGCGCGGACGGGCGGCCAGGGCGCGACCGCGGTCGGTGATCATGCGCAGGTTCTCCTTTCGAGGCCCGGGCTCGCCGCCCAGTCGGGGCCGTCCGGCACGGCTCGGCCCCCGGCAGTATCGGCGAGGGGGCGCACACCGATCAAGGGCGCACGTAGCGCCTGCCGGTTGGTCACATGCGCCGGGCGAGCCGCGGATCGAGCAGGTCCCGCAGGCCGTCGCCCAGGAGGTTGATGGAGAGCACCGTGGAGGCCAGGAACAGCCCGGGGAACAGGAGCAGCCAGAAGGCCACGCGGACGTGGGCGCGCGCTTCCGCCATGATGTTGCCCCAGCTCGGGATCTCGGGCGGCGTCCCCGCGCCCAGGAACGAGAGCGCCGCCTCGATGAGGACCGCCGAGGCACAGACGTAGGTTCCCTGGACGATCAGCGGCGCCAGCGTGTTCGGCAGGACGTGGCGGAGGACCGTCCGGCCCACGCCCGCCCCGAGGGCGACCGACGCCTCGACGAATGGCTGCTCGCGGAGGCTCAGGACGACGCTGCGAACGAGCCGCACGACCCGGGGCGTCTGCGGGATCACCAGCGCGATGACGACGTTGCGCACGCTCGCGCCGGTGAGCGCCACGAACGTGATCGCCAGCAGGAGGTCCGGGAGGGCCATGATCCCGTCCATCACCCGCATCACGATCGCGTCGAGGCGCCGCACGAACCCGGCGAAGACGCCGAGGCCGAGGCCGATGGCCGAGGTGAGCGTCGCCACGATCAGCCCCACGACGAGGGAGATGCGGCTCCCGTAGATGACCCGGCTGTACGAGTCGCGCCCGTACATGTCGGTCCCGAACCAGTGGGCGCTCCCGGGCGGCCGGAGCCGCTGGCCGGGCTTCATCTCGATCGGATCCACCGTCAGGAGCAGCGGCGCCAGGAACGCCACGCCCACCATAAGCAGGAGCAGGAGGCCGCCGGCAGCGACGGTCGGGTATCGCCGGACGAAGTGTCCGACCCGTCCGCTCCGGGCGGCCGCGCGGGCCGGCGCCGCTGTCAGTAGCGGATCCGCGGGTCGAGCAGCAGGTAGCACAGGTCGACCAGGAGGTTCACGAGCACGTAGACGGTGGACGAGAGGAGTGTCACGCCCTGGATGATCGAGTAGTCCCGCTGGAGAACGGCGTCGGCGGTGAGACGCCCGAGCCCGGGCAGGGCGAAGACGCTCTCGGTGATGACCACGCCCGAGATGAGCAGCGTGAGCCCGACGCCGATGGTGGTGACGATCGGCACCGCGGCGTTCTTGAGGGCGTGGACGAACAGGACGCGGCCTGGCCGCTGGCCCTTGGCGTGCGCGGTGCGCACGTAGTCCGTGTCCAGGACCTCCAGCACGCTGGCGCGCGTGATGCGGGTGAGGAGCGCCATGTAGATGAGCCCGAGCGTCACCGTCGGCAGGAAGAGGTGGCGCGCGAAGGGTCCGAGCCCCGCGCCGAGCGGCGCGTAGCCCTGCACGGGGAACAGGTCGAGGCGGACCGAGAAGCCGTAGATCATGAGGAAGCCCAGCCAGAAGACGGGGATCGAGAAGCCGGCGACCGCGAAGATCATCACGCTCCGGTCGACCCACGTGCCGACCCGCCAGGCCGCCAGCGCGCCCAGCGGGACGGCGAGCCCCACCGCGAAGATGAGGGTCGACACAGCGAGCGCGACCGTCGGCTCGAGCCGCTGGGCGATCAGGGTGCGGACCGGGAGGCGCGAGTGGAGCGACCGGCCCAGATCGCCTCGCGCCAGGCTCGCGACGTAGACGCCCAGCTGAACGTGGATCGGCTCGTCGAGCCCCAGTGCGGTCCGGATCTTCGCGATCGCCTCGGGCGTCGCGTAGTCACCGGCGATGATGGCCGCGGGGTCGCCCGGCGCTAGGCGGAGGAGGACGAAGACGAACAGCACCACGACCGCCATCACCGGGAAGACGGCGAGAATGCGGCGGATGACGTAGGCGAGCACGGGGCGGGCCGCGCGCGGGCTGCCCGGGCCGGAGCCGCGATCGGGCTCCGCCCGGGCGCGCGGCCGCGACTACTTGCGGACCATGTTCCAGAACAGCACGTACGGGGCGGTCGCCGCGTACTCCAGGCGGTCCTTGCGCCACGCGCTGTTCGAATTGAACTCGCCCACGGGGATATACGGCAGGTTCTCCATCAGGGCGGCGTGGTACTCGGTCAGGAGCTTCTTGAACTCCGCGGAGCCGGGCGCGGCATTGCCGAGGTCGTCGAGGGCCTTCGACGCGCGCGGCGAGCAGGGCCAGCCGAACCAGGCGCGCTCGCAGAGCGTCGAGATGTTCGAGTGCCCCCAGGGGTCGACCAGCGCCACGCCGTTGGACGTGGTGTGGAAGATGTGCC
>DATAFX010000090.1:0-2349 GCA_036257195.1 Candidatus Methylomirabilota bacterium | reverse complement strand
GGCGGCGACGCTGCTGCTCGGTGAGGCCGCCCCACACGCCGTAGCGCTCACCGTTCTTCAGGGCCCATGAGAGACAGGTCTCGCGGATGTCGCAGGCGGAGCAGAACGCGAGCGCGGGTCCCGCCTCCTCCTCGGAGGTGGGGAAGAACGTGTCCGGGTCGATCCCGTAGCAGGCCGCCTGATCCTGCCAGATGTCCGGGGGGGCGGGGTCGGAGGGGAGGGTCTTGAGGTCGATCCCTGCGATCCGGTCCTTGGTCACACTCAACTCCCTGCGTGCCTCGTCGGGTCGCGCCGGGGACCCGGAGGGGGCCTGTGCGCGCAGGAAACCCTTGTACCGTTCGCGATCGAACGAGAACAGTCTTGAAAAGTCAGGGACTCCGTAGTATCGGGGAGCTCCCGATCGACGGTTCCCGGCGCTCCAGGGCGACGCCGCCCTCGGCGGTGAGCTCGGTATCCCTTGCGTCCCAACGGATACGAATCATCGCCGACGATCCTCCCCTCGGCTCGACGCTGGTCACGCTCCCGACCTGGTCTCCCCGCGAACGGACCCGCGTGCCGGGCCGGAGCGGGACCTCCGCCCTGACCCCGACGACGAGCCGCGGCGGGTGGCCGAGGTTCCGCACCCGTGCAACGGACTCCTGGCCGAGGTAGCAGCCCTTGCTCCGATCGATCAGCGGCTCGACGTCGAGGCCGGCCTCGGCTGGCAGGGAATCCGCGTCGAGGTCGACCGGGAAACGGGCGAACCCGTGGCGGATCCGCCAGGCCTCGAGCGCCTCCGGGCCGGCGGCGACCGACCCGTCGTCCCGCGCCTCCCATGCCGCCGTCCAACCGAGACTCGGCCGGGGCCTCACGAGGAGCCCGCGGGGGTCGGCCCGCGCCAGCTCGACATCCGACGACAGGATGTAGGGCGCAAGCAGATCGGCAATCGTCTCGGGCTGGGCGGTCTCCTGCAGCAGGAGGAACCCATCGCCGGCGCGTGCGCGCAGGACGCGGACGTCGGCGCGGATCCTGCCGGTGGGGGAGAGCAGGAACGAGCGCAGCGCCTCGCCTTCGGCGAGACCCACCACCGAGGCGGTGACGAGGTCGTTCAGCCACCCCTGCGCATCGGTCCCTCGAACCTCGGTGAGGCCCCAGCCTCGGAGGTCCACGAACGCGCGCTCCTGCTCGAGCGCCTCTAGCTGCTCCTCGAACGCTGCTTCGATCACGTCTGCGAGGATAAGCCGCCGTGGACGTTCCGCGGACGCTCCTGGTCACGAACGACTACCCGCCCCAGGTGGGCGGGATCCAGCGCACGCTGGAGGCGCTCGTCCGGCGCCTCCCACCGAACCGCGTCGCGGTCCTGTGTCCGAACGCCGAGGGCGGCGACGCGTTCGATCGGGCCGCGCCGTACGCCGTGTACCGCCAGCCCGAACGCTTCCTCTGGCCGCTCCCCGAGGTTCGGAGGCGCCTCCACCAGGCCGTTCGGTCGTTCGGCGCCGACGTGGTCCTGTTCGGAGCGGTCTACCCGCTCGCGCTCCTCGGCCCTTCGCTGGCGGAGACCGGGACCCCGTACCTCGCGGCGGCGCATGGGTTCGAGTACTGGCTCTCGATCGCGCCAGGCACCCACGCGCTCGTCCGGCGCGCCACGTCGCGGGCGGCGCGGGTACCGGTGATGTGCAGCGCCTTCATCGCCCGGGTTGTGCGAACCGCTGTTCCGGACGACGTGCCCGTCTCGGTGATGTACCCGGGCGCGGATCTCGAGGTCTTCCGCCCGGACCTGCCCTACGAGGACCTGACCGACCTCCACGGCGTCGCCGACCGCCCGCTGATCGTCTGCGTGAGCCGGTTGGTGGCGCGCAAGGGCCAGGACGTGCTGATCCGCGCCATGCCTCCGATCCGCCGTGACGTCCCCGATGCCTCCCTGCTGATCGTGGGAGACGGGCCGGACCGTGATCGGCTGGTGCGACTCGCTGCGGACGCGCCGAACGGCTCCGTCGTATTCGCGGGCCAGGTGTCCGAGGGCGACCTGCCGCGCTACTACCGCGCGGGGAACGTGTTCGCGATGCCCTGCCGGAGCCGCCTGGGCGGTCTGGAGGTCGAGGGCTGGGGCAACGTGTTCCTCGAGGCGGCCGCGTGCGCGCGGCCCGTGGTGGTCGGGGACTCCGGGGGAGCCCGCGAGTCTCTCGCGCCCGGGGAGACCGGCCTGCTCGTGAACGGGTCGGACGTCGCCGAGGTCGCCGGCGCCGTGGGCTCGTTGCTCGCGGACCCCGAGCGCGCGGACGCGATGGGTCGCGCCGGCCGGGAGCGGGTGGTGCGTGCATTCGGGTGGTCCAGGGCCGCGGAGCAACTCGCCGGCTGGCTGCGCGAGGC
>DATAFX010000112.1:0-5792 GCA_036257195.1 Candidatus Methylomirabilota bacterium | reverse complement strand
GGCTTCCTGGGTCGAGGCGTAGAGCTCCCGGTACTGCTTGTTGTCGTACCGGTCGACCGTGCTGTAGAGGACGTACTTCTCCCAGCCGGCGGGGAACGCGATCTTGTCCGGCCCGGCGCTCCCGCCGGTGGCGAGCAGGGTGACCCCAACGAGGACGGAAGCCGCGACGACGGGACGCGATCGGCTCATGGACACCTCCTGGTGTAGAGGGACGTACGGTCATCCTAGTGGAGGTCGGCGGCGCGCACACCCTCCCCCCGCCCTGACTACGTAACCCGGGGGGGGTTCGGATTGCTCCCGGGGACCCAATCTCTAGGGACCGAGACTTGACGCGCGCCGCCGCCCATCGGGCATGCTGGGGGGCCATGGGCGCACATCGCGGCGGCGTGCTCGCCACCGTGTCCGACGACGTGGCGCAGGCGAGCCGCCTTCTCCGGGGACTCCGGGCCTACCTCCGGCATCCGGTGTCACCGGCAGAGGCCCGGGGCATCGTGGAGGCGCGGCTCCGGAGCCGCGCGAAGGACTTCATTCGCCTGGCGGCCCGCACCATCTACGCGGTCCCCGATAGCCCCTATCGCGCCCTGCTCGACTGGGCTGGCTGCGAGCTCGGCGACCTGGAGCGCCTGGCCCGGCAGGAAGGCGTAGAGGGTGCGCTCCACGCGCTGCTCCGGGCCGGCGTGTACCTCACCGTGGAGGAGTTCAAGGGCCGACAACCGGTCGTCCGCGGGAGCCGCTCCTTCCAGGTGGGCCCGGGTGTCCTCCGCAATCCACTGGTCTGGCTCGCAAGTCAGCGGAGATGGGCGACGAGGGCGGGCAGATCGGCGAACCCGCGCAGCACCGCGTCGGCGGCGGCCACCGGCCCGGACGGATCCGGAACGAAGTGGATCGCCCGCATCCCGGCGCTCCGCGCCCCGCCCACGTCCGCCACGGCGTTGTCGCCGACGTGGACGGCGCGGGCGGGCTCCGTCGCCGTCGCGTCCAGCACCCACTTGAACATCTCGGTGGCCGGCTTGCGGACCCCTCGCTCGTCGGAGAAGGCCAGCACGGCGAAGTGATGTAAGAGGCTCGCGTCCGCGAGGAGCTGCCGGAGCACGCGGCCCGGGGTGCGCCCCGTGTTCGAGATCACGGCTAGCGCGAGGCCGCGGGCGCGGATTGCGTGTACGGCCTCGACCGCGGCCGGGGTCAGCTCGGGACGGTGCGTCAGGGCGGGCTCCTGGTAGGCGCGGCCGACGCGGTCGATCGCCCTCGCGTCGAGCGCCCCCGGAAGCGCCGGGTCGAGCGCGCCCAGGAAGATCCCGAGCTGCTCGTCGGCGGTCACGTCGCGGTCCTCCTCCCACACGGCCGCTAGCGCCTCCCCGGCCCGCGCGTCGGCCGCGGCCACCTCGGCGGCGGCGTACAGCCGCCCGGCCTCGGCCAGGCCTGCCCGTACGCCTTCGAGACGCAGGGCGTGGGCCCGGCGCAGGCTGTCCCCCGTGTCGGCGAACAGCGTCTGCCAGAAGTCGAGCGTGACGAGCCCGATCACGGGCGGCCCGCCCGCGGGCACGCGCCGGCGCCGCCGGGCCCCGTCACCGGGGCGCCCTCCCCTGCCGGCGAAGGAGCGCCTCCTCGGGGTCGCGCGCCAGCTCGTCGGAGAACCCGCTCGTCATCGCGAGGCCGCGGGCCCACGCCTCAGCCGTCCACGACCTTCAGGATGTGCGTGGCCACGGCCACGACCTCACCGCGCTGGTTCGTGACGGTCACCTTGGCGAACGACTTCCGCGCGGCCTCATCCCGCTCGGCGATCTCGTAGGTGACGGTGACCGTGTCGCCGATGAACACCGCGCCCGGGAACCGGATGCGGTCGTAGCCGTAGGACACGATCGTGCCCGGGAGGCTCTGGCACATCTTCGTCGAGGCCTGCGACATGTAGGCGACCATCAGAGCGCCGTGGGCGATCCGGCGCCCGTATCGCGTCGCCTTCATGTACTCCTCGTCGACGTGGTTCGGGCTGAAGTCGCCGGAGATGCCGGCGAAGAGGTACACGTCGGTCTCGCCGACCGTCTTGCGAACGGTCACGGTCTTCCCGATCGTCAGGGCCGCCATCGCCGCGTCGGCCGCGGTGCGCGTCGTCATGGTCTCGCTCCCTTCTCCGGCCGCCCCTCGCGTCAGGGATGTCCGATGTAGTTCATGCGGCCGCCGTCCACCGTGAGGATCTGGGCGGTCACGAAGCCGGCCTCGGGCGACGCCAGGAACGACACTGCATGGGCGATGTCCTCGGGGTCGCCGTTCCGCCGCACCATGGTCGCGGCCGCCAGCGCCGCGAAGTCGGCCTCGGTACGACCGGCCCGCGCCATGTCCGTGAGAACGAAGCCGGGCGCCACGGCATTCACGGTGACCCCGTGCGGGCCCAACTCCAGGGCGAAGCGGCGAGTCAGCATGATCACCGCGGCCTTGGTGACCGCGTAGAAGGTGGTGCCGGCCACAGCCGTGCCCAGCCCGGCCACGGATGACAGGTTCACGATGCGCCCGAAGCGGCGAGCCTTCATGGTCTCCGCCACCGCGCGCGTCAGCGCGATTACGGCGTCGACGTTGACGCGTCGCATGCTTTCCATCCGGTCGACATCAAAGCTCCCCAGATCACCGGTGTACGAGACGCCGGCGTTGTTCACCAGCACGTCGACGTCCCCCAGCTCCCTCACGACGCGCGCGACCATGTCGCGGACCTGCGCCTCGTCAGCGACGTCGGCCTGCACCGCCAGGGCCCGACCACCCTGCGCGCGTATCTGGGCCGTCACCGCTTCGGCAGCGTCCGACTGCTCCCGGTAGTTCACCGCTATCGCGGCGCCGTCTCGCGCCAGGCGTAGCGCGATCGCCTTCCCCAGGCCGCGTGACGCTCCGGTCACCAGGGCGGTCCGCCCACTCAAAGACATGTCCCGCCTCCCGTCCCGGTCACACCCGGAGCCCCGTCCCCGCGCCGGCCATGAGGGCCGTCCGAGGAGTCGAGGACAATCGCGCCGGGCTCATCGCTTTCCGTCCCTCAGATGACGCGCTGATCGCGCAGCCGCTGCACATCCGGCTCGGAGTACCCGAGCTCCCGCAGGATCTCCGCGGCATGCTCGCCGGGCATGGGCGGCGGCCGGCTCACGGTGGCCCGCCCCGACGAGAGCTCGATCGGGAAACGGAGGAGGCGGACCCGGCCGGCCACGGGATGATCGATGTCCTCGACGGCGTCCGCCGCCTGGACCGCCGGGTCAGCGAACGCCTCCTCGTGCGTGCGGATCGGCGCGACCCAGACCCCGCGAGGCACCAGGAAGTCGACCCACTCCTGCGTGGAGCGTGTCCGCATCACGGGCTCGAGGATCCGGGCGATCTCCTCCCGGCCCGGGAAGTTGTACGGGACCGTCGCGTAGGGCGCCAGCGCCGGCAGGTCGAGCGCCTCCTGCAGGACCCGGAGCGGCGACATCGAGAGCACGAGCCAGCCGTCCCGGGTCTCGTAGCATCCGTAGGGGCCCGGATGGAACGTGCTGGCGAGGCTGGTCGGGCTCTTCCGGAGCCGGGCGCCGTTCAGGAAGTACGTGACGATCTCGAGCTGGAGGTCGAAGGCCGCGCGCAGCATGCTCACCTCGACGTGCCCGCCCTGGCCGGTGCGCCCGCGATCGAGGAGCGCCGCCAAGACGCCCATCGCGAGGAGCGTCGCGCCGTGCTGGTCGACGACGGCGGTGCCGACCGGCGTCGGCGGCTGGCCGGCCCGCCCCGAGATGCTCGCCAGGCCCGACAGCGCCTGGAGCAGGAGGTCCTGCCCCGGCCGGTCGCGATACGGGTTCGACTCGCCGTACCCAGAGGCCGAGACGTAGACGAGCCTCGGGTTCCAAGCCCGCACCGTCTCCCATCCGAGCCCGAGCCGCTCCATCACCCCCGGCCGGAAGTTCTGGACCAGCACGTCGGCGCCCTCGACGAGGCGGCGCGCGACCGCGTGCCCGTCGGGGTGCTTCAGGTCGAGCGTCAGGCTCCGCTGGTTCCGGTGCGTCGAGAGGAAGAACGCGCTGACTCCGTTGAGATAGAGGTCGCTCCCGGCCCAGTTCCGCTCCCAGAGCGTCCCGCCCGGCGGCTCGATCTTGATCACGTCGGCGCCGAGGTCCGCGATGAACTGGACCCCGGAGGGGCCGAGCAGGAACTGCGTGAAGCTCAGGACCTTGACGCCGGCGAGCACCGCGAGGGGTGGCCGTCTGTCCACGGATCAGGCCTCCGTCCGCGGCGCGCCCGCGCGCCGCCGATCGAGGAAGGCGCGCATCGCGCGTTCGGGCTCTCCCGTTGCGTAAGCGCGGGCGAAGGCGTCCATCGAGAGGAGGACGGCCGTGTCCAGGTCCACGCGGCGCCAGCGCGTCAGAAGCGCCTTCTGGAGGCGGAGCGCGTCGGGCGGGAGCGCGAGGAGACGCTCGACCCAGGCCTCGACCTCGGCGTCGAGCCCACGCTCCTCCACGGCGCGATTGACCAGCCCCCAGCGCTCGGCCTCCGCCGCGTCGATCGGCTGACCGCCGAGCAGGAGCTCGGCGGTGCGGCCCCATCCGATCAGCCCGGGCAAGAGCGCCGCCTGGATGACGGACGGGATGCCGACGGTGATCTCCGGCATGCCCAGGCGGCACGAGATCGCCGCGATCCGGAGGTCGCACGCCAGCACGAGCTCGAGGGCCCCGCCGAGGACGTGGCCGTGGAGCCGCGCGATCGTGGGCACCGGCATCTCCTCGAGAGCCCGGATGGTCGCCCGGAGCGATGCGATGAGGCGCCGCGCGCCGGCCGCGTCGAGAGCCCGCATCGCGCCCACGTCGACGCCCGCCGAGAAGGCGCGCCCCGCGCCCGCCAGCACGACGACGCGGAGGGCGGGGTCGGTGGCGAGCTCCCGGAAGGCGGCGCCGAGGGCCTCGATGAGAGCCGGCGTAAGGACGTTGAGCGGGGGGCGGTCGAGCGTGAGCCGCGCGATCCCGCCCTCGCGCTCGCGCGCGACGAGAAACTCAGTCACGCGGCGCTAGTAACGCGTCAACGCCGGGTCCACCTCGACCGCCCAGCCGTCGATCCCGCCGGAGAGGTTCACGGCCGGGATGCCCTGCCGGCGGAGCCACTGGACCACGGCCGCCGAGCGCTGCCCGTGGTGGCAGTAGACGACGACCTCCTGCTCCGGCGGCAGCTCGTCGACGCGCCACTGGAGCTGGTCCATCGGGATGAGCCGCGCGCCCGGAATCGCGCAGAGCTCGTGCTCCCACGGCTCGCGGACGTCGAGGATCGCGGGCGGCTCGTCGGCATCGAGGCGGCGCTTGAGCTCGCGCGGCGGGATCTCGGCGTACGGCTCCACGAGGCCGGAGTGTACCCCGCGTTCCGACGAGCGCCAAGCCGGGGGCGGACGGCAGCCCCGGGAATCGACGTCAAAGGCCGGCGGGCAGCGGCACCCGGAAGCGCGCGGCGGCCTTCCGCAGGTTCTCAGCCGTGCCGGGCGGCAGCGGGATCCCGAGGCGGCGACGCTCCTCGGTCGAGCGGTCCTCGGGTTCGCCCGGGACGAGGATCTCCCCCGCGCCCTCCGCCCGCGGCAACGCCCGGAGGCCGTCGATCAGCCGGTCCACCTCGGCGCGGTACTGGGCGAGGTCGGTGAAGGCCGAGATGTCGATGGCCGCGACCACGCTGTTCTGGCGGTGGCGGCCGGCACCGGCCTCCCCGAAGAGAGCCGGCCCAAGGAGGGGATTCCCCACCATCAGGCTCGTCAGCGTTTCGAACATCATGGCCAGCCCCGATCCCTTGGGCCCGCCGAAGGGCACCAGGATCTT
>DATAFX010000102.1:0-6125 GCA_036257195.1 Candidatus Methylomirabilota bacterium | reverse complement strand
GCGCGTGGCCGCCGCGATCGCTCGGTGGAACGCGCGATCGACCCGGACGTGCTCGGCGGAGCCGTTGCTCAGCCCGCGGGCGTCGGCGATCAGGGCCTCCAGCCGCGCCAGCTCCTCCGCGGTCATCCGCTCGGCGGCCAGCCGCGAGGCCAGACCCTCGAGCGCGAGCCGCAGCTCGAAGATCTTGGGCAGGTCCTCGACGCGGATCGGGGCGACGAAGGACCCCTTGCGCGGCAGGATCACCACCAGGTCGTCCTGGACGAGTCGCTGAAGCGCCTCGCGGACGGGCATGCGGCCCAGTCCCAGCTGGGTGGCGAGCTCAGCCTCGGTCAGGAGCCGCCCGGGAGCCAGCTCGGTCGTGACGATCCGCTCCCGGATCGCCTCGTACGCCCGGTCGCTGAACAGGCGAGCGCGCGACGTGTCGCCGTCGTCCCTGGCCGCGCCACGGCCGGCCCCGGCCACCAGATCGGGGACCCGCGCTGGTCTCGGCGCGCCCCGGCGTGCGGCGCGCCCGCCACCCTTCGCCCGCACCACCCCCGGTCTCACCACGCGAGCCCCGCCCGGATGCGGGAGCTTCCGACACCATCCAGCAGCTCGGCCGTCATCCGCGCGGCGAGCTCGGCAGTCGACAGCCGGTCGATCTCGCCGGGGTAGTAGGCCTGGCGATACCAGCCTGTCCCCATGACCACGTGGAGCCCCGTGCGCTCGGACACACGGCGGAGGCCCTCGGGTTCCGGCCGAGGTCCGACGTGGTCACCTCGACCAGCGTGGTTCCGTCGGCCCGCACCAGCGGCGCGAGCTCGCTGACCGCGAGGTCCTCGTCGTTCAGGAGGTGATCGAGGTTGCCGGTCACCCGGTAGAAGTCGCAGAAGACGTGCTCGTGCGCGAGCGTGCGGCCGAGCTCGGCCGGGGCGACCGGGCCGCGAGCGGTCTGGACCATGCCCGGCGAGGCCATCGCTCAGTGGAGGATCCGGCCGAGGAACTGGCGGGTGCGCTCGTGCCGCGGCTCCGCGAAGAACCGGGCCGGCGGCGCCTCCTCGACCAACCGGCCCTCGTCCATGAAGATGATGCGGTCGGCGGCCGCCCGAGCGAAGCCCATTTCGTGGGTCACGACCAGCATGGTGGTGCCGCGCCGGGACAGATCGAGCATCACGTCCAGGACCTCGGTGATCATCTCCGGGTCGAGGGCGGACGTGGGCTCGTCGAACAGCATGAGCTCCGGCTCCATGGCGAGCGCGCGGGCGATTGCCACGCGTTGCTGCTGGCCGCCCGAGAGCTGGCCCGGGTAGGCGTCCGCCTTGTGGGCGAGTCCCACCAGTTCGAGAAGCTGTCGCCCCCGGGCCTCCGCCGCCGGGCGGGCCTCGGCGAGGACATGGATCGGCCCCGCTGTCACGTTGCCCAGCGCCGTCAGGTGCGGGAACAGGTTGAACTGCTGGAACACCATGCCGATCTCGCGGCGGTGACGGGCGAGCTCGGCGTCCCGCGCCTCGACCAGCCGGCCGGCGGTCTCCCGGTAGCCCACGAGCCGGCCGTTGACCAGGATGCGGCCCCCGTCAACCCGCTCGAGGTGGTTGATGCACCGGAGCAGCGTGCTCTTCCCCGAGCCGCTGGGCCCGATCAGGACCGTGACCTCGCCGCGCCGGACCAGGAGGTCGATGCCCCGGAGCACGTGGTGGTCGCCGAACCGCTTGTGGACGCCGTCCAGGACCAGGACGGCGGGCTCCGACGCGCTCGACGGCTCGCCCGTCACCGGAGATCCTGCGCCCCGAGCGTTCGCTCGGCGGCCGGCGCGACCGAGCGGCCGAAGTGCGACTCGAGGCGGCGCTGCAGCACGTTCCAGAGCGTGATCATCACGAGGTAGTAGAGGGCGGCCACCACGAAGATCTCGAGCACCCGGAACTCCACCTGGATCAGCATCTGGCCGCGGCGGAGAAGCTCCTCCATGGAGATCACCGAGGTGACCGACGTCGTCTTCAGGAGCCCGTTGAAGTTGTTGCCGAGCGGCGGGATCATCACGCGCGCCGCCTGCGGCATCACCACGACCCGCATGAGCGTCGGGTACGGCATCCCCAGCGCCCGGGCCGCGTCGAACTGCCCCCGTGGGACGGACAGGATCCCCGCCCGGATGATCTCCGAGAGATAGGCCCCCTCGTTCAGGCTGAGGCCGAGCAGGGCGGACTGGACGACGTTCAGCCGGATGCCCAGCTGGGGCAGACCGGTGTAGATGATGATCAGCTGCACCAGGAGCGGCGTGCCCCGCATGATCCAGAGATAGAAGCGTGCTGCCGCCCGGAGCGGTCGGCTCCGGGACTGGTACATGATCGCCGCCACCAGTCCGAGCGCCAGCCCGCACACCATGACGACGACCGACAGCCAGATCGTCGTCCAGGCTCCCTCGAGCAAGTACGCGCTGAACAGGTAGCGGCCGAAGGCGCCCCAGTCCCATCCCGGCATCGGTCACTCCGGCCAGCCGACCCGGAGGGGGCCTCCGCCCCTGCCTCCTCCCGAGAATCGGTTACGGTCAGCCATCTCAGGGGAGGTCGGGCCCTTTGAGCTCCAGGGGCTGGTCCGCCGGCATCTTCGCCGCCCCCCACTTGTCCATCAGCCGGTCGTACGTGCCGTCGCGGCGCATCGCGTTCAGGGCCTCGACCACCGCCGCCGCCACGTCCCTCGACCGGAAGGCCAGCGTCGCCGGGGAGCCGGCCAGGCCCGAGACCGCGCGCTCGAACTCACCCCGGTCCTGGTAGAACTTGGCGGTTACGTCCACGCTGACCACCGCGTCGACCTGACCGGCCCGGAGTGCCTGGTAGGCATCGGCGAACGTACTGAAGGTCCGGATCTCCATCGGCTTGAGCCCGGCGGCCTTCTGCTCGTCGTTGATGCGGTTGATCTGCCGGAACTCGTACCCTCCGATCTCGACCGCCACGCGGCGCCCGGCCAGGTCCGCCGGGGACGCGATCTTGAGCGGGTTTCCTTTGCCGACCGAGATGCTGATCGCCTGGAGCTCGTAGGGGATCATGTACAGGATCTTGGCCCGCTCCGGGGTGAGGAACATCCCGGTGATGCTCGCATCCCAGCGGCCGCTCTGGAGGCCCGGGATGTGGGTCTCGAAGCCGACATTGACCCACTCGAGCCGGACCCCGAGGCGTTTGGCGATCTCCTCGCCCAGCTCGATCCGCAAACCCTGGAGCTTTCCGCCCTGGTCCACGAACTGGTAAGGCGGAATCGTCGCGTTCGTCGCGGCCACGAGCTTTCCCGCGTTCAGGAGAGGCGGCGCCCCGAGCTGGGCCTCCGCCGGGGTCGACACGACGGCCGAAACCATCAGGAGCGCGACGAGCGCGGCCATCCGGGCACGTCTTGTGATCGTCATTGCCGGCTTCTCCTTCCGTCGTGCGCGAGGTCAGTCCGCGTCGAGCCGGGTCCTGAGCCACCCGCTCGTGTTGTGGAAGTTCGCGATCGCGGTGCCCGGCGGGTTCAGAGCGTCGAGCGCCGCCCGGAGGTCGTCATCGGCCGAGCGCTCCGCGACTGCCAGCATCTCGGCGAGCTGGTCCGTGGTGCGGGGGCCGACGATCGGCGCCGTGACCCCGGGCTGGTCCTTGACCCAGAGGAGCGCGAGCTGCCCGGGGCTGAGGCCGCGCGGAGCGGCCAGCTCGGCGAGGCCCGCGCCGACACGCGCCCCGCGCCGGCTGACGCGCTGGGCGTAGATCCCCTGCGGGTTCTGGGCCGCGCGCGACCCCTCGGGAAACGAGCCATCGGCCGGGTAGCGGCCGGCCAGCATACCCATGGCCAGAGGGGACCACGGGAGGACGCCCAGGCCGTACTTCTGGCAGAGCGGGATGCGTTCGTTCTCGGCGCGGCGATCCAGGAGGTTGTAGGGGGGAGACTCCACCACGAACCGGACGAAGCCCCGCTGGGCGCTGACCATGAGGGCCTCCATGACCTGCCAAGCCGGGAAGGTCGAGCACCCGACGTAGGACACCTTCCCCTGCCGGAGGAGATCGGTCAGCGCCTCGAGCGTCTCCTCGATGGGCGTGACGAGACTGGCCGACCGGTGGAGCAGGTAGAGATCGACGTGGTCGGTCCCGAGCCGCCGGAGCGACGCCTCGCATGCGCGCAGGACGTGGTGACGGCTCAGTCCGCGGTCGTTCGGGCCGGGGCCAGTCGGGTAGAAGACCTTGGTCGCGATCAGCACGCGGTCCCGCTGACCGGTGTCCTGCAGGAAGCGCCCGATGATCCGCTCGCTCTCGCCCCCGCAGTAGCCGTCGGCCGTGTCGAGGAGGTTGATGCCCGCCTCGATCGCAGTCTCGAGGATCCGCCGGGCGGTCTCCTCGGACGTCATGTCGCCGAAGTTGCCGGTCCCGAGCGCCAGCGCCGAGACGTGGAGCCCGGTCCGGCCAAGCTGTCGGTACTCCATGCCTGCGGTCCCCTCCCTACCTCAGCCGCACCACGTCGTGATGATCCGTTCGAGCACCATCACGGTCCGGGCGAGGTCGTCGACGTCCACCCACTCGTCCGCCCCCCCGGCCTGGGTGAGGTCCCCGGCGCGCGGCCCCAGGCCGACCGTCGGGATGCCGGCGAACAGGATGGGATGCCCGATGTCGCTCGAAGCGTGCAGGGCGTTGATGGCGGGTTCTACGCCGGTCACCTCCCGCACCGACGCCCGCACGAGCCGCGGCAGCGGATCGTCCAGGTCCACCTCCGCGCCCGGGACGGTGTCCCGCCACTCGAGCGTCGGGGCGTGGGCGGCGAGCCAGGGGTCGCCCGCCGCCGCGTCCGCGAGGGCCGCCGCGACCTCGGCCTGTACATCCTCCGGCCGCTCGCCCGGCGGGAAGCTCACCGAGCCGCCGAACTCGCACGCCTCGGCCACGCGACCCGGGTGCGTCGGGTCCCCGCAGGCAAGCCAGGTGACATGCACGTTGGTCGATCGGCCCGCGGCGGCATCAAGAGCCGGATGCCGGACGCGGCCGGCGCGCCGCTCGTCGACCATCCGCAGGGCCGCCACCAGGCGTGCGGCTCCGTCGAGCGGGTTGACGCCCAGATGGGCGAAGGGTGTCTGCTCGGGCTCGCGCGTGTCCGGTGGACGGCCCGACACGCGCACGCGGAAGCGCAGCAGCCCCGGCGTCACGGCCTTGATCTCGGCGAGCCCGCGCTCCGATTCCGCCGGGTGCACGTACACGCCGCCGTCGGCGCGGTAGCCTCGCCGGAGCACCTCGACGATGCCACGAGCTCGACGCTTGCTCGGCGCGCTCACCAGGAGCAGCGAGCCCGCCGGCCGCCGCACCTCCGCCAGCACAGCGCCGGCCGCGGCCAGGATCGCCGCCACGCCGGCGAGGTCGTCCGCCACGCCCCACCCGTGGAGTCGGCCCGCAGAGATCTCACCAGCGAACGGCGGATACCGCCAACGTTCGAGAGCGGCGACCGGCTCGCAGTCCGCGTGGGCGAAGAGGAGGAGGCTCCGGCGGTCCGGCGCCCCGGGTAGCCGGCCCACCACGCACTGGCGCGGTTCCGAGGCGCCGAGGCCGGCCGGACCACATCCGACGCCAGGGCCCAGGGACGTGTACGCGAACCGGTCGACCTCACAGCCGAGAGCCGCGAACTGCTCGGCCACCCAGGCCTGGGTGCTCTCTTCGCCCCGCTCGCTCGCGCCAAGCAGACCCCGGAGCAATCCCACGCATGCCGGCTGCGCGCTCACCCCAAGGTGCCTCCGCCAGCGCTCCCTTCTGGGCGCGCAGGCCGCTCAGATATACGCCTGATATATTAGAAGGTGCCGTCCGTCAAGCAGGGCGCGGTTCGGCGAGAGGGGGCAGCTCAGCAACTAGCCGCTGCCCTCGGCGAGGTGGACAGAGAGGCGGCTAGATTCATGGCCCGAGTGCTTCGAGAATTGCTTTCCAGATCCCCTTTCCGAGTTCGTTCATGACACCAGCGATCACGGGAAGGAGAATGACTCCGGCAGCCATCTTTCCCCAGGGCTTTCCCTGTCCTACTCGGTGCTCTCCAAGACGCGCATGGCGTTCACGGTAGAAGGTCGCATAGTCCCTCGTCAGGCGTTCGAACTCGGACCGATCGACCGTCTTGAGCCGACGGACGGCATCGTCCAGCTGGCTCTTGAGTTCACCAAGGAAGCG
>DATAFX010000086.1:0-31876 GCA_036257195.1 Candidatus Methylomirabilota bacterium | reverse complement strand
CAAGGGTGCGGAACCCGCTACCCTCGACCGCCGTGTAGTGGACGAAGACGTCCTCCTTGTCGGGGCGCTCGATGAACCCGTACCCCTTGGCGTCGTTGAACCACTTCACCACTCCGGTCTCACGCATGCCTCGCTCTCCTCCTGTGGTGGGGACCGACGGCCAACCAGGCACCGCTGGGGGCCGGGGCGCCCCTGCGGCCGGAGCGACGCTCATCGACGATCGCTTTCCCCCGGCAATCGCGCCGAACACTAGCGAAACGCCGCCGGGGACGTCAAGGGCCTTGTGGATGGGGCTCGAGGGCCGGCCGGAGGTCGGGAAGGCCCCCCAGCTCGAGGTCGGGCGCCGGGAGCCCGGGCGGGAGGGGTGCCCGGTCGACGTTCAGCCAGGCGGCCGCCATGCCCACCCCCTTGGCGCCGGCCACGTCGATCTCCGGCCGGTCGCCGACGAAAAGGCAGTCCTTGGGGTCCAAGCCCATCTCGTCCAGCGCCCGCTCGAAGATGTCGGGACGGGGCTTGCGCCAGCCCACGGTGTCAGACACGACCACCGTCTCGAACCGGTCGAGGATGCCCCCCTCCGCGAGGATGCGACGGACGGTCGGTGTGTAGTCGAAGTTCGACACGACCGCCAGCCGGTAGCGGCCCTGCAGCCAGTCCAGGAGCTCCGTCTGCCCCGGCATGGGCTCGGCGACGCCCGCCAGGCACGCCATGTGAGTCGCCAGCAGGTGCTCGGTCACGACGGGAGGAATCACGGCGGGATCCGCTCCCACCCGTCGGTAGAAGAGCTGGAGCCGCCGCTGGGCTGGCACCTCCTCGTGCGTGTCAACCCTCAGGCGCTCGGCCTCCTGGTAGCTCCACAGGAATGCGTCGTAAAACGCCGGAAGCTCGACCCCCGGCAGGGCGGCCGCGGCCACGCGGTGGAGCTCCGGCACCGAGGACCGCACCTCCCTTCCGCCGATGTGGGCGGCGGGCAGCCGGTTCCGGTCGAACCGGACGAGGGTGTCGAACATGTCGAAGAGGACCGCCGCATAGCGCGCCATCGGAGACGCTCAGGCCACCTCCGCGCGGGCCGCCCGAACCGCGTCCATCATCGCGTCGAGCTTGGCCCGGCTCTCGTCCACCGTCCGGGTCTTGAGGCCGCAGTCGGGGTCCACCCAGATGCGGCCGGCGGGAAGCACGGCGGTGCCACGGCGGATCCGCGCGCGGATGTCGTCGACCGTCTCCACGGAGTGGGTGTGGACGTCGAGCACGCCGAGCGAGAGGTCCTTGGTGAACGGGTCCTTCTCGAACATCGCCAAGAGATCGAGGGCGCTGTGGGAGATCGCGAGGTCCAGGTTGTCGACCGGCAGGTCGAGGAGTCCCGGGTAGATCGTCTCGAAGGCCCCGAAGCACGCGTGCACCACGTAGTAGGCCGGGAGCCCGTCGACGACCAGGTGCATGGCGTCGACCGCGAAGCCCAGCTCGTCGGGTCGGACCGAGAGGGCCGGCTCGTCGATCTGGATGATGCGGACCCCGGCTTCGAGCAGCGCCTCGACCTCCTTCCGGACTTCACGGGCAAGCGCCAGACACGCCGTCTTGCGGTCGGCGTAGTGGTCGTCGAAGGACCAGTCCATGAGCGTGTACGGTCCAGTGAGCATGCCTTTCACCGGGCGGCTCGTCAGCGACTGCGTCCACCGCCACCAGTCGACTGTCATGGGCCCCGGCCAGCGCACGGGCGCCACCATGACCGGCTTGTGGTAGTAGCGGTTCCCGTAGGAGCGCACGAGGCCGCCCCGGGCGAACCCGGGCATCGTCTCGGCGAAGTACGCGACCATGTCTCCCCGGTACTGCTCGCCGTCCACCAGGACGTCGAGGCCGAGCTCTTCCTGGGTGCGTACCCAGAACTCAGTCGCCTGGCGCTCCAGGCGGTCGAGCTCCGAACGCGTGATCGCATTCCGCGTGGCCCGCGCGCGCGCCTCGACGAGGTAGTCGGGCTTCGGGAAGCTGCCGACGGTGGAGGTGGGCAGGAGTGGGAGATCGAGGCCGAGACCCTGGAGCTTCGCGCGGCTCATTCAGCTCCTCCCCCCGCGGCCGGCATGCTCGCGGGCGATCGTGACCATGTTCTCGAGCTTGGCCCGGGCCCGCTCCCGCGGCAGGAACTCGAGGCCGCAGGAAGGCCCCAGGCCCACCGGCCCTCGGAGCCCCGGCAGGGCGCGATCCAGGACCCGGAAGAGATCGTCGCGGGTCTCGAGCTTCGTATTACGCCCGTCGACCAGGCCCAGCACGAGGGTCCGGGGCGCGCCGGCTTCCGCGATCCGGTCCGCCAGCTTGGGTCCGTACGTGAGGTCGATCCCGACGAGGTCCACGGGCATCGCCATCAGATCGTCCCATACCGGGAGCGCGTCCCCGAAGTAGGTGTAGAGCGCCAGGTGAGCGCGTCCGCGGGCCGCCGCCAGCGTCGCGAGCCCCTCGCGGACCACGTCGACGTGCTCGGGATGCCGGAGGAGATAGGGCTCGTCCACCTGGATCACCGCCGCGCCGGCGTGGACCAGGTCGGCGACCTCTTGGGCGAGGACTTCCGCGTAGGCCCGCGCGAGCTCGCGCTGGTTTCGGTACCCGCCTTCCAGGATCGATCCGCACGCGAGGCTGTAAGGGCCGGTCAGGACGGGCTTGACGACGCGGTCCGTCGCCGCCCGGGCGATCTCGAACTCCCGGCGGAGCACGGGCTCACGCCGGCGAATCCGCCCGGAGACCACCGGCTGGCGGAAGTAGAAGTTCGTGTCGAAGTAGCGAAGCAGACCGTTGATTTCGATCCCCTCGCAGTGCCGGGCCATGTGCGAGATTGGGTCGTACCAACGCACCTGGCCGTCGGTCACGACGTCGAGGCCGGCGCCGGATTGCTCCCGCACCACCTGCGCCGCGACCTCATCCTCGACCGCCCGCCACTCGGTGCCGGAGATCTCTCCGCGCTCGTGCTGGGCATATGCCCGACGGTGGCGCTGGGTGTCGGGGGTGTCGCCGATGCGCGGGTAGGAGCCCGCGCTCGTCAGGATCAGCTCCATCATGCCTCCATCTCGCTCTCTGGGATGGTCTTCCGACCTCCGAATCCCTCGTCGAGACCGTGCCAGAATCGCACGTGCTTCTCTCCATAGCGCCAGCAGAGATTGACCTCGCGCCCGCCCACGAGCCCCAGGAAGTCCACGAGCCCGAGCTCAAGGTCCTTCGGGACCCCGCCGGTCGCGAGCAGCTCCCCGAGCCCGCTGCGGACCTCGCGATTGCCCTTCTCGATGGCGGCCCGCCGGGCCCGCCACCACTCGGCTCTGAGCCGCATGCCCCCCGCAAGCACCACCTCGCGCTGGGCCGCCTCCAGGGCGGCACGGACCCGCGCCGTCTCGGTGTGGGCGTCCATCACCTGGCCCATCAGCGACTCGAGCCGCGGGATCATGGCCTCGATCCCGCGCACTGTGAAGTACCGCTTCCGCTCAGGCATGGGGCGGCGGCGGGACCACCACCACGAGCGCCACGCAGGGCACCTCGGTCGGGTTGTCCAGCCCGTGCTCCACTCCCGCGGGCGCCACCACGAGCACGCCCGGCTCGAGCCAGTCGACCTCCGGGCCGACGCGGATCCTGGCCCGTCCCTCGACGCCGACGTACAGCTTGTCCTGATCGCCGTGGACGTGCGCAGCCTGACTCTGGCCGGGCTGAAGGCAGTAGAGGTCCGCTTGGAGCCGCTCGGTCGCTGCCAGACGGCGCCGCGCCATCTTGCCCTCCTGAAACGCGACGTGCTCGCCGACGTGGATCCGTTCCACGGTCAGCCTCTCTCCACCGGCCCGGTCCCCTCGATCGACCAGGCCAGGATCTCCACCGGATGATACGCGCGGACCGCCAGCCCTCGGTCGGCGAGCCCGCGACGGAGCTGGAGGAGGCACCCCGGGTTCCCGGTCGCGACGACCGCGGCGCCGGTGCCGGCGACCCGGTCGAGCTTCCGGGTGAGAAGTCGCCCTGCGATCTCGGGCTCGAGCAGGTTGTAGACCCCGGCGGACCCGCAGCAGAGGTCGGACTCGGGGAGCTCGACGAGCCGGAGCCCGGGGATCGCGCGCAGCAGTGCCCGGGGCGCCTCCCGCACACGCTGGCCGTGGGCGAGGTGGCAGGGCTCGTGGTAGGTCACCGTCAGATCGAGCGATCCTCGCGGACCCGGCAGGGCCTCGGCGAGGAGCTCGGTGACGTCGCGAACCCGGCCGGCCAAGGCGAGCGCCTGGGGGTCCTCGCCCAGGAGGTGCCCGTAGTCGCGCATCGCCGCCCCGCAGCCCGCCGCGTTCGTGACGATCCAGTCGGCGTCCCCGAGGGCCGCCAGGTTGCGACGGGCGAGCTCGCGCGCAGCAGCCCGGTCGCCCCAGTGGAGGTGGAGGGCTCCGCAGCACCCCTGCCCGCCCGGAACGACGACCCGGTATCCGGCGCGTGCGAGGAGCGCGACGGTCGCGCGGTTGACCTCTGGGAAGAGGACGGCCTGGACGCACCCTTCGAGCAGCGCGACGGTTCCCCGCGGGGAGCCGCTCGCCGGAAGGGTCTCGGCCGGAAGCGGGCTGGCCGGACCGGGGGGGCGGGTCGGCAGGAGCCGCTCCATCGCGTCCAGGCGTGGGAGGCTCCGGAGGAGGCCCGATCGCCGGACGAGCCGCTGGAGCCCGGAGCGCTGGTAGAGCCCCGCCAGGGCGAGCAGGCGCGAGAACCGCCGCCGCTCGGGGAAGACGCCGAGCAGGAGGCGGCCCAGGAGCCGCCGTCCGAGGGGGCGCGGCACCTTGCGGGCGATCTGCCCGCGGGTCTCCTCGATCAGGCGGCCGAACGGGACACCGGCCGGGCATGCCGTCTCGCACGCGCGGCATCCGAGACAGCGGTCCATGTGGAGCAGGAAGTTCTCGGTGAGACCGATGCGACCCTCGGTGGCGGCGCGCATCAGGTAGACGCGGCCGCGCGGCGAGTCCATCTCCTGGCCGAGGACCTGGTAGGTCGGGCACTGGGGGAGACAGATGCCGCAGTGCATGCAGTCGAGGATCCCCTCCCAGTCGGGCGGCTCCTCGCCGTCGAACGCGCCGAGCGGGCGCGGCAGCGCATGAGCGTGCTCGGATCCGGCGGCCGGCGCCGTGGTCACCTAGATGCCTCCGACGTAGCGGCCGGGATTCAGGACCCCCGTGGGATCGAGCTCTCGCTTGAGGCGTCGCATCGGCTCGATGGCGGGCCCGACCGGCCCCCACACGTCGAGACCCGACAGGGTCTCCGGCGGCGCGTGCTCCACGACGGAGGTCCCGCCGAGCGTGGCCGCGGCATCGCGAACCTGCCGGACCGTGTCGCGGACGCGTCCGGTCTCGCCGCACGCCACGGTCGCGTGGAGCACGCCACTCGCGACGTCGATCGTGGCCCGGAGCTCCCCTGCTCCCAGTGGGACGGCCTCGACGCTCCGAAGCGCCTTGACGGTGTCGGTCGGCCGGGTGCCGATCCTGAGCGCGAGGTCGGTCGTCGGGTTCTCCGGCCACGTGACGTCCGTGACACGCCGCCACCAGGCGTCGGCCTCCGGGATCTCGGCACCCGGGCTTCCCGCCCGCCGGCAGACGTCGGAAACCTGCGCGCCCTGGGCGCGGACGGCCTCGGGGACGCTGCCGATGGTCACGGCGAGAAGGGCCCCAGGCGGGGCGGCCTCCCCGAGCGCGCGCAGGGCGCCGGCGGTGACGATCTGGCAGCGACTCAGCACGACCGGCGTGTCCCGGACGTCGAGCGCCGCCTCGAGGGCCGCTTCCGAACTCGCGAAGCCGAACGCCCAGCTTCGCTCCTCCGCCGGGCGGGGGTGGAGCCGAAGATGCGCCTCCACGACGACGCCGAGGGTCCCGAGGGCGCCGACATGGAGCTTCGGGATGTCGTAGCCGGTCACGTTCTTGACCACCCGGCCGCCGCCCTTGACGACCGTGCCGTCGGCCCGCACGACCGTCAGGCCCACCAGAAGGTCCCGCATCGTGCCGTATCGAGCCCGATAGGGTCCGGCGGCGCCCGTGGCGATCAGGCCGCCGATCGTGGACGCGTGCGGCCGGGCCGGGTCGAGCGGCACGAACTGCCGGTGCGGACGGAGAACCGCGTCGAGCGCCTCGAGCGTCATGCCGCACTCGACCGACAGCGTGAGGTCGGCCGGCTCGTGGGCGAGGACGTGGTCGAGACGCGCGAGCGACAGCACCACGTCCAGTCGCCGGGGCGGCGCCCCCCAGCCGAGGCGGGCCCCCGCGCCGGTCGGGGCCACGGCGAGCTGGCGGGAGGCGGCGACCGCGAGGACCCGGCTTACCCCGGTCACCGTGGTCGGCTCGGCGACGAACCGCGCCCTCACGCCCGCCACCTGGTGTGCCGCCGCCTGCTCCCCCGCCAGGAGCCTTCCTGGAGCCACGGCCTGGGCGAGCTCCTGGCCGACATCCGCCGCGGCTAGACCCACATGCCCTCCGGAACCGGCTTGCCCGCTCCACTCGAGGTCGGTGCGCACGCGTCCTGCCCGGATGGAAACATCTTCTGAGGGTTCATGAGGCCGCGGGGATCGAAGACCCGGCGGACGGCGTGCATCACCTCCAGGTCGTCCGGGCTGAAGAGGAGGGCGAGCTTCTCGGCCTTGTCGAGGCCGATCCCGTGCTCGCCCGTCACGGTGCCGCCGAGCTCGATGCAGGCCTGGAGGATCTCCTCGTTCGCCTCCAGCGCCCGGGCGAACTCTCCGGGAACCCGCTCGTCGTAGCAGATCATGGGATGGAGGTTCCCGTCCCCGGCGTGGAACACGTTGGCGACGATGAGACCGTGGCGGGCGGCGATCGCCTGGATCTGGGCCATGACGGTCGGCAGCTTCGAGCGCGGAACCACCGCGTCCTGGAGGACGTAGTTGTGGGTGATCCGCCCAACGGCGCCGGCGGCCTCCTTTCGGCCCTTCCAGAGGAGGGCGCGTTCGGCGTCGTCTCGTGCGACGCGCATGGTGAGGGCGCCTTGGTCGTGGCAGATCCGCGCCACCGCCTCGGCCTGCACGCGCACCTCGGCAGCGGGACCATCGAGCTCGATCAGGAGCACCGCCTTCGCCTCGGTCGGGTAGCCGGCGTGGACGCCCGCCTCGACAGCCCGGATGATCGGCTCGTCCATCGCCTCCAGCGCCGCCGGGACGATCCCACCGGCGATGATCGCCGACACCGCGGCCGAGGCGACCTCGATCGAATCGAACGTGGCGACCGCCGTCTGCACGGCTTCGGGGGCGCGCGTGAGCTTCACCACGACCTTGGTGATGACGCCGAGCGTCCCCTCCGACCCCACGGCGACGCCCGTCAGGTCGTAGCCGGGTCGCTCGGCCGCGGAGCCGCCCAGCATGAGTACTTCTCCCGTCCCGGTGACCAGCTCGAGCCCGAGGACGTGGTGGGCCACGTTCCCGTACTTGAGGGCGTGCGGTCCACCGGCGTTGGTGGCGGCGTTCCCGCCGATCGAGGAGACCATCTGACTCGACGGATCCGGGGCGAAGAAATAGCCCCGGTCCTGCACGGAGCGCGTCAGGACGAGGTTGATCACTCCCGGCTCCACCACCGCGTAGCGGTTCCGGAGGTCCACCTCCAGGATGCGGTCCATCCGGTTGACGCCGATCATGACGCCGCCCTTCGGCGCCGTCGCACCGCCGATGAGCCCGGTGCCCGAGCCGCGGGGAACGATGGGGACACCGGCCGCCAGGCACCGGCGCACCACGGCGAGCACCTCCGCCGTCGAGCGCGGGAGGACCACGAGGTCTGGCATGCCCTTGTAATAGACGAGCATGTCGCACTCGTAGACCAGGCGCTGGTCGGCCGCGGCCACCAGTCCGTCCGGCCCCACGATCTCGCGGAGCGCGTCTAGGAGTCGGCGGTCCATGTGATGTCTCGGCGGGGGACGTCCACGGCGATCGCGTGCGACAGGGGCGGTGACCGGCGGTCCGGATCGCGTCGGCCGTGTGGCGTCGACGCGGTCCGGGCCCTCAGCGGATCGTCCAGGTATCGCCGGACGTCAGGAGTCGCGCGATGTCTCCGGGACCGCGGTCGGACACGGCGCGCTTCTCCTGGTCGGCGATGAGGTCCTCGTAGATGGGCGCCTCGACCTGGGCGAGGACGCCGACCGGGACCGGGAACGGGGGGGTGGCCAGGTTCGCGAGGACCAGGGCGGAGGCGACGTCGGCCTGGTCGTGCACCCAGAGCCGGTCGGCCGGCACCTCGCTGGCGAGGACGACGCGCGCCTTGACCCCGTCCAGCACGAGGCCCTTCCGGGCGTCGGCGGGTCCGAAGAGGAGCGGCTTCCCGTGCTCGACCCTGAGCTCGTGCTCGACCTTGGACTCGCGGTCGTAGAGGATGCCCCAGGCCATGTCGTTGTAGATGTTGCAGTTCTGGAGGATCTCGACGAAGGCGGCGCCCCGGTGGGCGGCGGCCCGCTTGAGCGTCTCCTCCATGTGCCCGATGTTCCGGTCCACCGTGCGGGCGACGAACGTCGCTCCGACGCCCAGCGCGAAGGCGCACGGGTTCACGGGCCGGTCGGTCGAGCCCATCGGCGTCGACTTCGTCACCTTCCCGAGCTCGCTGGTCGGGGAGTACTGCCCCTTGGTGAGCCCGTAGATCCGGTTGTTGAAGAGCAGGATGGTGACGTTCACGTTCCGGCGGAGGACGTGGAGCATGTGATTGCCGCCGATGGAGAGGCCGTCTCCGTCCCCGGTCACCACGAACACCTTGAGGTCGGGCCGCGCCAGGCGCAGGCCCGTCGCGATGGCGGGCGCCCGGCCGTGGATCGTGTGGAACCCGTAGGTGTTCATGTAGTACGGGAACCGGCTCGAGCAGCCGATCCCCGAGATGAAGACGATGTTCTCCCGGGGCACGCCCAGGTCGGGCATCATCTTCTGGACGGTCGACAAGATCGCGTAGTCCCCGCACCCCGGGCACCACCGAACGTCCTGGTCGGACTCGAAGTCCTTCTTCGTGTAGCGGACCTGCGGCGCGTTCGTGCCGGTGCTCACTGGGGTCCCCTCGCTCCGCGGGAGCTGATCGAACGGGCTGCGCCCTGCGGGGTCATCGGTTGCTCTCGACCAGCTGGTTGATCGCGTCCACGATGTCCTGGGTGGCCAGCGGCACGCCCCGGACCCGGTTGAACCCTACCGCGTCGACGAGGTACTCCGCGCGCAGGACGCGGACGAGCTGCCCGCTGTTGATCTCGGGCACCAGCACGCGCCGGTACTGGCGGAGGATCTGCCCCAGGTCCGGCGGGAGCGGGCAGAGGTGTCGGAGGTGGATGCTCGCCACCGACTTGCCTGCCGTCTGGGCCTCCTCGACCGCCGCCGTGATCGCGCCGTAGGTGCCTCCCCACCCCACCACCAGGAGGTCGCCGCCGGCCGGGCCGTTGATGGTGGTCGGGGGGATCTCCTGCGCCACGCGCCGGACCTTCTCCGCGCGAAGCCGGACCATCAGATCGTGATTGTCCGGGTCGTAGGACACGTTGCCGGTGACGTCCTGCTTCTCGAGGCCGCCAATGCGGTGCTCGAGGCCGGGCGTCCCCGGGCGGACCCACGGCCGCGCCAGCGTGGCCTCCTCGCGCGCGTATGGATGGAAGCCCTCGGGCTCCGTCCGGAAGCGAACGTCGATGTCCGGGAGGTTCTTCGGATCCGGGATGAGCCAGGGCTCGGCGCCGTTGGCCAGGTACCCGTCCGACAGGACGATGACGGGCACCATGTACTTGACGGCGATCCGGATGGCTTCGTAGGCGATGAAAAAGCAGTCGCCGGGCGTCGCCGGGGCGATCACCACGACCGGGCACTCGCTGTTCCGGCCGTAGAGCGCCTGCATGAGGTCCGCCTGCTCGGTCTTCGTGGGGAGCCCGGTGGAGGGACCGCCGCGCTGGATGTCGAAGACCACGATGGGGAGCTCCGCCATCACCGCCAGCGCGATGCCCTCGGACTTGAGCGCCAGCCCGGGGCCGCTCGTCGCGCAGAGCCCGATCGCTCCCCCGAAGGCGGCACCGACGATCGCGCCGACCGCCGCGATCTCGTCCTCCGCCTGGAAGGTCCGCACGTGGAAGCGCTTGTGCATCGAGAGCTCGTGCAGGACGTCGCTGGCGGGCGTGATGGGGTAGGCGCCGTAGACCACCGGGAGACCGGTGCGCTGGGCCGCCGCCAGAATCCCCCAGGCGAGCGCGCGGTTCCCGGTCATGCTCCGGTAGACGCCGGGCGCCATCTCGGCCGGCTCCACCCCGTAGCACTCGGCGAAGATCTCCGCGGTCTCGCCGAAGTGGTAGCCCGCCTTGAGGGCGCGCGTGTTCGCCTCCGCCACGTCCGCGTTCTTCGCGAACCGTTTCTTGATCCAGTCGAGCGTGGGCTCGATCGGCCGCGTGTAGATCCACGAGACCAGCCCGAGCGCGAAGAAGTTCTTGCAGCGGTCCTTCTCCTTCGCATTGAGTGGGAGGCCGGTGAGGGCGTCGATGGTCAGGCGCGTGATGTCGATCTTGTGGGTGCGGTACCGCTGGTCCAGGGCCGCGTCGTCGAGCGGGTTCGCCGGGTAGCCGGCCCGGTCCAGGTTCTTCTTCTCGAACGCGCTCGTGTTGAGGATGAGGAGCCCGCCCTCCTTGAGGTCGGAGAGGTGGACCTTCAGGGCGGCGGGGTTCATCGCCACGAGACAGTCCAGACGGTCGCCGGGCGTGTAGACCCGCCGGCTTCCGAACTGGAGCTGGAAGCTGGACACGCCGAAAAGCGTCCCGGCGGGCGCCCGGATCTCGGCCGGGAAGTTGGGGAGCGTCGAGATGTCGTTGCCCGCCCAGGCCGCCTCGGTGGTGAACTGCTCGCCGGTCAGCTGCATGCCGTCGCCGGAGTCCCCCGCGAAGCGCACCACGGCGCGATCCAGGATGCGCCTGGGCTTGGTGGCGGCCGGCACGGCGGCCGTGGATTGGCTCATGGACCGTCAGTCTCCTTGCGTCGGATGAAGCGCTTGACCAGGCCGGCGCGATGGTCGGCGGGGACCCGGCGACGGGGCGTCACCCGCTCGCGAGCACACGTTGGACATGGTACCCAAACCCCCGCGCAATCGCAAGGTTAACGCCCGCCGAGCGGCCGATCGGGGTCTCCTAACCTAGACACCCAGTCCCGTTCGGACATCCGAGGGCTTCATGGGCGCGCGGCCTGGTCGAAAGCCGTCCGGGATCCACCCGGGACCTCCCCGTCCCCCGCGCGACGGAGGACGTCGATGAACCGGTCGACCGCGGGCGGCAGCCGCTTGCCCTTCCTGTGGATGATGGCGATCGGCCGGACCAGCCGCCCGATCGCCAGCGGCACCGCGCCGAGGGTCCGGATCCCTACCTCCTTCGCCACCGCGGGCCTCGGCAGGATGCTCACGCCGGCCGCGATCGCAATCGCCTGCTTGATGGTCTCGATGTTGTCGAACTGCATAACCACCTCGACCCGCACTCCCGCCCGCCTGAGCGCGCCGTCGATGGCCCGGCGGATGGGGAGGTCGTGGTCGAACGCGACGAATCGCTCGCCCTGGAGGTCGGCCGCCTCGGCGACCCGCCGGCGGGCCAGCCGGTGGCTCGGGTGGCACACCAGCACCATCGGCTCCTCGCGGAGCGGCAGCACCTGGAGCGCCCGGCTGGTCGGCGGGTACGAGAGGATCCCCAGATCCGCCTCGTCCGCCAGCACCGCCTCGACCACCTTGTGGGGATGCAGGCACTCCAGGAGCACGCGTGCATGCGGATGCATCGCCATGAACGGCTGCATGTGGCGGCTCATGTCGTGGAGGCCTACCGAGTAGATGGCCGCCACGCGGACCGTGCCCTCGACGCGCTGCCGGGATCTCGCGAGGTCCCCCCGAGCCCGCTCGAAGCCCGCCAGGAGCGCGCGGCACGCCTCGTAGAACCCCCGTCCCTCCTGCGTGGGCTGGAGCGGGCGCCGGGAGCGGTCGAGGAGCTGGACGTCGAGCTCGGTCTCGAGCTGCTGGATCGCCTGGCTCGCCGCCGACTGGGTCACCCCGCTCTCGGCGGCGCCGCGCGAGATGCTGCGGAGCCGCACGGCATCACAGAAGAGCTTCAGCGTCTCGAGCTGCACGGCCTCAGTCTACATAATTAGCCCAACTAATGCAGTGATTTCTTGCTTTTGCGCTTGGCTAATGCTCAACACTGATGTAGTCTCCTGCCAGCGGCCTTCTAGGCCGCGTCCGCAAGCGCCGGCGAGGTTGCCGCGTGCGGGAGATTGCAGGAGCGAGTCGATGACGACGCCAGGGATGCCGGCCGCGCAGGGCCTCTACGAGCCACGCCACGAGCACGACGCGTGCGGCGTCGGGTTCGTCGTCGACCTCCAGGGGCGGAAGTCCCACTCTATCGTGGCGCAGGCGCTGACCGTCCTGAAGAACCTCCTGCACCGGGGCGCGTGCGGCTGTGAACCGAACACGGGGGACGGCGCCGGCATCCTCATCCAGATGCCCGATCGGTTCCTCCGGCGGGAGTGCGCGCGCCTCGGGATCGCGCTCCCGGCCCCGGGCGAGTACGGCGGCGGCCTCGTCTTCCTGCCCACCGAGACCGCCCCGCGGCACCGGGTGCAGGCGTTGCTCCACTCCATCGTGGATCACGAAGGCCAGCGGCTCCTCGGGTGGCGCGACGTCCCGACGGACGACCGCCTGCTCGGCGAGACCGCCCGGTCGGTCGAGCCCGTCGTCAAGCAGGTCTTCGTGGGGCGGGGTCCGGACGTCCGAGACCGCGACCACTTCGAGCGCAAGCTCTACGTCATCCGAAAGCTCTTCGAGAAGGCCATCGCGGCGGCCGACGTGCGCGAGCAGACCTTCGCCTACCTGCCGAGCCTCTCGTGCAACACGCTCATCTACAAGGGCATGCTGAGCGCCGATCAGATCGAGTCCATGTACCCGGACGTGACGGACCCCGAGGTCGAGTCGGCGCTGGCGCTCGTGCACCAGCGGTTCAGCACCAACACGTTCCCGTCCTGGCCGCTCGCGCATCCCTACCGATACATCGCCCACAACGGGGAGATCAACACGCTCCGGGGCAACATCAACTGGATGCGCGCCCGTGAGGCGCTGTGCCGGTCCAGCGTATTCGGCGCCGAGCTGTGGAAGGTCCTCCCCGTCACCCGCGACGGGCTGTCGGACTCGGCGACCTTCGACAACGTCCTCGAGTTCCTGGTGATGAGCGGCCGGTCCCTGCCCCACGCGATCCTCATGATGATCCCGGAGCCGTGGCAGAAGCACGAGTCCATGAGTCCCGACCGCCGGGCCTTCTACGAGTACCACTCCGCGCTGATGGAGCCCTGGGACGGCCCGGCGTCGATCGCCTTCACCGACGGGACCGTGATCGGAGCGATCCTCGACCGGAACGGGCTCCGGCCGTCGCGCTACTACGTGACCAAGGACGGCCTCGTCGTCATGGCCTCCGAGGTCGGGGTGCTGGACATCCCGCCCGAGAACGTACTCATCAAGGAGCGCCTGCACCCGGGCCGGATCTTCCTGGTCGACACGGCGCGGGGCCGGATCGTCGACGACGAGGAGATCAAGGCCGAGCTCGCGGCCGAGCACCCTTACGCCGACTGGCTGCGCGAGAACCTGGTCCGGCTGGACGACCTGCCGCGGCCGGGCGCCCCGAAGTCCGACCACAAGACGGTGCTCCAGCGACAGATCGCGTTCGGCTATACCCACGAGGACCTCCGGATCCTGCTGGCGCCGATGGCGACCAAGGGCGAGGAGGCGCTCGGCTCGATGGGCACCGACACGGCGCTCGCCGTCCTGTCGAACCGACCGCGGCCCCTCTACGACTACTTCAAGCAGCTGTTCGCCCAGGTCACGAACCCCCCGCTCGACCAGATCCGGGAAGAGCTGGTGACGTCGATGGAGTCCACGATCGGGCCGGAAGGCAACCTCCTCGAGCCTCGGCCGGAGTCCTGCCGCCAGATCGTGATCCCCGATCCCGTCCTCTCGAACGGGGAGTTGGCCCGGCTCCGGCACGTGCGGCACCCGTGGTTCAAGGCGCTCACGCTCCCGATGCTCTACCCGGTGGGCGCCGGCGCCGACGGGCTCGCCGGAGCGCTCGAGGCGCTCCAGGCGCGGGCGAGCCAGGCGGTGGCCGACGGGCACAACATCCTCATCCTGTCCGACCGGGGGATCTCTCGCGAGCAGGCGGCGATCCCGAGCCTCCTGGCGACGGGCGCCGTCCACCACCACCTCGTGCGGCGGGGCGAGCGCACCCGCGTCGGCCTCGTCCTCGAGACCGGCGACGCCCGCGAGGTGCACCACATGTGCCTGCTCATCGGGTACGGCGCCGGGGCGGTGAACCCGTGGGTGGCCTTCGAGACGCTCGACGACATGATCCGGCAGGGCCTCCTCCCGGGAATCGACCACAAGACGGCGGTGAAGCACTACATCAAGGCGCTCAACAAGGGGATCCTCAAGGTCATGGCGAAGATGGGGATCTCGGCGCTGCAGAGCTACTGCGGGGCCCAGATCTTCGAGGCCATCGGCCTCGACAAGGACGTCGTCGAGCGCTACTTCACGGGCACCCTCTCGCGCGTCAGCGGGATCGGTCTCGACGTCATCGCCGAGGAAGCGCGGCGCCGGCACGAGCACGCGTTCCCGACCCGGCCGGTGGGGCCGGCGGAGCTCGACTGGGGCGGCGAGTACCAGTGGCGCCGCGACGGGGAGTTCCACCTGTTCAACCCCGAGACGGTGCAGAAGCTCCAGCACGCGACGCGGAGCGGCCAGTACCGGATCTTTAAGGATTACACCCACGCCGTGGACGAGCAGAGCCGAAACCTCGCCACGCTGCGGGGGCTCTTCGCACTCCGGCCCGCCGCCCAGCCCATCCCTCTGGACGAGGTGGAGCCCGTCGAGTCCATCGTCAATCACTTCGCGACCGGCGCCATGTCGTACGGCTCGATCAGCCAGGAGGCCCACGAGACCCTGGCCATCGCGATGAACCGGATCGGGGGAAAGTCGAACACCGGCGAGGGCGGCGAGGACTCCGCGCGCTACCGACGGGAGGCCAACGGCGACTGGCGGCGGAGCGCGATCCACCAGGTGGCCTCTGGGCGCTTCGGGGTGACCAGCGAATACCTGGTCAATTGCGACGACCTCCAGATCAAGATGGCTCAGGGCGCCAAGCCGGGCGAGGGCGGCCAGCTCCCCGGTCACAAGGTGTATCCCTGGATCGCCAAGGTCCGGCACTCGACACCGGGCGTTGGCCTGATCTCGCCGCCGCCGCACCACGACATCTACTCGATCGAGGATCTGAAGCAGCTGATCCACGACCTGAAGAACGCCAATCCCCGGGCGCGTGTCCACGTGAAGCTGGTCGCCGAGGTCGGCGTCGGCACCGTCGCGGCAGGGGTGGCCAAGGCCTTCTCCGATGTGGTCCTGATCTCGGGGCATGACGGCGGGACGGGCGCCTCTCCCCTCACGTCGATCAAGCACGGCGGGGTCCCCTGGGAGCTCGGCCTCGCCGAGACCCAGCAGGTGCTGGTGCTCAACAAGCTGCGCGATCGCATCGTCGTCCAGGTGGACGGTCAGCTCAAGACCGGGCGCGACGTCGTCATCGCCGCGCTGCTCGGGGCCGAGGAGTTCGGATTCGCCACCGCCCCGCTGGTCGTCATGGGCTGCGTCATGATGCGCGTCTGCCACCTGAACACGTGCCCGGTGGGCATCGCGACGCAGGACCCGGAGCTCCGAAAGCGCTTCACGGGCGCGCCGGAGTTCGTCACGACCTTCTTCCGCTTCATCGCCGAGGAGGTCCGCGAGCTGATGGCCGAGCTCGGGTTCCGGACGCTCGACGAGATGATCGGCCGCGTCGACCGGCTGGACGTACGGGCGGCGGTGGATCACTGGAAGGCGCGAGGGCTCGACTTCTCGCAGATCCTCCATCGCCCCGACGTCGGCGCGGACGTGGCCATCCGCCGGGTCCGGGAGCAGGATCACGGGCTCGAGCGCTCGCTGGACCGGACGACCATCGTGCCCCTCTGCGGGCCGGCGCTGGCGACCCGGACTCCGGTCGACCTGCGGCTGCCGATCCGCAACGTGCATCGGACGGTCGGGACGATCCTCGGCTACGAGGTGACGTCGCGGTACGGCGCGGATGGCCTTCCGGACGACACGATCCGCATCCACTTCACCGGATCGGCCGGGCAGAGCTTCGGGGCCTTCATCCCCCGCGGCATCACGCTCGTCCTCGAGGGAGACGCCAACGACTACCTCGCCAAGGGACTCTCAGGCGGCAAGATCATCGCCTACCCGCCGCGCGAGGCGACATTCGCCCCTCAGGACAACATCCTGGTCGGTAACGTCGTCCTCTACGGGGCGACGAGCGGCGAGGCTTACGTTCGCGGGGTCGCCGGCGAGCGGTTCGCAGTCCGCAACAGCGGCGCGCTGACGGTGGTCGAGGGTGTCGGAGACCACGCGTGTGAGTACATGACGGGCGGCCGGGTGGTGGTGATCGGGCACACGGGGCGCAATTTCGCCGCCGGGATGTCCGGGGGCGTCGCCTACGTGCTCGACGAGGCCGGGGACTTCGCGCCGCGGTGCAATCTCGGCATGGTGGATCTCGAGCCCCTCGTCCACGACGCGGACGTCGAAGAGGTCCGCGACCTCCTCGAGCGCCACGTCCGCTACACCCAGAGCGCCGTCGCCGAGCGGGTCCTGACCGACTGGACCGCCATGCAGCCCCGCTTCGTGAAGGTCATGCCGCGGGACTACAAGCGCGCCCTCGCCGCCATGGAGCGGGCCCGGGAGGAGGGCATTCCCTGGGAGCGCGCCGTGATGGAAGGGGCCCACGGCTAGCCGGCATGGGGAAGGTCACCGGGTTCCTCGAGTACACGCGCGACAAGCAGCCCTACCGGCCCGTTGCCGAGCGGCTGCGTGACTACCGGCAGGTGCTCCTGCCGTGGCCGGTCGCGAAGCTCCAGAAGCAGGCCGCGCGGTGCATGGACTGCGGCATCCCCTTCTGCCACCAGGGGTGCCCGCTCGGGAACCTCATCCCCGACTGGAACGACCTGGTCTACCGGGACGACTGGCGCAAGGCGATCGACCGGCTCCACGCGACGAACAACTTCCCGGAGTTCACCGGCACCCTGTGCCCGGCGCCGTGCGAGGGTGCTTGCGTCCTCGGGATCAATGACGATCCGGTCACCATCAAGCCGATCGAGCTGACGATCGTCGACCGCGCGTTCGCCGAGGGATGGATCGGGCCCGAACCGCCGGCGGTCCGGACCGGGAAGCGCGTCGCCGTCGTGGGGTCAGGCCCCGCCGGTCTCGCCGCGGCCCAGCAGCTCTGCCGTGCGGGCCACCACGTCACGGTCCTGGAGCGCGCCGACCGGATCGGAGGGCTGCTGCGCTACGGCATTCCCGAGTTCAAGATGGAGAAGCGCGTGCTCGACCGTCGTCTCGAACAGATGCGAGCGGAGGGCGTCGAGTTCCTCACGGGCGCCCACGTGGGCGTCGACATGGACGTCGAGCTCCTGCGGCAGGAGCACGACGCGCTCCTCCTGGCCGGCGGTGCCGCTCACCCGCGAGACCTGCCCATTCCCGGGCGCGAGCTGGACGGGATCCACTTCGCCATGGAGTACCTGCCCCTCCAGAACCGGCGCTGCGAGGGCGACGCGATCCCGGAGAGGGAGTTCATCACGGCGCGGAACAAGCGCGTGGTGATCCTCGGCGGCGGGGACACCGGCGCGGATTGTCTGGGCACCGTGCACCGTCAGGACGCGCGCTCGGTCCACCAGCTGGAGATCCTCCCGCGGCCTCCCGACCAGCGCGCCACGGACAACCCGTGGCCGCAGTACCCGAACGTCTACCGGGTCTCATCGGCCCACGAGGAAGGCGGGGAACGCGTGTACGCCGTCTCGACGAAGCGCTTCCTCGGCGACGGGCGGGGGCGCGTGTCCGGGCTCGAGGCCGTCCGGGTCGAGCTCGCGCGGGAGGCCGGCCGGCCGGTGTTCCGCGAGGTCCCGGGATCGGAGTTCACTCTGCCCTGCGAGCTCGCCCTCCTGGCCATGGGCTTCCTCGGGCCGGAGCGTCCGGGTATGCTCGACAAGTTGGGCGTGCGCCTCACGGACCGGGGCAACGTCTGGCGGGACGCGAATTGGATGACGAGCGTCCCGGGAGTGTTCACCGCCGGGGACATGCAGCGGGGCCAGTCTCTCATCGTGTGGGCGATCGCCGAGGGCCGGAGCGCGGCCCGCGGGGTCGACCAGTACCTCATGGGGCGCTCGGACCTGCCCGCGCCCCTGCCGTAGCCGCCGTCTCCGGGGCCGGCGGTCCTCGGAGCCAGGCTTCAGGTCACCGGCCTTCCTCCGCGGAAGTGGACCCACTTGTACGGTTTGTCGTCCAGCAGCAGCACGCCGCTGTCGCCCCTTGCCAGCCGATACCTCCGGAGCGAGCCGTCGTCGCCGGTCAGGCGAAGCACCGGAAGGCCATGCTGGTCCGTCCACACCACCCACGTGCCCGGGGTGTCCGTCTGGGTCGGGACCGTGCTCGACAGGCCGGGGACGCTGACATGCGACCGCCGCGTCTCGAGGGCCCGAAAGCGCTGGTCCGCGAAGAACCGGAGCTCTAGCTCACCCCACGAGAAGTAGGAGCCGCCGGAATAGTCACGGTCTCCGAAGGCGTCATGACCGCCCTTCGCCTTGGTGTCTCGCAAGAGCGCGCTCCACTTCTCCTCGATTGCCCGGTGCTCGTCTGGGTTCATTGGATTCCCCTCGTGCCAGTCGCTTCAGGGAGCCCCGGGTCTGGTCAGCTCCCGGTACCACGCCAGAGGGCGTGGCCGACGAAGAACGGGCCGAGCGTCTGGATGAACTCCGACGTCTGCGCCGTGCGGCGCATCGTCTGGACGAGGTGGGAGAGCGGGTGGAGCTCCCGCCCCATGAGCCCGATCACGAAGTCGTTGTCGTGAGTATCGAGGCCGTGGCAGGCGAGCCGCACGTCGTGCGCGAGGTCGGCCTCCCCGTAGGTGCGGCCCAGAACCGCGTGCTCCTTGAGGATCGCTCCCTGTTCCTGCGGCGTGAGCCGTGCGAAGGTGCCGGTCCGCCGGAGGGGGTACCAGATCGCCCACGGCCACTCGGGGGACAGGGCCGTCCGCCGGGGACGGGCCAAGAGCCAGTCCTCGAGGTCCGCCTCGTAGCCGCTCGAGTAGGTGCGCCCGAACATCGCGAATTCCGGCTTCCGTCTGAGCGCCAGGAACGTCTCGCTCCCGAGGAGCTCCCGCCACCGGCCCACGAAGAAGCCAGGATCCTCGGCGATTCCGAGGACCGCCACGCCGAGCGGATCGGCCACGTCCACGTAGAGAACGCCCTCGACGCGGGCGCGCTCCAAGGCCCCGACGACGCGCTTCGGGTCGTCGCAGCCGCCGAATGCCTGGAGCTGCATGTAGAGGCGTCGGGTGGAGGTCTGCTGGTTCGCGCCGTGCTCCCGGACGTCGACCTTGCCGCCTTCCGGCTGCGTCATCGCTGGCCTCCCCCTCGCTCGGGGATCCGGGCGCTCCCGGGCGTCAGGTGGCGGCGGGCTCCGGCGAGAGCCCGGCGCGCTGGTGCTCACGGATCAGGCCGGCCTTCCGCACTCCGACGTCGAGATGGTCCCACGGCAGGGTCTCGCCGAGCGCCCGCTCCCGGTGCGTGTAGAAGTCGGGATCTCCGTCCCACTCGCGCATCGCGGTCCGCCAGTCCCCCTCGAGCCGCGCGGCCTCCTCGAGGAAGTCCGCGACCCGGCGGTCGCCGCGGGCCAGGAGCGCCTGGAGGTACGCCTCGCGCGGGTTCTCGTGGAGGACCCGCACGTTGTGGAGGCGGCGGACGCCGGCCTTGATGGTGCGGAGCTTGGCCTCCAGCCGGTTCACCGGATCGAACGCGGCCCACTGGAACGGTGTCCAGGGCTTCGGCACGAAGGAGCTGATCGACAGCGTCAGCCGGCCGAACGGCTCGCCCTGTCCCGAAGGCACGCGGAGCCGCTCGAGCAGCCGCGTGGCGAGATCGGGGATGGCCTCGATATCGTCGTCCGTCTCGGTCGGGAGGCCGATCATGAAGTAGCACTTGAGGTTCGGGAGACCGTGCTTCCGCACCAGATCGCAGGCCTCGTAGAGCTGGCCGTCCGAGATGTCCTTCCGGATCACATGCCGGAGACGTTCGGTGCCCGCTTCGGGCGCCACGGTGAGCGTCCGGTGGCCGCCGCGGCGGAGGGACGACACGAGCTCCTCCGTGAGGCTGTCGGCGCGGATCGAGGAGATCGAGACCTCGAGCCCTTCCTCCTCCAGCACCTGCATCAGGCCGCCGATCCAGGGGTAGTCCGAGACGCATGCGCCGACGAGCCCGACCCGCTTCGAGTCCTTCTTGATCTCCCGCACGGTTTCGCGGAGCGTCTCGAGGCTCCGGTGCCGGACGGGCCGGTAGATCTGCCCCTCGAGGCAGAAGCGACACCCGCGCCCGCACCCCTTCCCGACCTCCAGCAGGGCGAGGTGACCGTACTCCGCGTTCGGCGTCCGAAGCAGCGAGATCGTGCGGAACTCGTCGACCTTCCTGAGGCGTCGCTTGGTCACGACGGCCGGAACTCCGGCCGCGGGGCGCACCTCCGCGATGGAACCGTCGTCCCGGTAGGCGATCCCATAGCGCTGCGGGACGTAGATCCCGCTGACGGGCGCCAGCCGATCGAGCAGGTCGTCCCGTCGGCGCGCGCCGAGGGACGTCGCCCCGAACGCGTCCCGGTATGCCCCGACGATCTCCGCGACGATCTCCTCCCCCTCGCCAACCACCACGAAGTCCATGAACGGCGCGATGGGCTCGGGATTCGCGAAGGCGCAGACCCCGCCCATGAGGACGATGGGATCCTCGGGCCGGCGAGCTTCGGGCCGGAGCGGAATGCCGGCCATGGCGAGGAGCCGGAGCGTGTGGATGTAGTCCCCCTCGTAGGTGATCGAGAACCCGACCAGGTCGAAGTCGCGGAGCGGCCGCTTCGACTCGAGCGAGAAGGGTCCGGTCCCCGTCCGCCGGTACTCGGGGAGATCCTCTGGGTCGGGCAGGAATACGCGCTCGCACACGACGTCGGGCAGGGCGTTGAGGTGACGGTAGATCGTCTGAAATCCCAGGTTCGACATGCCGACGGCGTAGGTGTTCGGGTAGACCAGGGCGAACGAGATCCGGCCTCCCCAGTCCTTCCGGAGCGTGCCGGTCTCCTGCGAGAGAAGGCGGTCGGCTTTTTCTTTGAGATTCCAGGACATGCAGCACTCAGCCTAACAGACGGCCGGAGCGAGGGCAAGGAAGCCAGGCCGGAGCGGCGGCTTCTGACAGGCTGTGCTACTGCTGGGAGGGCCACGTTGGCCAGGCTGGCAGGGACGGCAGCGACCGGAGCGCGTCCGCGAAGGCGCTCCAGAGGAAGAGCTCCTGACCCCAGCCGGGGCCGATCACGTGCGCGCTTCGGGGGCCGAGCTGTGACATCGCCACCCGCGACGCTTCCCGGACGTCCTCGAAGAGGAGGAACCCTCCGTCCGACTGGCGGCGGCTCAGGGTCGGCGGCCCGGCGAGCCGGCCGGTTGACTCGCGCCGGAACCCGAGCAGGTACTCCCGCCCGTCGCGGCCCTCGATCAGGATGCCCTTGACATTCATGGAACCCTCCGATCAGGCGGAGCAGGTGTGTCACGGGGCCGACCGGCCGAAGGCGCGACGACGCGGGAGAGTCCCGACGACGTCCGCAGCTGGAGCGGGAAGCGCGGAGCTGGCGGCCTACCGGCGCGCGGGGGGCGCGGCGGCCTTGCGTGTCGCGACGTCCTGGGCCAGCGACAGCCGCTCCACCTCGACCTCGAAGTCCGTCTGGGACGTCGCGGTCCGGCGGGCCTCCTCGTACGAGACCATGCCCTTCTGGTACCACTCGATCGCGCTCTGGTTGAACGACTGCATTCCGTACGTGTCCCGGCCCTCGGTGATCACCTGCCCGAGCTGGGCGGTCCGGGACTGGTCCTCGATGCAGCGCTGGACCGTCAGCGTGCCGACCAGCACCTCCACCGCCGGGATCAACCCGGGCTCGTCCGCCCGCTCCATGAGGCGCTGCGAGATGACTCCGCGCAGGACCTGCCCGAGCTGCTGGCGGATCTGGCGCTCGTAGTCCGGGGGGAACTGCGAGATGATCCGGTTCACCGTCTCCGCGGCCGTGATCGTGTGGAGCGTCGAGAGGACGAGGTGGCCGGTCTCCGCGAGCGTCAGCACGGTCTGCATGGTCTCGACGTCGCGCATCTCGCCGACCATGACCACGTTTGGATCCTGGCGGAGGCAGATCCGGAGCGCCTCCGCGAAGCCTGGCGCGTCCATCCCCACCTCGCGCTGGGTGATGATGCTGGTGCCGTCCTCGAAGAGGTACTCGATTGGATCCTCGATCGTCACGATGTGGTCGGTGCGATTGTGGTTCATGTGGTTGACCATGGACGCGAGGGTGGTCGTCTTGCCGGAGCCCGCCGGGCCCGTCACCAGAACCAGCCCGCGGGGCTCCATGGCCAGCTTCGACACGACCGGCGGGAGGTGGAGCTCCTCGAAAGTGGGCGGCTCGTACGGCACCACGCGGAGCGCGATGCCGACGTTGGCGCGAGCCCGGAAGATGCTAGCTCGGAAGCGCCCGATCCCGGCCACGGTGTACTGCACGTCCACGCCACCGTCCCGCTCGAATCGCTGGCGCTGGAGGTTGTTGATCATCGCACCGGCCATCTGCTCGAGATCCTTCCCGTCGAGGAGTGGCCAGTTCTCCAGCCGCATGAGGTGCCCGCGCACCCGGAGGACGGGATGCTGCCGCGCCTTCAGGTGGACGTCGGACGCGCCGAGGCTCATTGCCTCTCGCAGGACGCCGGCGAGCTCCATCGCTCCTCCCTGATCTGCCTTCCGTCGAGACTCCGGGCCCGCGGCCGCGCGGGCGTGCCGGCGTGGCGTCGGGCGATTCATTCTCGTCGGCGGTCCCCGTCGAAGTCAAGGTTTGCCCGGCGACCCGAGAGCCGTGCGAAAATGAGGACTTCGAGATGCACTGGCTCCTGGCGACCGTCGTCCTCCTCACGACGGCCCTTGCCCTAGCGGACCATGGGGTGCCCGCGACTGCGCGCGGCGGCTTCGGCTGGACGACTTGGCTGCTGATCGCGGGCGCCGTCGCCGCCGTCGGCCTGGCGGCGTGGGCCTTTTTCGCGCCGGACCGTCCCGAGGAGCGCCGGAGACCGACCGCTCCGGGCCCGCCGGAGCCTCCGGCCCGATGAGCCGCTCAACGACGCGAGTCCGCCCGGGCAGCTCGGGCCTCGCCGCCTGATCGCCTGAATGGAACTCGCTGCCATCGCCGTCCGGTGGCTTCACCTGGCCGGCGCGATCTCGCTCGTCGGCATCTTCGCGTCGCTCGTCCTGGTCACCCGACCGGCTGCTCGTGCCGCGGGCGCTGACGGGGGCGAGCGCTCCCGGGAGCTCGACGGACGCCTCCTCGCGCTGGGCAAGCTGACGCTCGTCGTGACCCTCGCGGCCGGGGTGCTCGACCTCTGGCGTCAGGTCGGGGTGGCCACGGGCGCCGGCTTCCGGGAAAGCCTGGAGGGTGACCGCGTGCTCTCGGTGCTCACCGCCACCCGCTACGGAACGGTATGGCTCGCCCGAACCGGGCTCCTCGCCCTCCTGGGAGCGCTGTTGCTCCTAACGGACGACGCGGACGACGCGCGGGACCGGCTGGCGCTCGGACTCCAGGCACTGGGCCTGTCGGCCGCCAGCCTCGCTCTGGGCGCGCTGGCAGGCCACTCTGCCGCAGCCGAGGGCGGCGCCCTCGCCATGAGCCTCGATGGCCTGCACCTCCTGGCTGCCGGCGTGTGGGGCGGCGGCCTCCTTCCCCTGGCCTTGTGCCTCGCGTGGGCCGGACGGCTTCCCAGCCGGGCGGCGGCCGCCAAGACGGCCGAGCGCTTCTCAACACTCGGCCTCGGCGCCGTCCTGGTCCTCGGGGTGACCGGCGCCTTCACGACCTGGCAGCAGGTGGGCAGCGTGCCAGCCCTTGTCGGGACCGCCTACGGGCGCGCGCTCCTGCTGAAGCTCTCGATCTTCGCCGCGCTCATGCCGCTGGCGGCGCGGAATCTCCTCGTCTGGCGCCGGCGGCTCGCCGAGCCCGGGCCCGGAGCGCTGGAGGCGCTTACGGCGCTCCGGCGCAACGTGGTCGGCGAGATGGCGCTGGTCGCGGCTATCCTGGCGGTCGTCGCGGTCCTCGGGCTCACCACGCCCGCGCGGCACGACGAGATCACGTGGCCATTCTCGTTCCGGTTCGACTGGGCCGCGACCAAGGCGCTCCCGGGCGTCCAACCCCGCGTCGCCATCGGGAGCCAGGTGGCGACGCTCGGGCTGGTGGCGCTGCTCCTGGCGCTGGTGGTCCGGCCGCGGCGCTGGCGCGTCGCCGCGCTGGGGGGAGGTCTCTCGCTGGCCCTAGGCGTCGGGCTCGCCCTCCATCCGCTGGCGGTCGACGCGCACCCAACGACCTACGTGCGGCCCGCCGTGCCATACGCCGCCGCGTCGGTCATGTCCGGGCGGACACTCTACCGGACGCACTGCCAGACGTGCCACGGCGTCGCTGGCTACGGGGACGGACCGGCCGGTGCGGGGCTCCCGCGGCGACCGGCGGATCTCACGGCCCAGCACGCCGCCGACCACACCGCGGGCGATCTCTACTGGTGGCTCATTCACGGCATCCCCGGGTCCGGCATGCCGGGCTTCGCTGACCGGCTCGGCCCGGAGGAGTGCTGGGACGTGATCAACTTCGTGCGGGCCCTCGGCGGCGCCGAGCGCGCACGGGACCTGGGTCCCGTCGCCGCGACTCGTCCGGCCGTCGTCGCGCCGGACTTCACCTTCACGACCGGGGTCGGCGAGGGACGCGCGCTCAGAGACTGGCGCGGCCGCGGGGTCGTGCTGCTGGTCCTCTTCACGCTGCCGGGCTCCGCCGACCGCCTGGTGGAGCTGAACCGGCTCTCGCTCGCGCTCAAGCTTCGCGGCGGCGAGATCCTGGGCGTGCCCCTGGCAGAAGCCGACGCCGTGTACCGCACGCTCGGCGGCAGGCCGGTCTTCTTCCCACTCGCCGTCGAAGGGGCGACCGAAGCCGGCCAGACCTACACGCTGTTCCGGCGCGATCTTACGCCCGACGGGCTCCGTCCGGAGCCGCCTCCGGTCCCGCACATGGAACTCCTCGTCGACCGCCAGGGCTATCTGCGCGCTCGCTGGATCCCCCGGGACCTTGGTCGCGACCCGGAGGGCTGGGGGGACTCGGGGCGACTCCTGGCCGAGATCGACGGCCTGGCGCGCGAGGTTCCCGTGACGCCGGTGGCGGCCGAGCACGTCCACTGATCGATGGGCGCCCGGCGGATCGGCTCACCGTGATGCGGCTCTGGAAGGTCGTCGTGGTCCTCAACATCGCCCTGGCCGTGGGCGTGGGCCTCGGCCATCTCCGGTGGGCGCGGGAGGTGCGGAGCCTCCGGGACGAGGTCGAGCGGCTCCGAGACGAGGCCGCGCGGGCGAGCACCGGATCGTGGACGGCTCGCGGCATCGTGCGCTCAGTCGTCCCCCCGCTCGGTGCCGTCTTCCTCACGCACGAGGCGATGCCGGGACTCATGGACGCGATGACCATGGGTTTCGAGGCCGAGGATCGGAAGCTCCTGGACGGTCTCGCCCCGGGAGACGCCGTGCGCTTCACAGTCCGGAAGAACGGGGAGCGTCTCAGCCTGATCGCGATCGAGAAGCTGCGAGCGCCATGACGCGGGGCACCTGGGCCGCCGTGGTCGCATCCGCCGGCCTGACCGTCGGCGCCGGCGGGGCGTCGGTCCACGCGATCCACGTTACCGGGGATACCCCCCTCGCGATCGCGCCCGCGGACCTCCAGCGTTACCGGGAAGGGGGCGAGGACGTGGTGATCGTCGACCTTCGCTCCTCGGACGCGTTCCGCGCCGGGCACCTGCCCCGCGCCCGGTCCCTGCCGCTGGGCGAGCTGCGCCGACGCGAGGCGGAGGTTCCCCGCGTCGGGCGGGTCGTGCTCTACGCCGCCACTCCCGAAGAGGCGGCGGCGGCCTACCGTGCGCTGCGGGAGGCCGGGCACCGGAACGTCATGGTGCTGGGCGGCGGCCTGCCCGCGTGGATCCGCCTGGGGCTCCCTCTCGAGGCGGCCCGGTGAGACGCGGAGGTCGCGACCGCCCCTGGCGGCGGAGCGCCCGAGGTCTCGCAGTCCTGGCGGTCGTCCTCGCGATGGCTGTGGGAGGATCCCCGGCAGGCGCTCAGGCGCCGGGCACCCCGATCCAGGAGCAGGTGCTGGTCGACAACGACACGGTCCGCGTCTCCCTCCTCGTCTTTCCGCCCGGCTCAGCGTCGGGCGAGCACGTGGGGCTCGACCCGGAGCTCGGCATCGTTCTCGAAGGGGAGCTGACACTCGTCACGGCCGCCGGTCGCGAGGTGCTGGGGCCGGGGTCGGTCCGCTGGCTCCCTGCCCTCGTGCCGCACGACGCTCGCAACGACGGCACCGTACCTCTCCGGCTCTGGGTCGTCGTCGTCAAGCGCTGACGAGGCCGCGTCCGAATGGCTCAGCCGCGCCGGGCGTCCCAGGCCCGCGCGATGAGGTGGTCGAGCGAGACCGAGCCCGGACCCCGCGTCAGGAGGTAGAGCAGGATCGAGCTCCACACGAGGTGCTCCGGCCAGGCGCTCGGATACACGAAGAGCTGGATGATCGCGATCATCGCGAGCAGCGGGAGGGCCGCCAGCCGGGTTCCGAGGCCGAGGATGAGCAGCGTGGAGCACCCGAGCTCGAACGTCGTCGCGAGCGTGGCCGCAAGCTCGGGCGGGAGCACCGGCACCCGGTACTCGTCGCGGAACAGGGCGACCGTCGGCTCCCAGCCCGATGCCTTGACCAGCCCTGCCTTCAGGAACACGCTGGCGACCCCCAGACGAAAAAGCAGCTGGTGGAGGGACAGCGGCACCCTCGCGAGTCGGTCGAGCCAACCGGCCAGGCCAGGGCGGGAACTGGGCACCGTCCCTTGGTAGGCCACCGTCCTCGTCATCGGGACTCTCCTTCCCGAACGCTTTCGGGGACGAGGGTGAAGCCGACCAGGAGCGCCTCGTCGAGCAGCGCCCGAAGCGCGGCGGTGAGGTCGAACGACTGGTCTTCCGCGAGGGCCGCGTCGGCGGCCACCTCGAGCCTCAACCCGCGGCCAAGCCCCGCCCGGAACGCGAACTCCGCGGCCTCGAGCCGCCTGAAGGCGACGCGATCATCCTGCCGGCGGATCTCCAGCCGCGCCTCGCCCGCGGCGAGGTCGACCTGCGCGTCGGGGTCGGCCCCGGCCTGGTTGACCTGCCAGATCCGGTCGATCGGCCAGGACGACCGGAGCCACGCGGCGGAGGGATCGAGTCGAAGGACGAGCCGGCCAACGTCCTCTGGGGGCACCACGGCCAGCACGCTGGGTGCAATCGCCGGCACGTCCTCCGCGTGGAGCGCCGCGTTCATCGCCCATTCGAGCCGCGCGATGTCCGGCAGGTACGGGTGGCCGGCGCAGGGCGGGAACCCCGCGAGAAAATCGGCCAGCGCCGCGCCGTACTCGAAGAGGCACGGGCCGGTGGGCGGCTGGCTCCGGATGAAACGGTCCACCGCGAAGCCGAAGAACTGCCGGTCCACGAGCCGGCACACCACCGGATAGGTCGTCTCGAGGGTCTCGGTCAGGCTCGACAGGACGTGGTTACGGTAGACCTGGACTCGAGCCGCCGGCGGGAGGCCGTCGGCGACGATCAGGCTCGCGACCGAGCCCACGTCCTCGCCCAGGATGGTAGAGGCGAAATCGGCCTGAAGCTCACGCAGCGGTCGCATCGTCCATCGCTCGCACGAGCCGGGCGTCGGCCCGACCGGCCTCCGCCAGCAGGACCTCGAGCGGTGGAACCTCGGTGTCCCACTCGACGAGGGTCGGGATGCCGCCGAACCGTCGGAGCGCGCGCTCGTAGAGGGCCCAGACCTCCGGCGCGACTGGCGAGCCGTGGTCGTCGATCAGGAGCATCTTGCCGTCGGCGTCGTTGACCGAGTGGCCCGCGAGGTGGATCTCCGCCACCAGATCGGCTGGGAGAACGGCCAAGTACGCCACCGGGTCGAGCCCGAGGTTTTGCGCCGTGACGTAGACGTTGTTGACATCCAAGAGGAGCCCGCACCCGGTCCGCCGGGCGAGCGCTGCGAGGAACTCCGCCTCCGGGATCGTGGAGGCGGCGAATCGGAGGTAGCCGGACGGATTCTCGATGAGGACGCGCCGGCCGAGGACCGTCTGGACCAGGTCGACGTTCCGGCAGACCGCGGCGAGGGACTCCTCCGTGTAGGGCAGCGGGAGGAGGTGATTCAGGTAGGCTCCCCCCACCTGACTCCAGGCGAGATGCTCCGAGACGAGGTCAGGCTCGACCCGGTCCACGAGGCTCCGGATCCGCTCGAGATGCCGGCGGTCCACCCCATCGGCGCTGCCGACCGACAGCCCGACGGCGTGAAGCGAGATGGGGTAGTCCCGCCGGATCTCCTCGAGCGCCCGGACCGCCGGACCTCCGCCCAGATAGTTTTCCGGATGGACCTCCAGCCAGGGCACCGCGGGACGGGTGGCGAGCACCTCGGCGACGTGGGGGCTCCGGAGCCCGATCCCGGCCCGGACCGGCAGACTCCGCCCGTGTCCGCCGTGGGAGGCCACGCCACCCATGCTCCGCGATTCGATCCGGGCGCCTACGCCCGGGGCTGGGTGCTGCCGTTGACGAGGCGGTCGCAGGTCCCCTTCGGGACGTAGACCCAGGCGTCCCGCTGGCCGTCCCGCTTGGACGTCCCCGCGCACGAGGAGTTCGCGGTCTGGCAGTCGTTCTTACCGGCCTTCGTGATGCCGTAGCACTTCTCGGCGTCGAACTTCGGCGCCGGCGCCGGCTGGGCGCCGGTGACGGCGGGCACCGCGATCGCCGCGGCGATGGCGGAGGCGAGGAAGAGGCGTGTCTTCATGGGGTGATCCTCCTGTCGACCCAAGGCCGACATCTCCGGGTTCGTGCGTGCCGTCACCCCCCGGTCGGGAGCAGCGGCGGCCACGCGCACGGGCCATGCGGGATCGGCGAGTCGCTCACTCGACGCGCCGATCGCGCCTCGGGGTTTCACTCCGGGGAGCCAACCGCGAGCCCACGCTCGCCCGAGTCTGGCCCAGCGACTCCCCCGAAGTGTCACGAGGGTGTGAAATCGATTGCCCGGATCCTCCGGACCCGTCGACCCTAGCGAAGGAGCTCTCCGATGGCCTGCTCGTCCGCAGCGCCCAGGGCGGTCAGGCGCAACCGCACCAGGCCGGCGGCGTCGCGGTCGAGCACCTTCGCGTAGATCGGCTCGGAGAGCCGGTGAAGGGGCGCGGGGTACCGGAGCCTGAGCTTCACGTTGGTCAGCGGACCGGGAGGCGCGTCCATCCGGACATGGAGCTCCCGCTTCCCCAACCGGACGATGCGCCCCGGCAAGGCATCGGGGCGGACCACCTTCCCGTCGATCAGCCAGCACTCCAGCGGGAGGTCGACGGCCACCTGGCGCTCGGCCTCCGCGGACGCCGCCGGAGCGGCGCGCGCGAACCGTCCCGTGATGCCCTGGAGCTCGTGAAGCATCAAGGGCTCGGAGAGCCCCTTGACCTGGAGCGCGATCGCCTGACCGACTCGCGCCAGCGGGCCGAGCTCGGCCAGAGTCCGCGCGGTGAGGAGGACCTGCCCCCCCACCGTGGCGCTCTCGACCCGGCTCGCTACGTTCACCGCGCTGCCCACTACGGCGTACTTCGCCCGCTGCTCGGAACCGATGTTGCCGACCACGGCCTCCCCCGTGTGGAGACCGATGCCCATCTCGAAGGCGGGCAACCCCCGCCGACCGTGCTCCTCGTTGATGTCGACCAGCGCGGCCTGCATCGCGAGCGCGGTGGCGGCCGCGCGCTCGGCGTGGTCCGGGTGGGACACCGGCGCGCCGTACACCGCAAAGATCGCGTCGCCGATGAACTCGTTGATGGTCCCCCCGTGAGCGATGACGACCTCGGCCATGCGCGCCAAGTAACCGTTCAGTATCTCCATGACCTCCTCGGGGTCGCCCTGCTCGGCGAACCGCGTGTAACCTCGGAGGTCGGACATCAGCACCGTCACCACGCACTTCGTGCCACCGAAGCGAAGGCCCTCCGGCGATTCGAGGATGGCCTGCGCCACTTCCGGGGATACGTACCGTCCGAACGCGGAGCGGATGAAGTCGCGCTGGCGGAGTCCCTCGAGCATGGAGTTGAAGGCCTGGGTGAGCCTGCCGACCTCGTCCTGCGACCTCACGGGGAGAGGCTGCGAAAGGTCCCCCGCCGCGACGCGCGACACGCCGCCCGTCAGTAGCGCGATCGGCCGGGTCAGGCGCCGCAGGGCCACCAGCCCGAGCACGAGCGTGGCGACGGCGCCGACGGCTGTCGCGAACAAGAGGGTGGTGCGGAGCTCGTGGAGCCGGTCGAGGTAAATCTCAACGGGGTAAGTCACGTGGAGGAGACCGCCCGGGCGCCCGCCCGGGTCCAGGATGGGCGCGAAGGCAGAGATCCAGAGGCCGCCCTGGTGGCGGTAGACACGAGTGTAGCGCGCCACCCCGTCCCCGAGCGTCCAGCCCATCGGCTCGACCAGCTCCGTCGCCAGCGGGTAGACGTCGCCGGGCCGCCCCGGTCCGCTGCTCGCGATGACGAGCCGGGCCGTCCGCGCCGCGGGCTGGAAGTCCACCAGCGTCGTGATCGGGCTCGTGAGGAGCGTCTCGTCCTGGATGGCGGTCAGGGCCCGCCGGAGCTGCCGGTAGGCGGCGGAGTCGGCCGAGCGGCTGGCGTCGACCTCCGCGTGGAGACGGGGGTCGAGCTGGAGCGCGGCCACCCGCGCGAGGTTCAGGAGCTGCGTCCCCACCGAGTCCTCGACCTCACGCTGCTGCCGCGTGTAGGTCAAGACACCGACCGCGCCGACGGCCAGAAAGGTCACGACCGCGAAGAACAGGGCGAGCCGGACACTCAGCCGCTGCCAGGGCCGGAGCGGTGCCGCGACCGCCGCATCCGGCTTCGCTGCCGCGCTCTCCCCCGCGCCGAGGCTGGCCATGGCGTCCCCTAGGATGCGTCCGGACGGCGGTCCGGTCCATCCGGTCCAGTGGCCGGTCCAGTGGCCGGTCGAATGCCCGGAGTATGGCGCCCGCGCCCGGGCCCGGCTGGGAGGGGCGCCGTTTCGCATCGCCGTTCCGGCCGCCCGGACTTCCAGCCCCCAAGTCCCTCGATGGGGTATGCTGATCCCGATGCGGATCACCGCCACGAATCGAGGAGGCCATCCATGAGGGTCAGACCCCCCCTCGCTCTGGCGCTCCTGACGCTCCTGGCCGCGGCGCTCCTGCCGGGAGCGTCCCGCCTGGGCAGCGCCCAGCCGCCGCCTGGGCCGTCGATCGCGCTCATCAAGGTGAGCGAGCTGACGGCGCTGCTCGGGAAAGGGACCCAGGTCCAGATCGTCGACGTGCGCGCTCGGCAGGAGTACCTGAGCCGGCACATCAAGGGCGCGGTGTCCATCCCGCTCGACACGATCGAGATTCGCGCGGGCGAGGTCTCGCGGCGGGGTCTCGTCGTCCTCTACTGAGCGTGCCCACACCACCTGGCCAGTTTGGCCTACGGCAAGCTCCACGGGATGGGATACCGGAACCTGAAGGTCCTGGACGAGGGCATTCCCGGCTGGGTGCAGCAGGGACTGCCCACGGAGGGCTGGCAGTCGCGCGGGCCGTTCGTGCCCCACGGTGACGAGACTTACCGCGCGGTGGGCGTGGAGCCTCCCGCGCGCGCCACGCAATGAGCGCCGGTCACGCCTCGCCGGTCGTCACCGAGGACCCCCGCGACGCGATTCCGCGCCTTCTGGCGC
>DATAFX010000075.1:0-8251 GCA_036257195.1 Candidatus Methylomirabilota bacterium | reverse complement strand
CGTCCCACGCCGAGCACGGGGACCACACCGCGCTCGTCGATTGCGCCGCCCTCGCCGAGGTGCTGCGCTTCTGCCGGGACGACGCGGCGCTCCGCTTCGACATGCTGATGGACCTCACCGCCGCCGACTACCTCACCTACCCCGGCCGCGAGGACGCCCCGCGATTCGAGGTCGTCTACCACCTCTACTCCGTTCCCCACAGCCACCGCCTGCGGATCAAGGCGGGGGTCGAGGAGGACGACCCGGTCGTCCCGACCGCGGTGCCGCTCTGGCCGATCGCCGACTGGTTCGAGCGCGAGGTGTGGGACATGTTCGGGCTCCGCTTCCAGGAGCACCCCGACCTCCGCCGCCTGCTCCTCTACGAGGAGTTCGAGGGGCACCCGCTCCGCAAGGACTACCCTGTGAGCCGGCGCCAGCCCCTCATCGGCCCCCGGAACTGAGGCCGGGACGCCCATGACCCCGACGCCCGAGACCGCCAGCGCGGCGCCCCGGCGCACCCAGGAGTTCGTCCTCGGGGAGGGGGTGCCGGAGAGCGGCACCGAGAACCTCGTCGTCAACCTGGGGCCGTCGCATCCGGCGATGCACGGCATCGTCCGGATCGTCACCGAGCTCGACGGGGAGCAGGTCGTCAAGACCGACGTCGAGATCGGCTACCTCCACCGGGCGTTCGAGAAGGAGTGCGAGATCGGCCCCTACAACGCGGCGATGCCGTACACGGACCGCCTCAACTACGTCTCGCCCCTCATCAACAATTTCGGGTTCTGCTCGGCCGTGGAGAAGCTGCTCGGCATCCAGACGACGGAGCGGTGCGACTACATCCGCGTGATCCTCAGCGAGGTCTCGCGCATCACGGACCACCTGACGTGCGTGGGCGCCTCGGCCATGGAGCTGGGCGCGTTCACCGTCTTCCTCTACATGATCAAGGCGCGCGAGTTCCTGTGGGAGGTGGTGGAATCTGTGACCGGCGCGCGGCTCACCATCTCGCACGGCCGGGTGGGCGGGCTCAAGGCGGACCTCCCGCCCGACTTCGAGGCGCGCGTCCGCCGCGCGTTCGCCGAGACGCGGACCGTGCTCGAAGAATCGCACAAGCTGCTCACGAGCAACCGGATCTTCGTCGACCGGATGCAGGGTGTCGGCATCCTCCCCCGGGAGGACGCGATCGCCTACGCGGTCACCGGCCCACTCCTCCGGGCGTCGGGCGTGCCGTTCGACGTGCGGCGCGCGACGCCGTACTGGGTCTACGACCGCCTCGACTTCGAGATCCCGGTCGGAGAGACCGGCGACAACTACGACCGGTACCTGGTCCGCATGGCCGAGATGGAGCAGTCGATGCGGATCGCCGAGCAGGCGCTCGCCCAGCTGCCCGGCGGCCCGGTCAATGTGGACCACGAGGGGCGCCCGTTCGCCGTGCCCGCCGAGTACGTCGACCGGGGCAAGCTCGGCAAGACCGAGGGGCTCCTCATCACCGACATCCGGCTCTCCCCGAACCTGGCGGGCCAGGAGCGTCGACATCACGTGAAGGTCAACGCCCCCGACAAGCGCACCGTGCTGCCGCCCAAGGAGGCGACGTACGGGTCGATCGAGGGCCTGATGAACCACTTCATGCTGATCATGGACGGCTACGGGATCCGGCCGCCCCGCGGCGAGGTGTACTTCCCCGTCGAAGGGGCGAATGGCGAGCTCGGTTTCTATATTGTCTCCGACGGCACCGACCGGCCGTATCGCGTCCGGTGCCGGCCGCCGTGCCTGCCGCCGATGGCGGCGCTCCATCGCATGCTCGAGGGCGGCATGGTCGCCGACATCGTACCGACCTTCGGGTCGGTCAACATGATCGGCGGGGAGCTCGACCGGTGAGCGTGCCGGCGCCGGCCACCCGCCCGTCCGCGGGGCCGATCCGGTTCTCGGACGCCCAGCTCGCCGAGGTGCGGCGGCTCCAGACGCTCTACCCGGAGCGGCAGGCCGCGCTGCTCCCGGTGCTCCGGATGGCCCAGGACGCCTTCGGGTACGTCTCGCCCGAGGTCGAGGTGTACGTCGCCGGCCTGTTCGAGCTCTCGCCGGCCCACGTCCACGAGGTCGTCACCTTCTACACGCTGTTCTTCCAGCGGCCGGTCGGGCGGCACGTGATCTCCGTCTGCCATAATCTCTCGTGCTCGCTCCGGGGGGCAGAAGACATCGTCCGGCACTTGGAGGGACGGCTCGGGATCGAGGCGGGCGAGACGACCGCGGACGGCCGCGTCACCCTGCTGCGAGTGGAGTGCCTCTGCGCCTGCGAGGCCGCCCCGATGATGCAGGTCGACGCGACGTACGTGGGCCCGCTCGACCCGGCGGCCGTCGACCGCGTGCTGGAGGGCCTCCAGTGACCGAGCCCGTGCTGTCCCGGAACTTCGACCGTCCCGAGGCGCGCACGCTGGCCGGCTACCAGGCCGGGGGCGGGTACGAAGCCTTGCGGAAGGCGCTCGGGCTCGGCCCCGAGGGGATCGCGGCCGAGGTGAAGAAGGCGAACCTCCGGGGTCTCGGGGGCGCCGGGTTCCCGACCGCCACGAAGTGGGGCTTCATCCCGGCGAAGCGCACGGGCCCCGTCTACCTGGTCGTCAACGCCGACGAGGGCGAGCCGGGGACGTTCAAGGACCGGTACATCCTCGAGCGCGATCCGCACGCCCTGATCGAGGGGATGCTGATCTCCGCCTTCGCGATCGGCTGCCACACGTCCTTCATCTATATCCGCGGCGAGTACGTCGAGCCGTGGCGGATCTTCTCGGAGGCGGTCCGAGCCGCGGAGGCGGCGGGCCTCGTGGGCGCCAACATCCTGGGCTCGGGGTTCGACCACCGGATCATCGTGCACCGGGGGGCCGGCGCCTACATCTGCGGCGAGGAGACGGGACTCATCTCCTCGCTCGAGGGCAAGAAGGGGTGGCCGAAGGTCAAGCCTCCGTTCCCGGCGATCAAGGGCGCCTTCGGCCAGCCGACGGTCGTGAACAACGTCGAGACCCTGGCCGCGGTTCCCCCCATCGTCACGCGCGGGGGCGAGTGGTTCGCGGGCCTCGGGTCGAAGACCCAGGGGGGAACCCGGCTCTACTCGGTGTCCGGGCATGTGGCGCGTCCCGGCGTGTACGAAGCGTCGGTGGCCATCACCCTCCGCGCGCTGATCGAGCAGGCGGGCGGGGTGGCGAACGGGCGGCGCCTCAAGGCGGTGGTCCCCGGCGGCTCCTCGGCGCCGCTCCTCCGGGCCGACGAGATCGACGTGACGATGGACGTCGACGGGCTCCGCAACGCGGGGACGATGGCGGGGTCCGCGGGCGTGGTGGTCATGGACGAGACCACGTGCATTCCCGACGCGCTCCACGTGGTCGCCCGCTTCTACGCCCACGAATCCTGCGGCCAGTGCACCCCCTGCCGGGAGTGCACGGGCTGGATCTACAAGATCACCGGCCGGATCCTCGCCGGGAAAGGCGTCCCTCAGGATCCGGACACCATCGTCGACGTCGCCCGCCGAGGCACTGGGAGCACGATCTGCGCCTTCTACGACGGGGCGATCGGCCCGTACATCTCGTACGTCGAGAAGTTCCGGGCCGAGTTCGACCACCACATCCGCCACGGCGCCTGCGACGTCCGGCCGACGCCGGCGCGGCGCGTGGGCACCCACTGAGCCGCCGTGCCCCGACTGTCTGGCCGCCCAGAACCGGTCGATGAGCTGAGCCGGGCGTGCCGAAGCTGACGATCGACGGCCAGTCGGTGGAGGTCCCGGCGGGGACGAACCTCATCGAGACGGCGCGCCGGCTCGGGATCGAGGTCCCGCACTACTGCTACCATCCCGGCCTCCCGATCGCCGGGGCGTGCCGCCTCTGCATGGTCGACCTGGAGAAGGCGCCGCGCCCGACGATCGCCTGCAACACGCAGGCGGCCGACGGCATGGTGGTGATGACCCAGACGCCGCGCGTGCTCGAGCTCCGGCGCTCGGTCATGGAGTGGCATCTGATCAACCACCCGCTGGACTGCCCGGTGTGCGACCAGGCCGGGGAGTGCTGGCTCCAGATCTACTACATGCAGCACGGGCTCTACGAGCCTCGCATGATCGACGACAAGGTTCACAAGCCCAAGGCGGTGCCGATCGGCCCGCACGTGATGCTGGACGCCGAGCGGTGCATCCTGTGCTCGCGGTGCGTGCGCTTCTGCGACACGATCACCAAGACGGGCGAGCTCGGGATCTTCAACCGGGGCGACCACTCGGAGCTGGGCCTGTTCCCGGGCACCACGCTCGACAACGCGTACTCCGGCAACGTCGTCGACATCTGCCCGGTGGGGGCGCTCACCGACCGCGACTTCCGCTTCCAGGCTCGCGTCTGGTACCTGGACCGCGGGAAGTCGGTGTGTCCCGGGTGCGCCCGGGGGTGCAACATCGAGGTCCACACCAACACGAAGCGCGCCCACCACGCGCAGGGCCGGCGAGTCGTCCGCCTGAAGCCCCGCTTCAACGCCGCCGTGAACCAGTGGTGGATCTGCGACGAGGGGCGCTACGGCTTCGGCGAGGTCGACGCGCCCAGCCGGATCGAGCGGCCGGAGCTCCGCGAGGGCGGGACCGCGCGCACCCTCACCTGGGAAGAGGCCGTGGCCGCCGTGGCAGACGGTCTCCGCGCCGCCGGGCCCGAAGGCACCGGCGTGCTCCTGTCCTCCCGGATGTCGAACGAAGACCTCTGGCTCGCCCGACGCCTGTTCGGGGACACGCTCGGCGTCGTCCACGCCGACTTCCGCGTTCCCCCGCGCACGCCGGGCTCCGAAGACGATCTTCTGCGGGTCGCGGACAAGACCCCCAACCGCCGGGGCGCGGAGCTGATCGGCTGGGGCCGGGCGGGGGCGGCCAACGGGCGCCACGTCCTCGAGGCGGCCCGGGCGGGGCGGCTCCGACTCCTCTGGGTCTTCGACCACGACCTCCTCGACTCGGGCTGGCCCCGGGCGGAGGTGGACGAGGCGCTCGCGCGAGTGGAAGGCGTGGTCTTCCAGGGGCCGAACGCGAACGAGACGAGCGCGCGGGCGCACGTGGTCCTGCCGAGTGCGGCCTGGGTCGAGCGGGAAGGCACCTGGACGAACGTGGCGGGCCGGGTCCAGCGGTTCTGGCGCGCCGTGCTGCCCCGCGGCGACGCGCGACCGGACTGGGAGATCCTCGGCGCGGTGGCCCGCGCCCTCGGCCACGACTGGCCCGGGCGTCGCGCGGCCGGCGTCTTCGACGACCTGGCCGCCCGGGTCCCGGCCTTCGCCGGCATGAGCTACCGCACGCTCGGGGACGAGGGGGCTGACGTGGTGCCACCGGCGGAAGGCCGTCCGATCGACGCGCGGGGAGTCGCCCCATGAGCGCGGTCATGGTGGACCTCGGCATCGCCTTCGCGCGGGTTGCCTTCATCATGGGGTTCGTGCTGAACCTGGGCGGCCTCCTGACCTGGGTGGAACGCAAGCAGTCTGCGGTCATGCAGGACCGGGTGGGCGCCAACCGCGCGTCGATCCTGGGCTTCCGTCTGTTCGGGCTGTTCCATCCGCTCGCGGACGCCGTCAAGATGCTGACCAAAGAGGACTTCATGCCGGCCCGTGCCGACCGGCTGCTCTTCCAGGCCGCGCCGGTCGTGTCGGTCTTCTTCGCGCTGTCCGGCTTCGCGACCATTCCGTTCGGCGACGTCCTCCGGGTCGGCGGCCGCGAGATCTCGCTGCAGGCGGTCGAGCTCAACGCCGGCGTCCTCTACGTGTTCGCGATGCTGTCCATGGGGGTCTACGGCGTGGTGCTCGCCGGCTGGGCCTCGGCGAACAACTTCGCGCTCCTCGGCGGCCAGCGGGCGGCGGCTCTCATGATCTCGGCAGAGGTCGCGATCGGCGCCTCGATCATGGGGGTCTGCATGGTCTACGGCTCGCTCGACCTGCAGGAGATCGCGCGCGGTCAGGGGGCGTACTGGGGAGGCGTCATTCCCAAGTGGGGCCTCCTCACGCAGCCGCTCGGGTTCATCCTGTTCCTGACCGCGGGCATCGCCACCACCAAGCGGGCGCCGTTCGACTTTCCGGAGGGCGAGTCCGAGATCATCGGCTACAACGTCGAGTACAGCGGGATGAAGTTCGGCATGTTCCTGATGGCCGACTTCGTGGAGACTGTGGTGGTCGCCGGCATGACGACGGCGCTGTTTCTGGGGGGCTGGCAAGTGCCGTGGCTCTTCCGAGACGGCTTCCACCTGCCGGGCGGGCTGGTCCTCGGCCTGCCGCACCTCCTCGTGGTACTGCTCCAGATCGGGGCCTTCGTGACCAAGGTCGTCGCCATGGTCTGGTTCCTGATGCTGATCCGATGGACCCTGCCGCGCTTCCGGTACGATCAGGCGATGCGGCTCGGTTGGCTCGGACTCCTGCCGCTGGCCGTGCTGAACATCGTCCTGACGGCCGCGGTGCTGCTCCTCTAGGCGGGGACGACTGATGGCGAGCGCCTCCGCCCCTCCGCCCCCGAAGGTTCTGCGGGTCCGCCGGCAGGTCACCCTGCACGCGGGCCAGCGCTTCTATCTGGCCGAGGTGCTCGTCGGCCTCGGGGTGACCGCGGGCCACTTCTTCCGGAACATGGGGCGCTGGGTCCGCGGCCGGAAGGGCGCCGTGACCTACCAGTGGCCGGAGGAGCGGCGCCCGCTGGCGACGCGGCTTCGGAGCCTCCACCGGCTGGTGCGGCGCGACGACGGGTCCCCTCGGTGCGTCGCCTGCATGATGTGCGAGACCGTGTGCCCCGCGCACTGCATCTACATCGTGGCGGGGGAGCACCCGAACCCGGACATCGAGAAATACCCCACGCGGTTCGACATCGACCTCGGCAAGTGCGTCTTCTGTGGGTTCTGCGTCGAGGCGTGCCCGGAGGACGCGATCCGCATGGACACGGGCATCCTGGAGTTTTCGGCCTTCAGCCGCGAAGGGCTCGTCTACTCGAAGGACGTGCTCCTGGCGCTCGAGCCGGCCGGTCCCGACGGGCTCCCGACCATGGCGCCGCCGGCGGCCCTGGTTCGCAAGGGGTTCGAGTGATGGAGTGGCTGGTGTTCGTCGTCGTGGCGGCGACGGCCATCGGGACCGCCCTCGGCCTAGTGATCCGGCCGAACCCACTCCACGGCGCGCTCTTCCTGGTCGCGAACCTGTTCTGCGTCGCAGTGCTCTACCTCATGCTGCGCGCGGAGTTCCTGGCCCTCGCCCAGGTGATCGTCTACGCCGGCGCGATCATGGTGCTCTTCATCTTCGCGATCATGCTCTTGATTCCTGGGCGCGCCGAGGAGGGGCCGGACGCATTGGCCGGGGCGCGCCGCCTGGCCTTGCCCCTGGCGGCGGTCCTCGGGCTCGCGATCGTCCTGGTGGCCGGCCGGACGGGCGGGTCGGCCGCGGGGGCGCCCCCGGGCGGAGCGGGGGCCATCGGTCGCCTGCTCTTCACCGACTACCTCTTCCCGTTCGAGGTGACCTCGCTCCTGCTGCTGGCGGCCCTGGTGGGGGCCCTGACCCTGGCCAAGCGCCGGGTGGACGCGTGATGCGGCGACCGGCCGGGAGCGCGCGGTGAGCCCCCAGGCCGCCACCGGCCGAAGGCCGTCGGATAGGATACGTCCGATCGGCTCCCCGAGAGCCCGGGGAGTCCGGTGAGCGTGGTCCCGCCGGCGTACTATGTCGGGCTGTCGGCGATCCTGTTCACCATCGGCGTGGTGGGCGTGCTCGTGCGGAGGAATCCGCTGGTCATCTTCATGTCGATCGAGCTCATGCTGAACGCCGCGAACCTGGCGTTCGTCGCCTTCGGGCGTGCCCACGGCTCGGCCGACGGGCAGATCATCGTGTTCTTCGTGATGACCGTCGCCGCGGCCGAGGTCGCGGTCGGGCTGGCTATCATCGTGGCGATCTTCCGGGCTCGCTTCCGGATCAACGTCGACGACCTGGCGTCGATGCGCGGATGAGGCCCGGGGAGACGCGCGAAAAGGGAGGTCGGGCGGTGGCGACGACAGGATCCGGGACGGCAACCGCGGCGCGGGTGGACGGGGCGGTCGGCCTCGCGCTCCTCGAGCAGATGCACCTCATCCGGCGGTTCGAGGAGAAGGCGGCCGAGATGTACGCGCTCGGCAAGATCGGGGGCTTCCTCCACCTCTACATCGGGCAGGAGGCGGTGGCGGTGGGGGCGATGTCGACCCTCCGTCCCGACGACTACGCGATCGCGGGCTACCGCGAGCACGGGCACATCCTCGCCAAGGGCGGGGACCCACGGCGGATCATGGCC
>DATAFX010000010.1:0-15320 GCA_036257195.1 Candidatus Methylomirabilota bacterium | reverse complement strand
ATCAGGGTCAGACCGGCAACGGGAGGTCCGAGGCGGGTCACTGGATCGAGCAGGCAGCGGGGCTCTACCGGGGCCCGTTTCTGAACGGGGACGGGGAGGCGCCTTGAGCGTTCTTCTTCGGCGATTGCCTTCGGCGGCGCCTCCGGCATCAGCTGGGTGAGCTGGCCGCCCACTAGGAAGTGGCCGGGGACGGGCGAGGGTGCTGCCCGGTATTACGAAAGGGCGCTGGAAGTGGACCCGTGCGCGGAGGACGTCGCCCGCCGCCTGATGGCCATCTACCGGAGTCTGGGCCGGCGCGCCGAAGCCCTGGGGGTTTAGAGCGCTGCCGCGCCGGTCTTGAAGCGACTCACGGCGTGACCCCCTGTCCGGAGACCGACGCCGTCTACGCGGCCCAGCGGTCGCCGTAGGCGCCCTGCGAGCCTCGCCAGCCAATCCCTCCAGCGCGGGGCGTCTCCCACCAGGATCTACCCCAGTGAGCCGCCCGCTCGGTCATCGAGGAGACCGGACGGGGGTGGCTAGAAGAGGCGCCGGGCCTCCTGGAAGTCGCGGTTGCCCTGGACCTCGGCCTCCAGCGTCACCAGTGCGCGCCGGGTTGCCGTGTCGTCCCCCCGCGCGGCCAGCTGGTCCACCAGCGCCTGGGCGCGCACGCCCCACGGGCGGGCCTTCACCCCGTACGTCCAGGGATCCGGATGCGTGAGCTTGCTGCGCTGGATCTCGTCCCGCAGGCGCTCCGCTTGCTCGAGGAGGCTCGGGCCGGCGGACTGGGGTCCCGGTCGCGCGGTCGCGACCGCTGGCCGTGCCGGCGCGGTCGGCTTGCTGCGGGTCGTCGCCTTCACGGCCGGCTTCGCCGGAGGCTTCGCGGCCGCCCTGGCCGTCGCCTTCGGAGGCTTCTTCGATTTCATCGTCGTCGAGCGCTTCGGAGCCTTCTTCGCCACGGTCTATCGCCCTCCTCGCGTCCCTTCGCTGGGTAAGCGGTCAGTCACCCGGCCATCGGGCTCGGGCGGGCCGGCCAGCGGCCGGATCGCATGATACATCGCGAGGACCCCGTGGGCGAGCCGTGCCAGCCCGGATCGGGGCGCCGGGCAATTCCTGACTGGGCGGAGAAGCCCTAGGCGACGCGGGCCCGGGAGGGCCCACCGGGCCGCGAGATCGGCCAGTAGCGGATCCGGCCCGGGACCCACGGCAGGACGGCGCGCACGGCGCGCGAAGACCACTCGAGCGCCAGCTGGCGCCTGCCGCTCCAGGCGAACCCGTAGGCGTCGCGGACCCCCGAGGGCAGCAGGCCGACCCCGACCAGCTCCAGGACAGAGGACACCGGCCGGCCGATCCATCGCGGCTCCGCCGAGAGCAATCGACCAGCGAGCATGCGGGCCGTCTCGGTGACCGCGATCTGGTCGCTCGCCAGCATGTCGTCCATGTACCGTTCGAGCTCCTCGTGACTCCGGGGCAAGAGCCCCGGGGGAAGGTGGAACAGGAGCTCCAGCGCCGCGGTCTCGGCGCAGTACCGATCCTTCTCCTGCAGGGAGAGCGGCCCCACGTACCGCTCGTAGGCGACGACGAACGAATCGACCAGCGTGGCGTGCACCCAGCGCATGAGCTCGGGATCGCGGGCCGAGTAGGAAGCGCCTGCCCACGGACTTCCGGCGGGCTCTCCGACGACCCCGTGGACCTGACCATGGAGCGCGTCGATCCCTCGAGCCGCTCGACGGGCCGCCTCCTCATCGCCGAACGTCATGATCAGCATGGAGTTCAGCGTGCGGGAGAGCCGGCTGAGGCGACCCCACTTCTCGGCGCGAAAGCCGCTGTGCTCCCGGATGGCCCACGCGATCCGCGGCGAGGCCATCTGGAGCAGGATGGCGCGCCCCCAGCCGGCAAGCACGGCGACTTCTCGATGGATCCGGTGAGTGACAGGCGTCGCGTCGAAGGGCCCGGCCTGCTGGAAGATCTCTGGGTCTTTCAGGGCGTTCACAGGCGATGCCTGGCAGTCCACCTCACCATAGACGGCGACAGGGGGACATTGCAAGGCGCCGGTCGGTCGAGGGAAGCGAGAGCATATACTCGCAGCATGGGCTTCGGAGGCTCGGCGGCTCGCGGTGGCTTCATCGCTGGACTGCTGCGGCGGCTGAACCTGCGGTTCCCAACGCTCTTCGCGCTCCTCGCGCTCTTGACCCTGCTCGACCTCGTCCTGCCCGACCCGCTGCCGCTGGTCGACGAGTTGGGCCTGGCACTCCTCACGCTCCTGCTCGGACTCTGGCGCGATCGGCGAACGCCCCGTACGACCGCGACGCGAACACGTCCGTGACTCGCGCGCGGACGGGGCCATCACGCGCGCGCCCTCGATGTTGACCCGCGGGGCCGCCCGGGTGGAAAATGGCGTCGAAGCATCGAGCCCGAAAGGGGGCGTGCGTGCCGCGGACGAGACTGGACGTCCCGTCGATCGAGCATCTGTCGGTCGTTGACGAAGAGGGGCACGTCGACGAGTCCCTCGAGCCCCCGATTCCCCCTCAAGACCTCCGCCGTCTCTACCGCACCTTTCTCCTCGCCCGACGCTTCGACGAGCGCATGCTCCGGCTCCAGCGCCAGGGGCGCGTCGGCACCTTCGGTCCGATCCGCGGTCACGAGGCCGCCGTGCTGGGAAGCGTCTACGCGCTCCGGCCCACGGACTGGATGGTGCCGTACTATCGCGAGTGGCCCGCGTACATGTGGCGCGGCTGGCCGCTAGAGAACCTGCTGCTCTACTACGCGGGGTACGCCGAGGGGATGCGGGTCCCCGACGGCGTGCGGGACCTCCCGCTCTGCATCCCGATCGCCAGCCAGGTGCCGCACGCGGTCGGCCTGGCGTGCGCCAGCCGGTACAAGGGCGAGGACAGCGTGACGATGGTCTACTTCGGTGACGGCGCCACGTCTCACGGCGACTGCCAGGAGGCGATGAACTTCGCCGGCGTCTTCCAGGCCCCGCTGATCTTCTTCTGCCTGAACAACCAGTGGGCCATCTCCCTCCCACGGGCGAAGCAGAGCCGGGCCCGGACGCTGGCCCAGAAGGCGATCGCCTACGGCTTCACCGGCGTCCAGGTGGACGGCAACGACCTCCTTGCCTGCTACGTGGCGACGCGCGAGGCCGTGGAGCGCGCGAGGCGGGGAGAGGGGCCGACGCTCATCGAGGCCCTGACGTACCGGCTGTCGCTCCACACCACTGCGGACGATCCGACTAAGTATCGCGACCAGGCCGAGGTCAAGGCGTGGGAGGCTCGGGAGCCTTTGCCCCGGCTCCGGCGATACCTCGAGGCCAAGGGGCTGCTCGACGCCGCCGGGGAGGAGGTCCTCGAGGCGGAGGTCGACGCCGAGATCCGGAGCGCGGTCGAGCGGGCGGAGGCCCGGATGCAGGCGAACCTTCTCGACGGCTTCGAGCACGTCTACGCCGAGCCGACAGAGGAGCTCCTCGCGCAGCGCGCGGAGCTCGAGCGCGAGCTGGCCGCGACCGGGGACGCTGCGCACGGATGATGCAGCCGACGGGACCCGACACCCGACGAGGAGCCGGGCATGACTGAGCACCGGAAGCTCACGATGGTCCAGGCCATCAATCTCGCCCTCATGCAGGAGATGGAGCGCGACGATGACGTCCTGGTGCTGGGCGAGGACATCGGCGTCGACGGCGGCGTGTTCCGCGTGACGGACGGCCTCCTCGCGAAGTTCGGCGAGCAGCGCGTGATCGACACGCCGCTGGCCGAGGGTGCCATCGTGGGCATGGCCATCGGCATGGCGCTCTACGGGCTCAAGCCTGTCCCGGAGATCCAGTTTTCGGGCTTCTCGTTCCAGGCGTTCCATCAGATCGAGAACCACGCCGCCCGGTACCGGGCCCGGACGCGGGGCCGCTATCACGTCCAGATGGTCGTGCGGATGCCGTACGGGGGCGGCGTGCGCGCCCTCGAGCACCACTCGGAGAGCGAGGAGGCGTACTACGCGCACACGCCGGGCCTGAAGATCGTGATCCCCTCCAGCCCGCGCACCGCGCGCGCGCTCCTGATCAGCGCGATCCGCGACCCCGACACCGTGATCTTCTTCGAGCCGAAGGCCCTCTATCACGCCGTCAAGGAGGAGGTCCCGGTGACGGAGGAGACGTGGCCGATCGGCAAGGCGCGCCTCGCCCGTGAGGGCAAGGACCTGACGCTGGTCGCCTACGGGGCGATGCTCCACCGCTGCCTGGAGGTTGCCGAGCGCGTTCGCGCCGAGGACGGGGCCGAGGTCGAGGTCGTCGACCTCCTGTCGATCTCGCCGATGGACACCGAGACGATCGCGGCGTCCGCCCGCAAGACGGGCCGGGTCGTTGTGGCTCACGAGGCGCAGCGGAACTGTGGGGTCGGCGCGGAGGTGATGGCGCGGGTGGTCGAGACCGCATTCCTCCAGCTCGAGGCGCCGGTCCGGCGGGTCACGGCCTTCGACATCGTCTACCCGGGCTTCGCGCGCGAGCGCGGCTGGCTGCCCGGGGCGGATCGCGTGCTGCACGCCGTCCGGGAGACGCTCGCCTTCTAGGCGGGGCCGAGCCCGCGCCGCCGCGACTCCTCGAATGGCGAGGGACTTCAGGCTGCCCGACCTCGGCGAGGGTCTCACCGAGGCCGAGATCGTCCGCGTCCTCGTCGCCGAGGGTGACGAGATCAAGGAAGACCAGCCGGTTCTGCTCGTCGAGACCGAGAAGGCGCAGGTCGAGCTGCCGTCACCCCACGGCGGGCGCGTCGCGACCGTGCACGTCCAGGCCGGCCAGCGGGTGAAGGTCGGTGCGGTCCTCCTGAGCTTCGCCGATGCGGGTGGTGGTCCCCCGGGCGCGACGCCGGCACCGGCGACCACCGCACGCGCTCCGGCCGCCGTGCCGCCCGCCGCTCCTGCTCCGGTCACGGCGGCGTCTCCGCCCGGTCTCCCGCCAGCGGCCACTCCCGCGACCCGCCGGCTCGCCCGCGAGCTCGGCGTGGACCTGGCCCAGGTCCGCGGGACGGGGCCGGGCGGTCGAGTCTCGGACGAGGACGTGCGTCTGACCGCGGGCGGTCGCGCCGCCGCCCCCGCGGGCGCGGCGAGCGCGTCGGTGCCCGCCGCGCCGGTCGAGGCGCCCCGCCCGCTGACCGCGCCGGTCAGCCTGCCCACACTCCCACGGTTCGAGCAGTGGGGACCGGTGGAGCGAGAGCCGCTCCGCGGGATCCGGCGGCGCAGCGCCGAGCACCTGTCGCTCGCGTGGGCGGTAATCCCGCACGTCACCCAGCACGACCAGGCCGACGTCACCGAGCTCGAGACGATGCGCCGTCGCCAGCAGAAGCGGGGCGGCGAGGGAAGCGCGGAGCTGACCCTGACCGTCTTCCTGGTGAAGGCGGTGGCGATGGCCCTGCGGGTCCACCCGCGCTTCAACGCGACCCTGGACCACGCGACGGGGGAGCTCGTCCTCAAGCGTTACTACAACATCGGCGTCGCGGTGGACACTGACCAAGGGCTCGTGGTCCCGGTGGTGCGGGGGGTCGAGGGCAAGGGGATCCGCGACCTGGCCGCCGAGCTCGCCCGCCTCGTCGCCCGGACGCGCGAGGGGAAGGCGACGCTCGAGGACCTGCGCGGCGGGAGCTTCACGGTGACCAACACCGGGGCGCTCGGGGGCACCGGCGCCACGCCGATCATCAACTATCCCGAGGTCGCGATCCTGGGAGTCGGGCGCGCGCGCCAGACGCCCGTCGTCCGGGACGGTCAGATCGTCCCGCGGCTCGTCCTGCCGCTGTCCCTTGCTTTCGATCACCGGGTCATCGACGGCATGGAGGCGGCGCGCTTCTCGACGGAGCTCGTCGGGCTCCTCGAGGCACCCGAGCGTCTCTTCCTCGAGGGGTAGGGGTTTCAGCGCCCGTGGTCATGGGCGAGCTCCCCCGAGAGGCCGACGTCGTCGTGCTGGGCGGCGGCCCCGGTGGGTACGCGGCGGCCTTCCGGGCGGCGGACCTCGGGCTCGATACCGTCCTCGTGGAGGCGCGCGGCGCCCTCGGCGGCGAGTGCCTCCGCGTCGGGTGCATTCCCTCCAAGGCTCTCCTCGGCATCGCCGCCCTCATCCACGACGCGGCCGACGCGACCGAGGCGGGCGTGGTGTTCGGTGCGGCCCGGATCGACGCCGCGAAGCTCCGGGCCTGGACCCAGCGGTCCATCAACCGTCTCGCGCAGGGGCTCGCCGGGCTCGCCAAGGCGCGCGGCGTCGACGTGGTGGCGGGCCACGGTCGGTTCGACGGCGACGGCTCGATTCGCGTCGCGCGCGAGGACGGGCCGCCGGCGACGCTCCGGTTCAAGCACGCCATCGTCGCCACCGGATCCCGGCCGGCGACGCTGCCGGGGCTCGAGCAAGGCCCGCGCGTCTGGGACTCGACGGCGGCGCTGGCGCTATCGGCCACCCCGGCCCGGCTCCTGGTGGTGGGCGGCGGCTACATCGGGCTCGAGCTGGGGAGTGTCTACGCGGCGCTGGGGACCGAGGTCACCGTCGTGGAGCTGCTCGACGGGCTGCTCCCGGGTGTGGATCGCGACCTGGTTGCGCCGCTCGCGCGACGGCTCGGGAAGCGCTTCAAGCGGATCCTGCTCGGGACCAAGCTCACCGGGATGCGCGACACCGGGAGCGCGCTGGCCGTGGAGCTGGCCGGAGAAGGGGCGCCGGCCCACCTCGAGGTCGACCAGCTCCTCGTCGCGGTGGGGCGTCGCCCTCTCACGGACGACCTCGGGCTCGACCACACGCACGCCGCGCGGGACGCGCGCGGCTTCATCACGGTGGATGCGCAGCGCCGCACCGCGGACCCGCGCGTCTTCGCCATCGGCGATGTCGCCGGCGAGCCCATGCTCGCCCACAAGGCGGTCGCCGAGGGATTGGTGGCGGCCGAGGCCATCGCCGGCCACCCGGCCGCCTTCGAGCCTCGCGCGGTGCCGGCGGTCGTGTTCACCGACCCGGAGGTCGCCTGGTGCGGGCTCATGGAGGCCGAGGCCCGCGCCCGCGGCGTGGAGATACGGACGGCGAAGGCCCCGTGGAGCGCGTCGGGGCGCGCGGTCGCCATGGGCCGGCCGGACGGACTGACGAAGCTCGTCTTCGAGTCCGCGTCCGGGCGCCTTCTCGGGGTCGGTCTGGTCGGCCCACACGCGGGGGATCTCCTCGCCGAGGGGACGCTGGCCGTCGAGATGGGGGCCGTGGCCGAGGATCTCGCCGGCACGATCCACACGCACCCCACGCTCTCCGAGACGCTGGGGGAGGCGGCCGAGCTCTTCCTCGGGCGCTCGATCCACCTCCCACCGCCGCGCCGCTGATTCCCGCCCGGCTCCGGCCCGGCTGAGCCATCGCGCGGGATCGCCCATGTCCGCGGCCACGAGGTCGACCGCTCGCCCAGTCCTCGCCGCCGCGCTGGGCGTCCTGACGGTCGCGCTGGATGCTGCCGTCAACATCGCCTTCCCGGCGATCTCCGCCGCGTTCCACGTCCCGGCTACGTCTATCCAGTGGGTCGTCCTCACCTACATGGCCACCTTCGCCGTCGTGTTGATTCCTGCGGGGCGGCTGGCCGACCGGATCGGGCACGCGCGCGTGTTCCAGGGAGGGCTCGCGCTCACGGGCCTGGCGCACCTCGGCTGCGGCCTGGCGCCTACCTGGGCGTGGCTCCTCGGTGCCCGGATCGCGCAGGGCCTGGGCGGGGCGCTCGTGATGGCCAGCGCGCCGGCCCTCGTCTCGCTGGCGACGCCACCGGGCCGGCGGGGACGGGCCTTCGGCTGGCTAGGGATGGCCGCGAGCCTCGGTGCCGTGCTGGGTCCGCTCGGCGGCGGCGCCCTCGTCGGCGCCCTGGGATGGCGTGTCGTGTACCTAGGGCGGCTCCCGCTCGTGGCGCTGGCGCTCGGGCTCGGCCGGGCGCTCCCGGAGAACGGAGCGCCCGGCTCGGTGGGGGTCGACGCGGGCCGGGCGCCCGGGGGAGGAGCCGTCAGAGGGCTCGCCGACGCCCGCGGGTTCGTGATCGCGAATGCGGCGCACCTGCTCGCGTTCGTGGCGCTGTTCGCCGTCTGGCTCCTCGTGCCCTACTACCTCATTGACCGGCGGGGCTTCGCGGCGGGGCTGGGAGGTCTCCTCTTCGCGACCGGCCCGCTGGCGCAGGCGTGCGCGGCGGCGCTCGGGGGGCGCCTGGCAGACCGAGGCGCCGGCCGCTGGCTCGCACCGCTCGGCCTCACCGTCGAGGGCGCGGGGCTCTGGCTGACGGGCGGTCTCGACGACGTCGCGACGCCGGCGCGGATCGCTCTCGCCGTCGGGCTGGGGGGCTTCGGCTCGGGGCTCTTCCTGGTCGCCAACATGCACTACGTGATGACCGCCCTGTCGCCGTCACGTCAAGGCATGGCCGGAAGCGTGGTCGCGCTCATGCGGACGGTCGGGGTCGTCGTGGGAGCGAGCCTGACAACGGCCGTCTACGCGGCGCGGCTCTCCGCTCACGCGGAGCGCGGGCCGGGGGCCGCTACCGCGCTTGCCTTCGCCGACGCGTTCAACGTCGCGGCAGCGATCGCGGCCGCCGCTGCGCTCTTGAGCCTGGTGCCGCCCCGCGTACCCGACGGGACGCGCGCTCCCGCGCCTTGACACCCCTCGCGCGACCGGTGTATACCCCGTCGCGCTGGCGTCAGGGCAGCGGGCCGCGACGCCGCTACCCATGACTCGCGTCCCGGAGCCGTCCCGAGATCAGCTGGACCCCGAAATGCGGGCGGTCTACGACCGTGTCGCCCGGACACGCGGCGCCACCCGGGGTCCGTACGTGGTCCTGCTGCATCACCCGGCGCTCTGTGACCGCGTCGCCGCGCTCGGCGAGCAGCTGCGCTTCCACTCGACCCTGTCGGGCGCGGACCGCGAGCTCGCGATCCTCACCGCCGGGCGCGAGGCCGAGGCGCCCTACGAGTGGGCGGCCCACGAGCCGATCGCCCTCCGGGAGGGCACCCGACCCGAGGCCATCGCGGTCGTGCGCGACGGAGATTCGACCCACGGCCTCCGGCCGCGCGAGGCCCTCATCGTTGACACCGTGCGGGCGATCTATCGGAACCGCGGACTCACAGCGGAACAGTTTGCGCGCGCCGAGACCGAGCTCGGACGCCAAGAGCTGATCGAGCTCGTGACCCTCGCCGGCTACTACGGAATGATCGCCGCGGTGCTCAACGCCTTCGACGTGGACCTGCCGCCCGGCGCGACGCCGCCCTTCGGCCACCGGGGCGACGGCGGCGCCGCCCCGGGGAGGCCCTAGACCCGCCCCGGCTTCGACCCGCCGCGCTCAGGCTCCGTCAACGAGCGCGCGGATCCAGCCATGGTGCACCTCGTAGTGCTCCCACGTGTTGCCGCCGATCCAAGGGGCGGCAGGGCCGCCATCCTTCTCCGCTCCGGGCGGAAGGACGTCCGTCACCGTACCCTGGATGGCATGGTCACCGAGGGCGGCCAGACGTGCGCGCGCCGCCCGGTGGGTCGCTCGCGCTGTGTCCAGGACTTCCGCCAGAGCGCGATCGCGGTGGAGCGCGAAGATCGCGGCGTTCACGGCGTCCTCGTCCAGGGCCAGCGTGGCCTGGTCGAGCCCGAGCGCCTCGTGCGCGGGCCGCCCTGTGAGCCGCGCCACCAGGGCGTTCTCCCAGGCGGCCACGTGCATGACGTGATCCTTCACCGCCCACCCGGCTGGATCGCGGACGTCGGTGAGCTGGGCCGGGGTCAGCCGGCCCACCGTGCCCTGGAGGGCGGTCCAGGCGCGGTCCACCCGGGCCAGGAGCTCCGCGGTCGTCTTCGGGGTCGAGTCACTCATCGCTCCACCTCCATGGTCGTCAAGGTAGTCAGGCCTTCGTGCCCTAGGACCCCGGACCGCGCCGTGCGTGAAACCGCACCGCGGGCCCTCCCGCCTCACCGCGGGCAGGGCTATGCTGTCGAACAGATGGCGACGTTCGCGCTCGTCCACGGCGCGGGGCACGGCGCCTGGTGCTGGGAGCGGGTGACTCCGATCCTCGAGGCGCTGGGACACCGGGTCTTCGCGATGGACCTGCCGTGCGAGGACCCCGCGGCGGGCGCCGCCCGCTACGCCGAGGTCGTCGACCGGGCGGTGCCCCCGGCGAACGACCTCGTGCTCGTGGGCCATTCCCTGGGCGGCTTGACCGTGCCCCTGGTGGCGGCGCGCCGTCCGGTGCGGCGGCTGGTCTTCCTGTGCGCCGTGATCCCGGAGTTCGGTCGAAGTTTGGCGGACCAGGTCGCCGCCGAGCCGGAGATCTACGATCCGGTGCTGCGCTCGCACCCCGGCCGCGTGACCGGCCCCGACGGGACCGTCTGGTTCCGGGACGAGGCCGCGGCGCGCGACGTCTTCTTCCACGACTGCGCGCCCGAGGACGTCCGCCGGGCGTTCGCACGCCTCCGCCCCCAGGCGCCCGCCCCCCGGGGCGAGCGATGTCCGCTGTCGGCCTGGGCCCCGGGCGAGAAGGCCTACATCCTCTGCCGGGACGACCGAGCCGTCTCCCCCGCCTGGTCGCGCCGGGCCGCCCGCGAGCGCCTGGGCGTCGAGCCGATCGAGCTCGACGGGAGCCACTCGCCCTTCATCTCGCAGCCCTCGGCTCTCGCCGAGGTGCTGGATCGCCTGGCACGCTGACCCTGGCGGGAAGCGGCGAGACCCGATGCTAAGATGCTCGTGCTCCGCCCCCGGCGGGCGCGAGCCGAGACCCCTGACACGGGAGGGACGCGCAATGGCGTCCGACGAGCTCTGCTGGTTACCCGCCTCCGACCTGGCGGCGATGATCCGCCGCCGCAAGGTCTCACCGGTCGAGGTCGTCGACGCGGTGCTGGACCGGATCGGGCGCGTGAACCCCCAGCTCAACGCGTACGTCACGGTGACCCCGGACGAGGCCCGCCGGGCGGCGCGGGCGGCCGAGCGGGCGCTCGGCCCACGTCGAGCCAGGCTCGGGCCGCTCCACGGGGTGCCGTTCTCCGTGAAGGATCTCGTCTTCACCAAGGGCGTCCGGACGACGTTCGGCACCCGGCTCTTTTCCGACCACATCCCGACCGAGGACGCCCCCATGGTCGCGCGCCTCCGGGCCGCGGGCGCCATCATGGTCGGCAAGACGAACACACCGACGATGGGGTGGCTCGGAGCGACCCACAATCTCCTCTTCGGGGCGACCCGGAACCCGTGGCGCCTGGACCGGACTCCGGGAGGGTCGAGCGGTGGCGCCTCGGCGGCGGTGGCGGCCGGCCTCGCCCCGATCGCGGTGGGGACGGACGGAGGCGGCTCGATCCGGATCCCGGCCTCGTTCGCGGGCATCTTCGGGCACAAGCCTTCCTATGGCCGGATCCCCACATATCCCGCGAGCGCGGCGTGGAGCGTCTCCCACATCGGCCCGATGACCCGGACCGTGGCCGACGCCGCCCTGGTCATGGACGTCTGCGCGGGGCCCGACGAGCGGGACCAGTACTCGCTCCCCGGGTCGGGCGTGAACTACCTCAGAGCGATCCGCGGCGACATCAAGGGGCTCCGGGTAGCCTACGCCGAGGACCTGGGCAATCTGACGGCGCTGGATCCCGAGGTGCGACAGGCCGCCGCCCGGGCCGCGCGGGCGTTCCGGGAGTTCGGATGCCGGGTCGAGACGGTCGTGCCGCGCTGGCCATCGCCTGCCGAGTGCTGGTTCGAGATCTTCTGTGGGGGGCTCGCAACGCGGCTCCTTCCGTACCGGGACCGGCAGGACGACATCGAGCCCGGGCTCCGGACGATCATCGACACCGTCGCCGCCGCTCCGCCGAGCCGGTACGTCCAGGCCTGGTTCGATCGCCTGGCGTGGTGGCAGCACCCGCGCGCCTTCTTCGGCCGCTACGACCTCCTGCTGACGCCCACCGTCTCGTGCCCGCCGTTTCCGCTCGGCCTCGATTACCCGACCGAGGTGGCGGGCACCGCGGTGAAACCGTACGGGTGGATCCCCTACACGTATCCCTTCAACCTCACGGGCCAGCCCGCCGCCTCGGTCCCGTGCGGATTCACCCGGGACGGGCTGCCCATGGGGCTCCAGATCGTGGGGCGCCGCTTCGACGACGCGATGGTGCTGCGCGCCGCGGCGGCCTTCGAGCAAGCGCGGCCCTGGGCGAACGCCCGGCCCGCCCTCTAGATCGCCCCGCCCGGACGGGGTCCCCTTGACGGACCCGTGGGCCCGGGCTGAGGATGCTCCCGAGCGCCGTGGTGGCGTGCCGCCCGCCCGTCCGCTTCGCTGCCGGAGGGGTGGGCGAGCCTTTCCGGCCGCGAACCGTGGTCGATCACTCGGCCGCGCGGAGGTGATACATGTGGCTCCTGCGCAAGCTTGGTATCCTCGGCGTCGCGATTCTGCCGGCGCTCGTCTTCGGGCTCGGGGCCGAGGCGCAGACGCCCCGCAAGGGAGGCGTGCTCCGGGTCGGCATCCTCGGTGAGCCGCCGGCTCTCGATGCCCACTGGTCGACGACCGCGCTCGTCGAGACGCTGACGAACCACATCTACGAGGGGCTTTACACCCTGGACCAGGACAACCGGCCGATTCCCATGCTCGCCGAGGGGATGCCGGCCGTGTCCCGGGACGGGCTCGTCTACACGTTCAAGATCCGACGGGGCGTCAAGTTCCACAACGGCAAGGAGCTGACGGGCGAGGACGTGGTCGCCTCCCTCAAGCGCTGGGGCGTGCAGGCGAACACGGGTAAGGTGCTGTTCAAGCAGGTCGCCGACCTCAAGGTCGTCGACCCCTACACGGTGGAGATGCGTCTCAGCGAGCGCTCGCCGATCGTGGTCCTCGCGCTCGCGATTCCGAACAACTTCGCCGCGATCTATCCGAAGGAGATCGCCGAGAAGTTCCCGCCCCAGCAGAAGATCACCGAGTTCGTGGGAACCGGGCCGTTCCGGGTCGCGGAGTGGAAGCCCGACCAGCACCTCCGGATGGTCCGCTTCGACGACTACCGGCCGCGGGCGGAGAAGGCCAACGGCTACGGCGGCGCCAAGGTGGCGCATGTCGACGAGGTGCGCTGGATCCCGGTGCCCGAGGTCGCGACCCGCGCGGCGCAGGTGGAGACGGGCGAGCTCGACTTCGCCGACGACCTCTCGCTGGACCAGTACGACCGGCTCGCGCGAAGCGCGACGGCGCGTCCCCTCGTCGCGAAGCCGTACTTCTGGCTCATCGCGGTCTTCAACAAGAAGGAAGGCTTGATGACGAACCAGAAGCTGCGGCAAGCCTGGCAGGCGGCCGTGGACATCGAGCCGATCATGAAGACGGTGGCGGCCGGCAAGCCCGAGTTCTACCGGCTGGACCCGAGCCTCATGTTCCAGGAAGTCGCCGAGTGGCACACGAAGCTCGCCGGTCTCCCGTACAACGAGCGGAACGTCGAGAAGGCCAAGCGGTTGATGAAGGAGGCCGGCTACAAGGGCGAGCCCATCCGGTTCATCGCGACGAAGGAATACAAGTGGATGTACGACTTCGCCGTGATGATGAAGCAGCAGATGGAGGACATCGGGTTCGTCGTCGATCTCCAAGTCGTCGACTGGGCGACCCTGTCGACCCGCCGGTTCAACCCGAAGGAGTACGAGGTGTTCACGACGGGGATCGGCATAGGGGCGCAGTTCGACCCCCTGTTCCAGGCGATCCTCTCCTGCACGTGGGCCGGCTGGACCTGCGACGAGGAGATCGCGAAGAACACCCAGGAGCTGGGGCGCGAGACCGATCCGGCGAAGCGGCGCGCCCTCTGGGAGCAGCAGACGCGCCTCTGGTACGACAAGGTTCCCTCGATCCGCCTGGGGGATCTCCACGGGCTCCGGGCAGTCCAGAAGACGGTCAAGGGTCTCAACGAGAACACCGAGCGGCCTCGCTTCTACAACGTGTGGCTGGAGAAGTAGGATCGGCGCGGGCCGCGGGAGGGCTGCCACGCAGGCGGCGTCGGACCGGCGGCCCCTTCTTGACCGGAGGGGCCGCACTCGCCGACGATGGGGTACTGTCCCGCAGGGTATGACGCCCGGCGGAGACGCCCCCGCGCTCGGCACCGAGCGTGGCCATCGATTCGAGAAACCGCACTGTGTGGAGGTGTGACATGAGGCAACTGAGAAGCCTCCGTGCGATGGCTGTTGCCCTGGCGGTCGTCACCCTGGTCACGATCGGCATCACCCTCGACGTTGGCGCCCAGAAGAAGGGTGGGATCCTCAGGATCGGCAACCTCGGCGAGCCGCCGTCGATCGATGCGCACTGGGGAACCCAGACGATCACCGAAGTCCTCACGAACCACATCTACGAGGGGCTGCTCAGCCTCGACGAGGGGTTCCGGCCGATCCCCATGCTCGCGGAGAGCCTGCCCACGGTCTCGCCCGACGGCCTCACGTACACGTTCAAGCTCCGGCAGGGGATCAAGTTCCACAATGGCAAGGAGATGACCTCCGAGGACGTGCTCGCCTCGCTCAAGCGCTGGGGGGCGCGGTCTGTCTACGGCAAGGACCTCTTCACCTTCGTGGCGGACCTGCGCGGACCAGACAAGTACACGGTCGAGCTGAAGCTCAAGGAGAGGGTGGCGATCGTCCTGATCAACCTCGCCATCCCGGGCAACTTCGCCGCGATCTACCCGAAAGAGATCGCCGAGAAGTTTCCCCCGGACCAGCGTGTGACGGAGTTCATCGGGACCGGCCCCTTCAAGGTGACGGAGTGGAAGCCGGACCAGCACCTGCGGATGGTCCGCTTCGACGAGTACAAGTCTCGGAACGAGAAGCCGAATGGCTACGGTGGCGGCAAGACGGCATACCTGGACGAGCTGCGCTGGATTCCGGTCCCCGACGGTGCCACGCGGGTGGCCCAGGTGGAGACGGGTGAGCTCGATTTCGCCGACGATTTGATCATCGACGCGTACGAGCGGCTTGCCAGGAACCCGAACGTGACGCCGATCGTGGCGAAGCCCTACTACTGGCTGGTCGCCGTGCTGAACAAGAAGGAAGGCCTGATGACGAACGAGAAGCTTCGCCAGGCCTGGCAGGCGGCGGTCGACAACGAGCCGATCACGAGCGCCGCGGCCGGCGGCCGGCGCGAGTTCTACCGGATGGACTCGAGCCTGGCCTTCGCCGAGAACACCCCGTGGCACACCAAGATCGCGGGCCTGCCCTGGAACGAGCGCAACAAGGACAAGGCCAAGCGGCTGCTCAAGGAGGCCGGCTATACGGGCCAGCCGATCCGTTTCATGACCACCCAGGAGTACAAGTGGATGTACGACTTCGCGCTGGTCACCAAGCAACAGCTCGAGGACGTGGGGTTCGTCATCGATCTCCAGGTGATGGACTGGTCGACGCTCGGCCAGCGACGCGTGAACCCGAAGA